>CAKPZC010000114.1 GCA_934203355.1 uncultured Prevotella sp. | reverse complement strand
TATAATACAACTTTAATACTAATTGACCATCACCTGTTATTGTTCCAGATGTCTTTGTTCCTTCTACTGTTGAATCAAATGTAAATCCTTCATATGTTTTTGGTTCTGCTGTTACTGTTGTATCTGTTGTTCCTGCTAATGTTTCTGTATCTTTTAATGTAAATTTTTCACCATCTAAGACTTCTAAGTTTTCTAAGTAATGTTCTACTTTGTATTGTGTATTATCATTTGCTGTAAAGCTTCCTTTGATTACTACATCACTTGCTGGCATTGTGAAGTCTTCTTTATCCCAACCACTAAATGTATATCCTGGTGCTGTTGCATTTTCTGCTACTGTTACTTTTTCTCCATATTTATATGTTGCTTCTGCTGGTAACTCACTTGCTCCTGTTGGAACTGTTCCTTCATACTCATATGTTACTTTGTAACTGTTTCTTGTATAATACAACTTTAATACTAATTGACCATCACCTGTTATTGTTCCAGATGTCTTTGTTCCTTCTACTGTTGAATCATATGTGAATCCTGGATATTGTTTTGGTGTTGCTGTTGCTGTTGTATCCGTTGTTCCTGCTAATGTTTCTGTATCTTTTAATGTAAATGCTTTACCATCTAAGTTTTCTAAGTAATGCTCTACTTTGTATTCTGTATTTGTATTTGCTGTAAAGCTTCCTTTGATTACTACATCGTTTGCTGGCATTGTAAAATCTTCTTTATCCCATCCACTAAATGTATATCCTGGTGCTGTTGCATCTTCTGCTACTGTTACACTTGCTCCATATTTATATGTTGCTTCTGCTGGTAGCTCACTTGCTCCTGTTGGAGCTTCTTCCTCATACTCATATGTTACTTTGTAACTATTTCTTGTATAATACAATTTTACAACTAAATTATTATTATCTGGTACTGTAGCATCTTTGTTTTCTGTCTTGCTATCATCAAATGTAAATCCTTCGTAGTTATTATTCTCGTAACTTACCTTGGTTCCTATCTCAACATCTGCACTAACTACTGTATCTTTTTCAACTTTTGAATATGTTCCATCAAGATTTTCAGTATAGTGTTCAACTGTATAATGATGTTTTACAGCTGTTTCTGGTTCTTCTGGTATTTTATTATCATCAACATAAGCCTTGTTTTTTATTACACTCGTGTTATCTTCAACAACAACTTCCAATGTTAATTCAACTGATTTTCCAGCTTTTACTTCTACATTTTTCCAAGTCATTGTATTGGTTTCCAAGTCGTATCCATCTGTTGTTGCTACTTTTATTTTTGTACCTTCTGGTATAGCATCTGTTACAGTTACTTTTCCATCACCATTTCCGTTATTTGTTAGAATTATTGTATATGTTAATGTATCTCCAACATTTGCTACTTTATCACTTACTTCTTTTTCTCCTGTAATATTTGCAACTTTTGTTTCAACTTCTTCTGTTGATGTGTTTCCAATTGTTGCAGTATTGCTTACTAATTTTACAACTTCTCCTGCTGTTGTTTTTTCATTTACAACAACGTCAAAGCTTACAGAAACCTCTCCTTTTGCAGG
>CAKPZC010000113.1 GCA_934203355.1 uncultured Prevotella sp. | reverse complement strand
TCCTCCGTCATTGAAATTGACGCATTGATGGATTTCAGCAAGTCCACGTAGGCATTGCTGCAATATTGCGAGCCACGGTCCGAATGGTGTATCAACCCACTTAGGTCAACGCCTCCGGTATGCTCTATAGCCATTTTAAGGGCTGCCATTGTATTTACGGCCATAAGTGTGTCCGACACTACCCAGCCTATGATTTCATGTGTCCAGGCATCAGTTACCAGGTGTAGGTACACTACGCCGTCATCCGTTTCAATGTATGTTATGTCTGCCACCCAAAGCTGATTGGGATGGTTAAGAACAAGATCCTTGACTTCAAAAAAAATGAGTTTAAGAAGCCTTTGTTATTGACAGTAGCAGCCTACATGTGTCCACAACTGTTATTTTTTTGTTTTAGTATGGCACATATATAGTTTAGTATGGCACATTTCACCTCCATTTTCAAAATGTGACATGTATCTGCCAGTCTTTAAAGACTTGATATTAAGTCAGTTGCAGCGATTATGTCAGATATGTCACATTTTTTCGCAAAAATAAATTTTGAGGAAAAGTTGCACTTTCTCAAAAAGATTCTACTATAACCAACAACATCTGTTATAATTCCCCTCGTTCACTATGAAGGATGAACGAAGAACGAAGGAATACGTATAGAATCACAACCCCAACAACTTATTATAGCTAAAATTCCTTGCTACATTTCTTTTTCAATTAAATAAATCGTAAATTTGCAAATACAATATTAAACACGTGCAAATATGATAATACATGTAGCCAATCCTATTTACTTACATTAACTTTGCACACTCTGCAAATGGCACCATATACCCGCTGGCAGACAATTGACAATATCCGAACAGCAGTATGCCGTAGCTGTACTTATGGCATGGATAGAAGACAGATATGAAGAACAACAAACATACGATAAATCTCCAATATTACCACTCTCCATGTGGGGAGTTGGTATTGGCTTCTGTTGGCGAAGAGTTGTGTCTTTGCGATTGGAAAGACAATCCACGTGCCGAACGCAACATGCGTCGACTCGTGAGCAGTTTGAATGCCGAACTGAAGATAGAGACCTCTCTCGTCTCGAACGAAACCCGAAGGCAACTCGAAGAATACTTTGCAGGCAATCGCAAGGCGTTCAGCATCCCGTTGCATCCTGTGGGTACCGACTTCCAGCTACGGGTATGGAATGCCCTGCTCAATATCCCATATGGAGCTACCATGAGTTACAGCCAGATAGCTGCCGGCATAGGTCGTCCAGATGCTGTAAGAGCTGTGGCAGGAGCAATAGGGGCCAACGGCATCAGCATCCTCTTTCCTTGCCATCGCGTCATAGGCAGCAACCGTTCTTTGACCGGTTATGCAGGAGGCCTGGAGGCAAAGAGAATTCTGTTGGAGATTGAGAAAAATGAATGATTGTAATATCATCTAATATCTTTTGATTCGATTTCATATAGCTCAAATGGATTTAGAATATCAGAAAGAATACATTTCTTTATAGTATTTGTAACGCGATGGCAGCGCAGGCTTCTGCATCTGCCAGATAGGGTGTTCAGTTAGATGTTCCGAAAAACAGATGCTGAAATCACCCGTTAAATTATTAATATAACGCTCTGAC
>CAKPZC010000112.1 GCA_934203355.1 uncultured Prevotella sp. | reverse complement strand
GCCGCTTGCCTTAGCAAGAACTTCCGTTAACTTCGGGCGAAGCCCTAACTTCCTTTAACTCCTATTTTGACACACCCTCTTTTTTAGAACTGACAGTAGATAAAAACAATCAATCCTTAAAAAGTAGCATCAATTACACAAGTAAAAAAAACGTCCATTACACGAATAATTGTCGTTGACAATCTAATCGTGTAATGGACGTTTATTCTTATTCTATTTATTCATTAATCCATTTCTTCGTCAGCCTCATAGCCACCCATTTCGCGGATAGCATTCTTCAGCATTGTATACTGCTGATAGAGATGGTTGACAGCCTCCTCGCCCTTGGTGTAGTCGTGCATTGGAGCCTTGAGGAAGAAGCTCAAGAAGCGCTGTATGCCATAGCGTCCGGCACGTGCAGCAAGGTCGCTCAGCAATGTAAGGTCGAGCAACAGAGGAGCGGCAAGGATAGAGTCGCGGCAGAGGAAGTTGATCTTAATCTGCATAGGATAGCCCATCCATCCGAAGATGTCGATGTTGTCCCATCCCTCCTTGTTGTCGTTGCGAGGTGGATAATAGTTGATGCGCACCTTGTGGTAGTACTGAGTGTCCTCGTCGTTGCCGTGACCATAGAGGTCGGGCTGAACATCGGGTTTGAGGATTGTCTCAAGAGTAGAAAGCTTGCTCACCTCCTTGGTGTGGAAGTTGGCAGGCTCGTCGAGAACAAGACCGTCGCGGTTGCCAAGGATGTTGGTAGAGAACCAACCGCTCAAACCGAGGCAACGAGTGCCAATCATCGGAGCGAAACCACTCTTCACGAGAGTCTGACCTGTCTTGAAGTCCTTGCCTGCGATAGGCATCTTGGTCTTCTCGGCGAGTTCCCACATAGCAGGAATGTCAACAGTAGTGTTAGGAGCGCCCATGATAAATGGAGCACCCTCGGCCAGGGCAGCGTAAGCATAGCACATAGACGGAGCGATGTGCTGGCGGTCGTCGGCCTTCATGGCAGCCTCAAGAGCGGCAAGAGTGCCATGGATTTCCATATCAACGGGAACATATATCTCGGTAGACGCAGCCCAAATCATCACGATGCGGGCGCAGCCATTCTTCTCCTTGAAGTCGCGTATGTCCTGACGCAAAGCCTCAACCATCTCCCAACGTGTCTTGCAGTCCTTCACGTTGTCGCCGTCCAAGCGCTTAGCATAGTTCTTGTCGAAGGCAGCCTTCATCGGCACCACCTGCTCAAGCTCCTCGCGCACGGGGTTGATGTCCTTTTCCTTCAACACCTCGGCATACATGGCAGCCTGGTAGGCATTCTGAGGATAAACATCCCATGTACCGAATACGATGTCGTTGAGGTCAGCAAGGGGAACGATGTCCTTATAGTGCAAATATTTCTTATCTGCTCCACGACCCACACGAATCTTGTCATATTGAGTCATTGAGCCAACTGGCTTGGCAAGTCCTTTACGAGTCATAAACACACCAGTCATGAATGTAGTAGCAACAGCACCACAACCTACGACCATAATACCCAACTTTCCGTCAGCAGGCTTAACGTTTGTCTGTTTCATTTTGTTTTTAGTTTATCATGTTTATAAATATAGATTCATCTTTCAAAATGCAAATTTACGTATTATGTTTAGAATTACATCGACTTTGAAAAATAAACTTCATTTTTTCACATTGTTTCATGTCTTTTTTGTTTTATACCTTAAATTAGCAGACTTGTAATTTTACAAGAAAGCAAGTCATTGGATAACAATAAATTACCCAATGCTTGCAT
>CAKPZC010000111.1 GCA_934203355.1 uncultured Prevotella sp. | reverse complement strand
GTGGCGGAGTTCTCCGGTCTCCGCCCTCTTCAAAATCTTGCGTAAATAAAAAGTAATCATAATAATGGTATTGTTGAAAGCGGCGGATGCCGGAGAGTCCGCCGCTATATTAAGCATCAATATCAAAAAATATATTTTAAACTAATAACGGCAAACATTATGTTTCACGGACTGCTAAAATCTTTATGCTCACTCCTTGTTGTCGCACCATTGCTGGCTTCATGCTCGCTGATGCACGACGACCTTGAGCCTTGCGACAATGGGGTCTATCTGCACTTCCGCTACGACTACAACACGCAGCGCGCCGACCTCTTCCACGACCATGTGGGAGGCATCGTTGTCATGGTGTACGACAAAGACGGCAAGTTCCTTATGCGACAGGATGCCTACAACACAGTAGCCGATGCTCCTATACGCCGCCACGACTTTGCCGTTCATCTCGACCTGCAACCCGGCGACTACCAGTTCATTGCCATAGCCCAACAGAAACGCTATGAGGACGCATTGGCTTCTTCGGGAGCAAAATTCCGCATCCACGCCCACACCGACGGCGAGGACATGACACGATTCAACACTGTGCTCGACCGCATAGAAGCGGGCGACATCGACGAGGTGGACTGCTCGGCTCCTCTCGACACTCTATGGCACGCCATGTCGCAACACCTCACTACCGTTTACGACATGCAAGCTACTCACGACACCCTATCGTTGGTGCGCGACACAAAACAAATCACCGTATCGCTACACCAAATCGACGCTCCTGCCGACATATCCGACGACGACTTCGGTTTCGAGATTATTGCCGACAACGGACACATCAATCACGACAACTCTCTGGCAAGCGACTCACAACTGCGCTATAAGCCTTTCCATACTTGGACAACCGACTTCCGCGACGAAACAGGCAACGTGAAGGAACGCACGGCTCACGCCGGACTGACAGTCTCGCGAATTGTCTACTTCCCTCCCGAGGAGAACAACCGCAACGCCATGCTGCATATATATAATAAGAAAACTGGCGAGACCGTGGCACGCATCAACCTGCCCGACATCCTGCAGCAGGGACGCGACGCCTATGCCGCACAACACTACGGCATACAGGAATATCTCGACCGCGAATACGACTACCGACTCGACTTCTTCCTGAAAGGCTCGGAGTGGCAGTATATAAACCTTTCGGTGGGAATCCTCGACTGGGCAAAACGCATTCAGAGAGTGGACCTCTAAACGATGCCCCCACTATACACTAAGTAAGAGTTCTGAATAATCTTTAAGTAATAGTTCAGATTTAGCTTTACATATAGTAGGAGGGTATGGCATCCTTGCCATACCCATTATATCGGCTGAACAATCATGGCAGAGTGGATATGGCAGGGATGCCATATCCTCCTACAGATTGCCCTCATATATAAAGATAAATATGACCACATTCTTAAATCTAAATTAATAATAACAATAAACAATGAAACGACTTGCAGACATACTCCTTTCTGTAGCTGCCCTGTTGTTGCTGGCAGCTTGTACTGATGATGCCGACGTATACAACACCCCAGCACCGTCTGAGGGCAATCTGTGTGTCTATGTACCAGTGACTCGCGAGGGCGATGCCATCACGAGCAGTCTGAGCAGCAGCAACCCTACATACAATGCCTCTGTAGAAGAGTGCAAGATTAACGACCTTCACCTTTATGCCTTCCCAGTTAATAGCGTAGGCACATTTCTGTCGCAGGAGTTACTCGCACCTCAAGCTAACGAAATGATCAACGAAAAGGTAGCACGTTATCAGCTGCAGATTAAGCCTGGCACCTACCACGTGTA
>CAKPZC010000110.1 GCA_934203355.1 uncultured Prevotella sp. | reverse complement strand
GCGTTGTTCGGTTTTGTATCCGTTTACCCAAGGCGGTGCCTTGGGCTATGGAGGTCATTGGACTTTCAGCCCGCATTGTATGAGTTTTGACGCACTCTCCTCCTATATATGTAAAAATAATTCTGAACTGTTACTTAATTATTTCTCTTGTTGTCTTTAGGAGGTATGGCATAGTGTCTTACCTCCTAAATTTTCAAATCATTTTCTTTTACTTAATTTCTCCTGTCTTATAAAACTCCAGCATATTAAGGTTGAGTATTGCGAGATACTTGCTCTGCAACTCGTTCTGCTGTGCTTGTAGCAAATTGGTCTTTCCTGTCATCAGTTCCACTATGTTTTTCAGTCCCTGCTTGAACTGTTCCGACAGGAGTTCGTAGCTTGCCTGTGCACTTTCGGTTGACACTTGTGCGGCTTTGAACTTGTTCTGGTTGGTGACAGCCTGTAGCCAATAGTTCTCCACGGTAGAGTAGAGTGTGGTCTGCTTGTCCTGCAAGTCGAGCAGATAGCTCTGTTTCTGAATCATAGCCTTGTTTACGGCTGTCTTTGTTTGGCGGTTGTCGAATAGCGGGATGCTAACAGTTACGCCGCCACCAAATGTCAAGTTGTTTTTGAGCTGTGTGCCCCAGGCATTACTGTTCATCGACGACGTGTTGGTGGACAGTCCGGCATTGAGTCCGATGGTTGGCAGTTTTCCTGCCTTTGCAATCTTCACACTGATGTCGCTGCTCTCGATGCCGAGTTTGGCATTTTTGATTTCGGGTCGCTGTTCGAGTGATGCGGCATACACATCGTTGAGAGCTGGCACCTCCTTGAGAGCCATTTCGTCGGTGGTGGTGGGTATGGTTATGTCGAACTCCTCGTTGTCGGCAATCTGCAGCAATTGCTTGAGTTGTCGCTTATAGTTGCGCAGATTGCTTTCAGCCTCCACAATATTGTATTCGTCCTGAGCGCGTTGTGCTGTGAGCTGTGCCAGGTCGGCTTTGCTCATCTTGCCCACGTTGACCATTGTCTTGCCTCGCTCCTCGTTGGTTTGGCTTGTCTTGAGGCTTTCCTTCGTCACAGATATTGCTTCGTTTGAATATAGAATCTGCACGTAGAGCTGGGCAATCTGCTCCAGTACGTTGTTGGCGGTTGTGGCAGAGTCGAGTTGTGCCTGTTGAGCCGAGAGTTTGTTTAGCTTCACGGTGTTCTGCTTCTTGTTGCCGTCCCATACGGTCCAGTTGCCGCTGAGCGAGTAGGAGCCGTTATAGTAGACCTTGTCTACGCTCGACTGCACTTTGTTGCCTGCAATCATAGCCGAGCCTTTCTCGGGCCATGGGTTGTAGCTCACGTTCTGTGAGGTCGACAGGCTGAGCGACGGCAGCAATGCCGACTGGCTCTGCTTCACGTCTTCAAGTGCCGAGTATTCCTGAAGTTTGGCTTTCTGGAGTTGGATGTTGTTGGCGAGAGCGTAGTCGATGCAATCCTTCAGCGACCATTGGCGAGCCATACATTCTGTAGACATTGACAACAGGAAGAGTCCTGCCATGCAAGTCATCCCAATCTTTCTCATAATAAAATAGTGTTTTGTTAATGTATTCTGAATCCTAAATTTTCTATATACTCTCTCTCTTTTGTCTTTCTCTGTTTGTTGGATGCAATAGAATGGAGAAAGGTTTATTGAGAGTTGGGTATATTAACAAATGTTTAGAATATGTATATAAATGACTTGAATTTGTATACATAAATTGACAAAAAAAACGAAGGTGGTAACTATTCAGCGAATATGTATCGCTAATGGCAGCGTGTGATTTTTTTTAAAAACTTTCTGTTTCCCTGTACATG
>CAKPZC010000109.1 GCA_934203355.1 uncultured Prevotella sp. | reverse complement strand
GATATTTCTTAAAGGCTACCGCATGGTTGGCTTTGGTGCAACATCGGTACAAACCGTTAATGCTCCGTATATAGGCGAGAATGCAGATATTGTTGTGATGCTTAACGGCTCTCCGACAAAAATCAGTTTTGTTGATTCAAAATTCAACACGATAACACTTAACAGAAACAGCAAAGCGGTTCAAAGCATTTCAACATATGCCGACGGTTCGGAAGTGTGGACTGTTACACTAAAAGCTAAAGCACCGTCAATATCATATAATGTATATGCAAAATATGAACGCTTAGGCTGGTCTGAATATTCAAAACCATTTCTCCTCACCGCCCAAGAACGTGAAACCGACAAAGATGTATACTCATTCTCGATAGATGAGTGCTACGATGATGTTATGTATGCAGGAGTGCATAAGGTCACGGTAGAAACGGGAGTTGACGCGACAAAGGTGCAGTTTTACAAAGACGGCAACACCTGGACTTATTCAGCCGACAACGCAAGCTATGTTATCGAGGACGACAAAAAGATTTGGAGCATAAACATGAACTTCTCGGAGCTCGGCGAGGATATGGAATACTATATCCGCACAAGATCACAGAAATCCGCATTTGAGTTCACAGACCAGGTAATGAACGTCTGGGTTCGCTTCAAATAACAACCTGAGCCGACGCAACCGCGTCGGCTCTTTTTTCTCGGCAAGGCACTGCGTAGGGCGGCATGCCTCATGCCGCCGCAAAAATACATTGACTTTATCTGTTTTAAATGTTATATTGTAATTACAATATGTTTAGGAGGGCTATATATGAAAAAGATAACTAAACGGATATTATGTATGGTTTTATCAACGGTGTTATTGCTTTCGGCAACATCACTTGCAAGCTACGCCGCTGTACCCAAAAAAGTTTCATTTTGGGACGTTGTTGAACTCGGCTCATACCCACAGTCACAGGTAAAAGATAGCACTCTTATTTCAGAACTTGACAAAGTAAATAAAAACTGGATTTCATACAGCTATTATTCCGGTAACGGAGAAATGGGTAGTATGATTCAGGGAGACTGGATGAAATATGCCGACTTTACATATAACGGCAGCAAATACCGTGCAGTTACTTTTTCACAATACAGACCGGCCTCAACTATAAAAGAATCATCCGAAAAGAGTTCATTCCAGGATGATAATGGCTATTATATCAACAATGTATATTATTTTCTCTATGAACCTTTAAAATGGAGGGCGTTAGATTTTTATAATGGCGGCGCATATTTGATTTGCGATTCTATAATAGATTCACAACCGTTTAACAGCGAAGTTTTTTATTACTATGATTCAATGGGTGTAGGTCATCATTACTTATATAACCGTCAGGTTGAAAATTGTAGAGATACAAAAAATCGCGAGTATTTAGCTGATCTCTATGGTACCAGTAGTTTAAAAGAATGGACTGAAAATACTTTATTTAAAACTGTTTTTAGTAAGTACGAAAGAACAAAGATTACTTCTATAAAATATGAGGAAGATTCTTTGTATCAAAAGTATAACGAATTTCTAAACTACGAGCAGGAAAATTATCTTAACAGTATTTCAGCCGAAACAGATTATGCCAGATCTCAGGGATTGGGTTCAACAGTTTGGTGGTCAGGATTAGCGGTTGATACCGAATATGAAATGTCCGGTTATTTTGCCAGCATAGACGGTATGTATTCAGGCAAATTGTGGGCTGACGGAGTATTAGTAAGTTACGCAAGTCCATATTATTCGGATGTTGGAATTCGACCGGTAATATTCTATAAAGGTATTACAGAGTATAAAAAAGGTGTAAGTTATGCCTATGTCAAAAATTCTTCGTATATAGGAGGAACTGCCACGGTAGCAGTAAAAGTAATAAATTCACCTGAAAAAATCCGTTTTGTCGATTATGCCAATGACATATATACTTTAACAGTCAATAGAAATAGCAGTCGTGTCAAAAACATTAAACAATACTCTGATAATACAGAATATTGGATTGTTGAATTAAATGTTAATATACCATCAATTATATACGACGTATATGCAAAATACAGTGGTAGCGGTTGGTATATGCTTCAATACCCTTGCTCCTTTACATTAGAGGCACAAGAACCTGTACCTAGCAAAGATGTATACTCATTCTCGATAGATGAGTGCTACGATGATGTTATGTATGCAGGAGTGCATAAGGTCACGGTAGAAACGGGAGTTGACGCGACAAAGGTGCAGTTTTACAAAGACGG
>CAKPZC010000108.1 GCA_934203355.1 uncultured Prevotella sp. | reverse complement strand
ATCAATATGGATGCCGTGCGCCTTATGGGCGACATCGTGCGCCAGACTGCTGAGGAGACTAAGGAACGCATGTCGATAGGTTGCGCCAAGCTTGTTGTTCTGTGTAATGCTCCCGACGACAATCCCTTTATGGCTGGTGCTTTCCTCGGAGTGAGCGAGCCTGATGCTGTGGTAAGCGTGGGCGTGAGCGGTCCGGGCGTAGTAAAGTATGCTTTGGAACAGGTACGTGGCGAGAACTTTGAGGTGCTTTGTGAGACCATCAAGCGTACAGCCTTCAAGATTACACGTGTAGGCCAGCTTGTAGCCAAAGAGGCTTCACGCCGACTTGGCATTCCTTTCGGCATTATCGACCTCTCGCTTGCTCCAACTCCAGCAGTAGGCGATTCTGTTGCCGATATTCTTCGCGAGATAGGTCTTGAGCATCCGGGAGCACCTGGCACAACAGCTGCCCTTGCTTTGCTTAACGACCAGGTCAAGAAGGGAGGCATTATGGCTTCCTCATACGTAGGTGGTCTTAGTGGTGCCTTCATACCGGTAAGTGAGGACCAGGGCATGATTGATGCCGTAGAGGCAGGAGCCCTTACTATCGAGAAACTTGAGGCTATGACGTGCGTTTGCTCCGTAGGTCTCGATATGATAGCCATCCCTGGCGACACACCCTCTACAACTATTGCTGGTATCATTGCCGACGAGGCAGCCATCGGTATGATTAATCAGAAGACCACAGCCGTGCGCGTCATTCCTGCTATTGGCAAGAAGGTTGGCGATAAGGTCGACTTTGGCGGACTCTTGGGTTATGCTCCCATCATGCCCGTCAACACCTTCTCATGCCAGCCGTTCGTAGACCGTGGTGGACGCATACCGGCTCCAATTCACAGTTTTAAGAACTAACATAATTAAGTAAATATCTAAATGCTCAACAACAATACCATCTGCGCCATCGCTACCGCCCCTGGTGGTGCTATTGGCATTATTCGAATCTCTGGCCCCAAGGCCATTAGTATAGCCGATAGGATTTTCCGTCCTGTCGGCTCAACTCTTTCTTTGTCCGAGCGCAAGGCATACACTCTTGCCTTTGGCAATATTGTCAACGCCAATAACGATGTTGTCGACGAGGTGCTTGTATCTATTTTCCGCGCGCCTCATTCGTATACCGGAGAGAACTCTGTAGAGATTTCATGTCATGGTTCTGCCTATGTGCTTCAGCAAGTAATGCTGTTGCTAACCGAGAATGGTTGCTCTCCTGCCGGACCTGGCGAGTTTACCCAGTGTGCCTTCCTCAATGGCAAGATGGATCTCTCGCAGGCAGAGGCTGTGGCCGACCTTATCAGTTCTACCAACAAGGCTACGCACGACATGGCTATGAGTCAGCTCAAAGGTCACTTCAGCAACGAGTTGGCCGACCTTCGTGCCCATCTGCTTAAGCTAACATCATTATTGGAATTGGAACTCGACTTCTCCGACCATGAAGAACTGGAGTTTGCCGACCGTTCCGAACTCTACACCCTTGCCAACGACATCCATAAGCGTCTACTCTCGCTTGCCCGTTCCTTTGAGGTTGGCAACGCCTTGAAAAACGGCATTCCCGTGGCTATAGTAGGCAACACCAATGTAGGAAAGAGTACCCTCCTCAATCATCTGCTGCATGAGGAGAAAGCCATTGTGAGCGATGTACACGGCACGACAAGAGATTTTATCGAGGATTCTACCATCATCAATGGCATACAGTTCCGCTTTGTCGATACAGCTGGCATCCGCAAAACAGATGATGTTGTTGAAAATATTGGTATAGAGCGTACTTATCAGAAGATGCAGGAAGCCAAGATTGTGCTTTGGCTAATCGACAAGCAACCGTCTGATTCGGAGATTGAGGACATCAAGACACGCGTCGCTGGCAAAAAGCTCATCATCGTGCGCAACAAGATGGATCTCACCAATTCATCATTGAATAATTCTTCCTCGGCGAAGCCGACAATTCAAAATTCAAAATTCAACATTCAAAACTCCTCCTCGGTCGACATTAGTGCTAAGTACGGCACAAATATCTCCAAACTCGAACAGCTCATTGTTGAGGCAGCCAACATTCCTCTACTCTCCGAGAACGACATCGTTATAACATCCGTTAGGCATTACTCTGCCTTGCTGCATGCTGACGAAAGTCTACAACGTGTCATCGACTCCATGAACCTTGGACTAAGCGGCGACCTACTTGCTGAAGACTTAAGAATGGTGATAGATTACCTTGCAGAAATTACTGGCGAAGAGCGTATTACTCCGCAAGAAACGCTTCAGAACATCTTTACCCACTTTTGCGTGGGCAAGTAATAACAATCTTTAACACATACTTAAAACGCGCACACACGATATTTACACGCACGTAAATAGCACAAAATGAGCTGTTTACGTGCGTTTTTGTATTATATTAAAAAGTGTATACTATGTTATTTGTAT
>CAKPZC010000107.1 GCA_934203355.1 uncultured Prevotella sp. | reverse complement strand
AACCGCATGTACGGTGGTGTGAGAGGTCGGAAAACGAAAGTAGGAAGAAAACTGCTTCGTTTTCCTCCTACTCGATTTGTTTTTGTAAAAACAAATTAAACATTTGCGTTACATTTGCCCATTTATTGCTTTTAACCTTTATTTTCTACTATATTCTTTTCCATTTCATCCTTTTTGTGTAACTTTACACAAGTAAACGAAAATGAAATGAAATGTATCAGAAATTTATAATCAACCAAGACGGAGTGTTGAAATTCGGCAATGTCTATCTTCATCGCTATCTGCTCGACCGTGGTGAACGCTGTCCTTATGGTGGAGGCTTGTGGAAGGTGGACAATAGCCGCGGAGCTATAGTGCTCTATGGACGCTCGTTTGATTTCGGAAAGCCCGACTTCGACTTTGTGAAGCGAGTGGATTGGAGTTTCCTCGGTGGTAAAGAACGCCCATTGTTGTGGGCTCCACATTGGCCAGACGAAAGTCAAGTGGTGCCGGTGGTGGTCTAAATGAGTGAGTTAACATTGTAAAGAAAATTAATTAGCAACTATGATCAACGAGACGACCAACAGCAAGAATAAAGACAATAGCACAAATAATTCAGCCAACTTCGAGAAAGAATTTCACGACGACCTCTATCAATATCTGCTGTCGCGTGGAATGGTGGACGAACGTTTGCCCGAAGCTCCCGACCTTGAGCAATTGTGGCCAAAGCTTGGGCAAAGCTATATTGGCGATGGCATACGCGAGTATAACACGGGTTATCCATCGGTGGCTTTGGGATGGATAATGTTTGTGGGAATGGCAGTGGCGAAATATTGGGACGTGGAGTGGAATATATATAATAAGGTGGAAGACCTCTATGTCTATCTGCGCGACCGCATCGACTTCGACCACATGGACGACTACATACTCGACAAAGTGCTGTGTTTCGAAACCGCCCGACGTAACGAAATCAACGATGCCGTTGCAGAGTGCGCGTCGCGTACATACAGCAAGATAAGCCACATGCACCTTGAAGGAGGAACCGCTGATGCCTATCGCGCTTTTGTCGCTGCTCTACATCAGATGTATCTTATGGGAATAGCTGTGGAGCTGAAGCAGTTGGGCTACCACATGACAAAAATCGACTAATAACAATCCTATTTTTTAAACACTTGAAATTATGGACTATCTCTTGCAACACCTATGGACAGTATGGGCAGTCATAGCCATGTTCTGTCTTATATTGGAATTGTCGTCGGGCGACTTCTATGTCACCTGTTTCGGCATAGGAGCAGTCTGCGCCCTTGCCACATCCTTGTTTGCCGTGCCCCTGTGGGCACAAGTAATCGTGTTTGCTGTTTTCTCAGTGTTATCCATCTATTTTCTGCGTCCGCGTCTTGTGGCGTTGCTCAACAACAGCACAAGCCACCGACTGAGCAACGCCGATGCTATAATCGGCAGAGTTGGCGAGGTGACAGAGACAATCGAAGTTGGAGGCTACGGACGTGTGAAACTCGACGGCGACGACTGGAAGGCACAGTCGGAAACTAAAGCAGACATCCCCGTGGGGGCAAAGGTGCGCATCATAGGTCGCGACAGTATCATTATTTCCGTTACACCATGCAACTAATCATTAATAATTAATAACTAAACATTACCACAATGGAGTTCATGACAATTTTTCTCATCGCACTTGTAGTGCTCGCCATCATCTTTGTGAAAATGGCAGTAGTGATAATCCCTCAGAGTGAGACAAAAATAGTGGAGCGTCTCGGCAAGTATTATGCCACGCTGAGTCCAGGCATCAACATCATAATACCTTTCATCGACCGCGCCAAGACCATTGTCACCATGTATCGCGGACGTTATGCCTATTCTACCACTATCGACCTTCGCGAACAGGTGTACGACTTTGATAAGCAGAACGTAATCACTAAGGATAATATCCAGATGCAAATTAACGCTCTGCTCTATTTTCAAATTGTCGATCCGTTCAAGGCTGTTTATGAAATCAACAATCTTCCCAACGCCATCGAAAAGCTCACACAGACCACCCTGCGAAACATCATCGGCGAGATGGAACTCGACCAGACCCTTACCTCGCGCGACACAATTAATACTAAGCTACGTGCCGTACTCGACGACGCAACCAATAAGTGGGGTATAAAGGTGAACCGTGTTGAGCTACAGGATATCATTCCGCCGTCGAGCGTGCTACAGGCAATGGAGAAACAGGTGCAGGCAGAACGTAACAAGCGTGCCACCATCCTAACGTCTGAAGGACAGAAGCAAGCTGAAATTCTTAAGTCAGAAGGCGAGAAGACTTCAACCATCAATCGTGCTGAGGCAGCAAAACAGCAGGAGATTCTGCGTGCCGAGGGCGAAGCACAGGCACGCATACGCAAGGCAGAGGCAGAAGCAATTGCTATAGAAAAGATAACACAGGCTGTGGGCAAGAGCACCAACCCTGCCAACTATCTGCTCGCTCTGAAGTATATCCAGATGATGCAGCAACTTGCCGAGGGCGACAAGACAAAGACTGTCTTCCTGCCTTTTGAGGCTACAAATATGTTGGGCAGCTTGGGAGGAATAAAGGAGCTGTTTAAGGAGGAGAAGTAAAAGCACAAAACCGCCGTATGCCGAACGGTACGTACGGTGGTGTGAGAGGTCGGTAAATACGAAAGTAGGAGATAAACACCTATGATTAGTATTTACCTCCTACTCGATTTTAATGAGATTACGACACTTTTGATGATATTTGTAGTCTTATCTAAGCCATTTATGCCTTATTCAAAGCTTATGTGTTGGCATCTCCTTTCCACA
>CAKPZC010000106.1 GCA_934203355.1 uncultured Prevotella sp. | reverse complement strand
CAACAAATTATACATATGTCCGCTAACTTCCGTTAACTTCGGGCGAAGCCCTAACTTCCGTTAACTCCTATTTTGACACACCCTCTCCTACTCCTATTCTTTTGTCAAAATCATATCTGTCTTTTTATCACTCTATATATCGTATGAGCCCTTTTTATCCACATCGCGACGATCCGCAATTCTTGCAAATGAGGCATCCCTCCTGATAGACAAGAGTCTCCTGACCACATACCGGACACACCTGTCCCTTAGCCACTGTGCCGTCGACAACATACTTCTTCAAGGCGCGCTCCACACCGTTCTTCCAAGTGTTGATGCTCTGATCCTTGAGTTGCAACGAACTTACAAGTTTTATTACGTGGTCGATAGGCATACGATAGCGCAACACTCCCGAGATAAGCTTGGCATAGTTCCAGTATTCGGGATTAAACTTTTCGGACAGTCCCTCGACAGTGGTCTTGTAGCCACGCTTGTTTTGGAACTGAAAGTCGTAGCGGTGCTTGCCGTCGGGAGCGGTCTGCTTCACTATGCGTCCCTTTGTGACAGTCTTGGGCAGAGCGATACCCTCGTCATCGTCCTGGAGTCCGGTGAATATCTCGTAGGGATATCCGTCGAGTAGTCCGATAAACGCCACCCACTTCTCCTTGTTGTTTTGGAAGCGCACCACGTCGCATTCAAGTTCCTTGGGACGAGTCTCGGTCACAACACGACCGTCCACCTGCACCACGTGCTTCTCTTTAACAGGCGGCATGACAGGTTTCTTCTTCTTATCCTTCTTCTGCACAGCCACCATCACTCCGGCACGGCTACCGTCGCGATAGATGGTGCAACCCTTACATCCCGAACGCCAAGCCTCGATATAAAGACGGTTGACGAGAGCCTCGTCGACATCATTGGGAAGGTTGACAGTGACGCTGATAGAATGGTCGACCCACTTCTGTATAGCCCCCTGCATACGCACCTTCATAAGCCAGTCGACATCGTTGGCTGTGGCTTTATAATAAGGTGAGCGAGCCACAAGCTCGTCGATTTCTTCCTGAGTATAGCGACGGTCGGTGTCGATGCCGTTTATGCGCATCCATTCGAGGAACTTCTTGTGATAGACAATATACTCCTCGAACGAGTCGCCCACCTCGTCGACAAAGTCGACATGCACGTCAGCATCATTGGGATTCACCTTGCGGCGGCGCTTGTAGACAGGCATGAATACAGGCTCTATGCCACTTGTGGTCTGAGTCATAAGCGAGGTGGTGCCAGTAGGCGCAATGGTCAAGCAGGCTATGTTGCGACGACCGTAAGCCATAATGTCGGCATAGAGCTGCGGGTCGGCTTCCTTGATGCGCAACAGGAATGGATTATTCTTCTCGCGCTCAGCGTCGAAGATAGCGAAAGCTCCACGCTCCTGTGCCATAACAACCGACGAGCGGTAGGCTGCAAGAGCAAGCGTGCGGTGCACCTCGACACTGAAGTCGGTGGCTTCCTGTGTGCCATAGCGCAGACCCATGGCGGCAAGCATGTCGCCCTCGGCTGTTATGCCCACACCCGTGCGGCGTCCCTTGGAGCTCTTGTCCTTGATTTTCTCCCAAAGGTGATACTCGGCATGTTTTATGTCGTCGCACTGGGGGTCGTGCTTAATCTTGTTCAAAATAAGCTCTATCTTCTCAAGCTCCAGGTCAACAATGTCGTCCATGATGCGCTGCGCCTTGGCAACATGCTGGCGGAACAGGTCGAAGTTGAAGCGTGCCTCGGGTGTGAACGGATTCTCAACATAAGAGTAGAGGTTAACCGACAACAGGCGACACGAGTCGTAGGGACAGAGCGGAATCTCGCCACATGGATTGGTCGACACTGTGCGGAAACCGAGGTCGGCATAGCAGTCGGGGATGCTCTCGCGAATTATGGTGTCCCAGAACAGCACACCCGGCTCGGCACTCTTCCATGCGTTGTGCACAATTTTCTCCCACAGTTGTTTGGCAGATATTTGCTTAGACACAAGCGGCTCGTCGGAATCGACAGGAAACTTCTGGGTGTAAGGTTCGTCGTCGATGACAGCATTCATAAACTCGTCGTCGATTTTCACCGACACATTGGCGCCAGTCACCTTGCCTTCGGTCATCTTGGCATCGATGAATGCCTCGCTATCGGGATGCTTGATGCTGACAGATAGCATGAGTGCTCCGCGGCGTCCATCCTGAGCCACCTCGCGTGTGGAATTACTGTAGCGTTCCATGAACGGCACCAGTCCGGTGGAAGTGAGAGCCGAGTTGTGAACAGGCGAGCCCTTAGGACGAATCTGAGTGAGGTCGTGGCCCACTCCACCGCGACGCTTCATCAGCTGCACCTGTTCCTCGTCAAGGCGCATGATGGCACCATAGGAGTCGCCATCGCCATCGATTCCTATCACAAAGCAGTTGCTGAGCGATGCAATCTGCTGGTTGTTGCCTATGCCAGTCATCGGACTTCCTGCTGGTATGATGTAACGGAAGTGGTCGAGCAGAGAGAACACCTCCTGTTCGGTCATAGGATTGGCATATTTGCCCTCGATGCGTGCTATCTCGCCGGCAATGCGGTGGTGCATGTCAGTAGGCGACTGCTCATAAATATTGCCGAAGCTATCCTTCATGGCATATTTGTTCACCCACACCCGTGCAGCAAGCTCGTCACCGGCAAAATACTCAAGCGAGGCTTCATATGCCTCGTCATAAGTGTATGTCTTTTGGTTTTCCATTTATCTGTAGATAAAAAACATTGAAATTATTACAAATTCGTTTTGCGTCTGCAAATTTAGATAAAATTTCCGAATTATAAGCCAGTTGGGATAAAAAACAGAAATGAATATCTCCGAGTGCTCGC
>CAKPZC010000105.1 GCA_934203355.1 uncultured Prevotella sp. | reverse complement strand
CGTTGTTAATTGAATGCTATATACCCAGGGCGTTGCCCTGGGCTGTGGAGATATTGGGCTTTCAGCCCGCTTTGTATAAGTTTTGACACCCACTCCACTGACAGTTAACAAACATACTGTGACAATGGCTACGGCTGGAATGCCGTGGCCTCATGTCGTTTTTTTTCTATCCTAATCTATACATTAAAATTAAACAATAAGGAGACCTGTATCATGGACGACCAGAAACTGAAAGACCAACAGAGAGAGGCAGCCGAAGACAAACTTATTGAGGATGCCTTCAAGGAAGTGCTCGACATATATCTTGCATCGTGCCATCGCAAGAAAGCCGACATTATTACAAAAGCCTTCAACTTCGCCCGACAGGCCCACAAAGGAGTAAGGCGATTGTCGGGCGAGCCCTACATCATGCACCCCATTGCCGTGGCACGCATCGCTGCCGAAGAGATGGGACTCGGATCGACAAGTATTTGCGCGGCTCTGCTCCACGACGTAGTGGAGGACACCGACTATACTGTGGAGGACATCGAGAACATCTTCGGACCGAAAATAGCGCAAATCGTTGACGGACTGACCAAAATATCGGGTGGCATCTTCGGCGACCAGGCTTCGGCTCAGGCAGAGAACTTCAAGAAGCTGCTGCTGATGATGAGCGACGACATAAGGGTGATTCTCATTAAGATTTGCGACCGCCTGCACAACATGCGCACACTACAGTCGCAAGCACCCAACAAACAATACAAAATCGCTGGCGAAACGCTTTATATCTATGCACCACTCGCCAACCGTCTGGGACTGAACAAAATCAAAACCGAACTCGAAGACCTCTCCTTCAAATATGAACATCCGGAGGAATACAACTCCATCAAGTCGAAACTCGCCGACACGCAGAAGCAACGCGACACCATATTCGAGACGTTCACCAAGCCTATACGCGAGGCTCTCGACAAGATGAACATCAAGTATGACCTGAAGGCGAGAGTGAAAAGCCCCTACTCCATTTGGAAGAAGATGGAGAACAAACACGTGACGTTTGAGGAAATTTACGACATTCTCGCCGTGAGAATAGTCTACACTCCAAAAGAACGATCGGAGGAAATCAACGAGTGCTTCAAGATTTATGTGGCTATAAGCCAAATATACAAGTCGCACCCCGACCGACTGCGCGACTGGGTGAACCACCCCAAGGCAAACGGCTACCAGGCTCTGCACGTAACACTGATGTCGAAGCAGGGCAAATGGATTGAGGTGCAAATACGCTCCGACCACATGGACGAGGTGGCTGAGCAGGGATTCGCCGCCCATTGGAAGTATAAGGACGGCGTACCGGCTGAACTCAACGACGACACCGAACTGAACAACTGGCTATCGACCATCAAGGAAATCCTCGACGACCCGCAACCCGACGCCATGGACTTCCTCGACACGGTGAAGCTCAACCTCTTTGCAAGCGAGATATTCGTGTTCACGCCTAAGGGCGAAATCAAGACTATGCCAGCAGGATGCACGGCTCTCGACTTTGCGTTCCAAATACACACCTTCCTCGGCTCACACTGCATTGGTGCCAAGGTGAACCACAAACTTGTGCCACTGAGCCACCGGCTGCAAAGCGGCGACCAGGTGGAGATTCTATCGTCGAAGTCGCAACACGTGCAGGCTTCATGGATTAACTTCGTGTCGACAGCCAAGGCAAAGGGCAAGATTCTCGCCATTTTGCGACGCGACAACCGCGAGACCCAGAAGAAGGGCGAGAAGATTCTAAGCGACTGGCTGAGCAAGAACGAACTGGAGATGAACACGCCCAACCTAACAAAGCTGTGTGAATTCCACGACATGCAGAAGCCCGAACAGCTATTCCTCGCCATCGGCAAGCGCACGGTGATTCTGGGCGACAAGGACATCGAGGAGCTGAGCGAAAAAAGGCAAGAGACGGTGGGCGGATGGCGCAGATATGTGCCGTTCCTAAAAAAGAACGATAAACACGAGGACAAGCAACAAGACTTCATCACCGTTGGCGAGGGCTTCAACAAGAAGAAGCCTATCTACATCAACGAGGAGAACATCAACAAGTATATCTTCCCATCGTGTTGCCACGCCATTCCGGGCGACGACATTCTGGGTTTCATCAACAACAAGAACCGCATCGAGATTCACCGCCGCGACTGTGCTGTAGCCTCGAAGCTGAAAGCCACCTACGGCAAGCGTCTGCTCGACGCAAAATGGGACATGCATAAGGTGATGTACTTCGACGCCACCATAGAGATTCGCGGCATCGACCGCAAGCGCATGCTCCACGACGTATCGGAGGTTATATCCGACAAGCTCGACGTGAACATCCACCGTGTGACCATCGAGAGCAACGAGGGCATCTTCGACGGACAGCTTGAGATTCGTGTTCACGACCGCAGCGAGGTGAAGACAATAATGGATGAACTGAAGAAGATTGACGACATCAAGGAAGTGCTGCAAATTTTGTAGGAAGTTATTGGAAGATAACTCGCTTCGCTCGTGAAGTTAATGGACAATACCTTTACTTCACGAGCGAAAGTTTAATAATAAATAAGTAAGTAACAGTTCTGAATTATCTTTACATACCCTCCTACAGATTGCCACTCATATATAAAGATAAATATGAGCACATACTTAACAGAATTATCTTTACATATATAGGAGGAGGGTGTATCAAAACTCATACAATGCGGGCTGAAAGCCCAATGACCTCCATAGCCCAGGGCAACGCCCTGGGTAAACGGATACAAAACTGAACAACGCGCCCTGTAAGGGCAATTCTATTGTGCCACATAGAGTTGCCCTTACAGGGCGCGTTGTTAATTGAATGCTATATACCCAGGGCGTTGCCCTGGGCTGTGGAGATATT
>CAKPZC010000104.1 GCA_934203355.1 uncultured Prevotella sp. | reverse complement strand
ATTCGTAACCTCTTCTTTTTATGAGATAAAAACTTATCTCATTCTCAATCACTTATAAAAAATACGTACTTTCCTTGAACAAAAGTAGAAGTGCGTGTTTTAATGCCGTCTTCATTATTGGGACATGTCTGGAGTGCTGGCAATGACAAAAAAACTTAGAAAACGTTTGGAAATTTCAAGAAATACCGTTAGCTTTGTAACTGGTAACCCAATACAAATAGAAGACGTATGAATAAGTTTTTTAAGAGTGCCATGCTTACCATGGCTATCATAATGTCGGCAAACGTTGCGTTTGCCCAGAACGGCACACCTGCCACAAATGGTCAGCAGGCGGCTGTCAGCAGCGACCTCGACGCCAAGTATGCCACTAATCTCTTGCAGCCTGGTGTCGAGGCTCCCGAAATAGCATTGAAGACTCTCGACGGCAAGCAGTTCTCGCTTAAGGGGCTGCGCGGCAAGTATGTGGTGCTCGACTTTTGGGCATCGTGGTGTCCCGATTGTCGCAAGGACGCCCCAAATATAGTTGCTATGTACAACAAGTTCCACCAGAAGGGTGTGGAGTTTGTGGGTGTGTCGTTCGACACAAAGAGCGAGTCGTGGAAGAATGCGGTGGAGAAATTGGGCATTCCATACACCCAGGTGAGCGACTTGAAGAATATGCGCGAGTCGGCTGTGTCGCTGGCTTACAACATTAAGTGGATTCCCACCGTATATGTTCTCGACCCAGAGGGTAGGGTGGTGCTTGCCACTGTAATGTCGGAGAAGGTCGACGCCTTACTCACATCCATATATCCCGACTGTGCCGAATGACGCTGACCACCGACATATTGCGCACATGGTTCAGGCAGTTCAACGCCGATTATTTCGGCGATGAGCTGCCTGAGCCTCGTCTTGCACTGTCGAAGGCTCGCACCCGCCTTGGCACAATGACTTGCAAGTGCACTCGGCGTATGTTGAAACGGGTGTATTCTGATTTCACCATACGCATAAGCATCTACTATGATTGCACAGAGCGCGAGTTTCAGGAGACTCTTCTCCACGAGATGATTCATTATTATATCGTCTATAAGCGCATTCCCGACACGTCGTCTCATGGTAGTGTGTTTCGCGGCATGATGAACAGACTCAACAGCCAGTATGGCTGGAATATCTCTGTGTCGTCGTCGATGCATGGCAGACGTCCCTCTGGCTCTTTGGGTGGAAAGGCTACAAACAGGTATGTTGTGCTTGCCCTGGTGCTTAATAATGGCGACCGTATGCTGTCGGTTGTGAGTTTGCGGTCGGTGCGCAGAAT
This sequence comes from uncultured Prevotella sp., assembly GCA_934203355.1. GTDB lineage: Bacteria > Bacteroidota > Bacteroidia > Bacteroidales > Bacteroidaceae > Prevotella. Next base: position 1,962 of record CAKPZC010000104.1, on the reverse strand, counting down.
CGACCAGCAGGTTAAGAGCGTGAAGGCTATTGCCGACTACTGCTGGTACATCACTACCGACAACTACTTCATGGATTTTCCCAAAGTGCGCAGTCTTAGGGCACGCAGAGTGTCGCGTGAGGTGTATGACGAAAAAACGGCTGCAATGCAGCCGCTTTTTTCGCCTACATGAATCCATTAACTTCACGAGCGAAGCGAGTTATCTTCCAATAACTTCCAATAACTCCCAATAACTTCCAATAAGTAACAGAATCATCTTTATATATATAATATATATAGGAGGGTGTGTCAAAACTCATACAATGCGGGCTGAAAGCCCAATTACCTCCATAGCCCAGGGCAACGCCCTGGGTATAAGGTATTTACGAACAAACGCGCCCTGTAAGGGCAACTCTATTTTGCCACAGAAAGTTGCCCTTGCAGGGCGCATTGTTTATTGAATGTTATATACCCAGGGCGTTGCCCTGGGCTGTGGAGATATTGGGCTTTCAGCCCGTTTTTGTTTGAGTTTAGAACTCCATCCACTCCTACAGATTGCCGCTCATATATAAAGATGAGCTATGAAATGCATACTTATCTTCCAATAACTCCCAATATCTTCCAATATCTTCCAATAACTCCCAATATCTTCTTTCACTTGCGAAACTTAAATTACATGATTTTGTCGAGCCAAGGCAACACCAGTTCTTCCTTGAAATAGTGGTTTGGTGGGTCTACATTCACATAGTTGAAGTATTCTTTACCGTTGAGTCCTTCGGGCAATGTTGTTGCATTGCTGCGCTTTTCGGGAGATTCAAACATCGGATAGTGATAGTACACCATGCCGTCGGGGTTGCCGCTTATCTCATAAGCTCGTTTCACAAGTTTGAAGTCGCGGTCGAGTCCGCCCTCGGTGAATATTATGGGGCGTGGGGCAAGCGACGCCACAATGTCGGTGAAGTTGAAGAATTTCCAGAAACGAGGTATCAGGTGGCGTATGGAGTTGGGAAATGGTCGATACCCAGATTTCCCCGGAGCTGTCATAACCACTGCTCTCTCCTGTGTTTGGCACAGAAAGTCGTTGTATACAAAAGCATAAATCGACGGGTCCATCACTCCCAGAACCATGAGCGGTTCGGTGCCGAGCGAGAATCCGCTCACCACGATGCGGTCGCGGCGTATTGACGGCTGCTGCTTCATCCACTCCAACACCAGTTTGTCGAGATAGGAAGTGTAGCCGAGCCAGCTCCATCCCAATTCCAGCAGAAATCGCGATGGAGTTTCGTAGTCGTAGTAGCTGCCTGTCAAGTGTTCGAGGTCGCTGGCTTCGCCGGCACAGGCATTGTCCACGGCTACGGCTATGTAGCCATGGCGCACCATATTCAGAGCCATTGCCGTATGTTGATCCTTCCCGGCTTTTTCGCCGGTGAGATGTTCCTTAGCCGAGCCCGAGCCCGGTATGCAGAGCACAGCCGGAGTGGGACCCTTCAGTCCGTCGGGTATCATCACCTTGAATCTTGTCACGCAGCCATCGAATGGATAAGCCTCCCAAGTCTCCAGACTGTAGCCGTCCTTTTTCACCTCAGCCACTCGCATGGGTTTTGGCTGGTTTTTCACTTTTGGGTGGCACATTATCTCCTCCATTGCCGAGCGCACTTGTTTGCGCCACGCTACAAACTGCTTATGACTGAAGTTAGGGTTGAAGGCACATTTTGGAGTTGTGTTTTTAAGCATGTTGTGCACCACACCATAGGTACTGATGTAACGTCCGTCCTCTCGGTCGGTAGTCACAAGTCGATGCTGTTGGGGGTCGAATGTGGTTTGCGAGAAGGCGAGGTTAGCATTTGACAATAAAGATAGTGCTATCAGAAATTCTTTCATAGGCTTATGTGTAGTTAAAGGAGAGGGTGTCAAAATAGGAGTTAGAGGAAGTTAAGAAGAAGTTAATCCATCTACGATGGATGGAAGTTAACGGACAAATGC
>CAKPZC010000103.1 GCA_934203355.1 uncultured Prevotella sp. | reverse complement strand
ATCATCATGGACGTTTTCATCCAGAAGATGCGTATCAAGAAGAACCGCAAGGTGCTTGTCATCGAGGAGGCATGGAAAGCCATTGCTTCGCCAATGATGGCAGAATATATCAAGTACCTCTACAAGACAGCCCGTAAGTTCTGGGCTTCGGTGGGTGTGGTTACCCAGGAGATCCAGGACATCGTGGGAAGTCCTATCGTGAAGGAAGCCATCATCAACAACTCAGATGTGGTGATGCTGCTTGACCAGAGCAAGTTCCGTGAACGTTTCGATGAGATCAAGGCAATCCTGGGCTTGACAGATGTGGACTGCAAGAAGATCTTCACCATCAACCGCCTTGAAAACAAGGAAGGCAGAAGCTTCTTCCGAGAAGTCTTCATCCGCAGAGGAAGTGTCGGAGGCGTATTCGGTGTAGAAGAACCTCACGAGTGCTATATGACCTATACCACAGAGCGGGCAGAAAAGGAAGCGCTGAAACTCTACAAGAAAGAGTTGCAATGCGACCATCAGCACGCTATCGAAGCCTATTGCCGAGATTGGGAACTGTCAGGAATAACCAAATCCCTGCCATTTGCCCAGAAGGTGAACCAGACTGGCCATGTGCTGAACCTCAAACCCAAGAGGAAATTTGATGAGTATATGTAACAAGTCATAAACGATAATATTCAAACAATGAAACGCTATCTGATAATACTTACTCTCTTACTCTGTGCCATTCTACCAACGATGGCACAGTACTACAGTGTGAACTATGACAAGCGCACTGTAGAAGCAATGACAGCCGCTTTTGCAACAGAGGCAGCTACTGAGGCGTATTATGCCGAACAGGTAGCCAAGATACGTGAACACTATCAGGCGGCAGAGGTGGCAGCGGCAGGAATCTTCACTTCAAAGTTCCTTGACCGCAAAGCCCTTACTCATCTGGGACTATGGACAAGTTCGACGGAGAACTACTATTACCGTCGTATCTACAACATGGTGTCGGCCAAGATTATGCCGAAGATATGGACGGTAGCAGGTATGATGCTCAAAAGTCCACAGAATGCCCTCTACTGGGGAAGCTATTTATATAAGGTATGCGAAGAGACCAAGACTCTCTGCTATCAGTTCGAGTCTATCGTCACCAACAGCACCCTCTCATTCAAGGATATTGCATTCCTGGAGATCAACCAGGAATTGGCGGCCATCCTGAAACTGTCGGAGTTGGGCAACGTAGATTGGGAAGCGATGTTTGACAACTTTTCTGGTTTCGGTTCCAACTTCACCAAGGAGAATCTGAAGGAAGACATAGACAACCTGTATGCCATGGGAGTCAATCTTGCTTCTGCTGGAGCTGGTAATGCTGTAGGCTCCATCCTTGGCAACAGTAGTTTCAGTGGTACGATGATGGATAAGACAAGCAGCGTCATTGAGATTGCAGAAAATGTGTATGGACTCTACAACAGTCTGTCTGCAAATGCAGGAAATACGCTCTTGCAGTTTGTTGGAGGAAGGGACAGCATTGCAAATCTCTTCTCTTTGTCGAACTACAATCTGACATCCTGGATAACAGACTATGCCCGTGAAGGAATGGGACAATACTACACCCAGCGATGGTATATCTATAGAGTTGATGCCGGCAATGTAGCTCTGTGTGACTATTATCCACCTACAGACAACGATGCTATCATTAAAGGTGATCACTGGTATCGTATCGGTACAACGGATAAAAACTATACTCCAACATGGACAGAAAGAGAAGCTGCATTGAGAAACTCGGAGAGCCATGCAGGGTGGAGTCGAAGTGATGTCCAGCAGCATAACAACTTGAATGACGGTTTCAATTATAGCATAACCTACTATATGTCAGGCTATATTCTCAGCAAGAAGAAGAGTGGTCAATATGCAAAGGCCTATGCTTACGAGATTCATGTTTCAAAGAGCTGGTACAAAAAGGAAGTTGCCTATGAGGATGTCTTTGATTCCTACACAATGGACATGAATACGTTCAAAGCCGGATTGGATGCACGACTGAAAGAACTCAATGATAACGAGGAAGGTTACACCTACTATCTTTCAAGTGATGCAAAGAGATACTATCAGACAACCGATGCCAAGAAAATAGCAGGATGCGAAACCGCAACCATCAGTGTTACCTGTCATGGCGGTACCAATCTTGGTGAAGCATCAACCCAATACAAGTGTTCGAGTTGCGGAGGTAGCGTGAATGGTCACACCAAGCAATGTGCTATGGCCACGAGCGTCACTCATGAAAGCGTCAATACCTCAGAGATTGATTCCAAGATTGCTGAAACAGAAAGTAAAATCGCTTCTCTCCAGTCTGAAATCACAAGCTTGGAGGCTGAAAACACAGAGCTTCTGAGAAAAATCCAGAATTCAAATGTGAATGATGCGGCAAGGTATCGTCAACAGTACAATGCCAACAAAGACCGCATTACAGCTTTGAAATCTGACAAGAGTACTGCAGAATCAGAACTTGCACAGTACCAAAAGGCAAAGCAAGAGGCCATTGATGGAGAGAATGCCGTGACAGATGATTATTACCGCATACCAGCCATCATGCAGGATTGCAAGACTGCCTATAATCTCAGTTGGAATGGTTCGGGAGCTTGGGAAGGTAATATTTTCGTCCGTACTGCATCCATGCCGAATATCAACGGTGTCATCACTTTCAAGGCCACAGTCTCTATAGCAAGGAAGCCCAAGTACTTCATGGGAATCAAGATACACCGTGCCATCGTGCAGATTTCATGGACTCTGACAACGGAATATAGCGATACGCAAGTTGTGGCTGTAGTAAACCTCGATCCAGCTAAGACTGATGAGGAAAAAGCTGCCGAAGTGAATGCCAAACTTGCAGAGATTGCCCGTGAATATCCAGACTGTGATCCAACGATTGAATATGCCAAGAGCAGCCCTGTGGAATCAGACAATACGGATGATACCTATCATTTGCTCTGGTCAAGTGACCGTCTGGAGATTGCACGCCAGATAGACAGCCGTCTCACAAAGATCTTTGCCGATCTGGTATCACTGGAGAAGATGATGCACTACAAGCATTCAATCATAGACATTCTGAGGAGTGTCGCTCCCCCACTGAATGACGAGCAAGGCAGAAGACAGACGCTCATAGAAAAGTGCAGGAAGCGATGGTTGCGTCATGCAGCTGACGGTGGACATTCAGATAGTTATAACGGAAAATATGATGACGATGAAGAAGACAACAGTGAATAGCAAGATACTGACAATACTCATTTGTCTGTTGACCCTTTTGCC
>CAKPZC010000102.1 GCA_934203355.1 uncultured Prevotella sp. | reverse complement strand
TCAGACGGCGAGATGCTGCCACCTTGCACAACAGTTGACTATCCTGATGATACACAAAAGGTGCTTGCACAAATAGCCAATCACTTCTGTACGCTCGGAATACATCCCGAACAAATCATAGTAAGCGACATGCTTACATTCGCTCTCATCAGTGATTTCTGCAACAAATGCAACATCAAACTGAAGAAAGTCGATTCTATGCCTGAGCTTGACTATGCCTGTGCCAGCATGTTACTATACATGATGGAGTTATAATGTAGTTGCTAAAGGGCATCTTTAGCAATGCGAAACAGCCGCTATAACATTCCCAATATTGCAACTACGGGTGTTATAGCAGCTGTTCATTACGATTACAATTTCTTCATCACCTGCCGCCATGCCGAGCGCAGTCCAGGCGATAGAGGTTCACAGCTTATCATTTCAAGCGTTTGACGCAGTTCATTAAGCAGTTCGGGCCAATAGCGCATTTGCTCATAGGCAAGTTTGATGCACTGCGCCCTAACGGCATAAGGCGACTTGGGGTCAGTAAGTCGCATCAGACAGTAATCAATAAAATCGGTACGGATGTCTTCTTCGGTATAAGGCTGACGAAGAAGTAGATTGAGCATTAGGCGAAGCTTTGTAGCGTCCTGCTCATTCAAGCAGCGGTCAATAAGCTGGTCGTGCTTGGCATAAAGCCACTCGTTGTCGACAGCAGAGAAATGCGTGAATACCCACAGCGCATTGGTTGCCACACGACGGTCGGAGTCCAATGTCAATTGGTACAGTTCCTCTTTAAGATTGTCATTATGCTCGCCTTGGGTCAAGGCGCACAAATCCTTGATTCCGTATTGAGAGAGGCGGTGAGAGAGTTGTAGCTTCATGGTTTATGGCTTAATAACTGAGCTGTTTCAGAGAATTCATTAATCATAATACGCTAAAGCTTTTAGCCTCCTTACCTGTTTCTTTGCGATACTCGTCGCGCATACTCTTCTCCAATTCCGCTACAAAAGCTTTCTTTTTTTCTAAAGAAGCTTGAAATCTTCTCAGAGCTTCTTCTCTTGTCATTTTCTTTGTTCCCATAATTATAATGCCTTTATCTCATACTTTATATTTGCAAATCTACTACAATTAATCCATACGACAAAATGTTTGACGGATTTATCAAATAGCAATAAAAGAAAAAACTGGGAACAACATAAGTTTCTCGGATATTATGTCTACCTTTGTGATACAGCAAGACAGCAAGTCTGCTCATACATTTTTTAACTCAAAAAAGCTTATGCCTATGAACACTTTACAAGGTTTACTTATCACAGTAGTGGCAGCGCTTCCTGCAACAGCAATGGCACAGTTTGCTCCGCGCCATACGCCAGGGATAATGAAAAAACTGCCAGTGGCTATGGAGCATCCAGTCAACGACACTCCTGAGGGCACGCTGCATGATAACATGGCTTATGCCAACACCTACCACTACTATGGCTACGACGGAGAGATTGAGAACGCCGAGAGCCACGCCATCATCACTCGTTATGTAATGACGCCCGACAGCACCATCTGGTGGCACAACCCCATCACAATGCAAGACGGCGGATGGGTGCGTATTGACCATATGGGTGGAGGAAAATATGTGATGCACACTCCACAGTGTATCATAGAAGATGAGGACAATATCGACGAGGAGGGAAACATCTACAAAGCCTTTGCCACTCGTCTGGTGTTAAAGAACTTTGGTGACGGATACTATTACTATCCAGATGTCGACGAGGACGGCCACGCCAACCTCGACCTGCACTTCACCCTTAACGAGGACGGAGAACTAAGACAGGTGAACGACAGCATCGTGAAAGACATGGACGATATGCCTTATGAAGTGCTGGCTCTAAGCAACGCTAATGGAGATTGGTATGGATTCAGCGACGGAGCCATGCGTGTGTGGCGTGTCAACGACCAGCCAACAAAGTTGCCTGAAGGCATTGAACCACAGAGATACGTGCTAACCGATTCTACCCTTAACCAACAAACGGGACGTTTCTCGTTCACCCGACAGCTTATCGACATGGCTATACAGGGACAAGACGCCTATCTCGCCGCTCCTGACGGCACGGGATGGATTCACGGCAAGATAACCGACGACGGAAGCATATGCCTGCGCCCACAATACATCGGTACTGCTAAAATATACGGAAGTCATGTGTGGTTTGAACCTGCCACTTTCCAGATCGACTATGACAACGAGGCTACGGATGACGACGACGAGGAGGAGGATGAGCAGGAGCCATACGAATTGGATTATGAGCTTGCTCCTGAACTTGTGCTGCACAAGACTGCAGACGGGGCTTATGCTGCCGACTACCCTGCCGCGCTGCTCATCAACGCTACAAAAGGACAAGTGCTGTATGCTGCCGACTATCCTGTGCCGTCGCTCACGACATTCACAGAGAAGCCTGCCGTACCTGCAACGCCGAAGATAACGGAGTTCTATCCTTACTATGAGGAAGACGGTTCGGCACTTTTCACTGTGCGAATACCGGTGTACGACCAAAACAAGGAAATGCTCGACCCTACCCTACTGTCGTATGTGGTATACGTAAACGACGATAAGGAGCCTTACACATTCCTGCCGGAAGACTACCAAGCCCTCACCGAACCTATGACCGAATTGTCTTACTGGTTTAACGATGGCTACGACTTCTCAATCACCGACATAGGACACACCATCTATCTCTACGTGGATGCGGAGCGTGTAGGTGTGCAGTCGATATACCGTGGTGCAGGTGAAGAGCGACGTTCTGACATAGGATGGGACGACGGAAGCGTCACAACCGGATTGAAGTCGGCCACCACCACTAAGCGCATCGACAGCATATACGATATTCAGGGAAGAAAGTTGCAGCGTCTCACTCAGGGCGTAAACATTGTGCGCATGACCGACGGCACAACAAAGAAAATCATAAAGCGATAAATTTTAAAAAAAACTATTATCTCTTCATCACCTGCCTCCAAGCCGAGTGCAGTCCCAGTGACAGAGATTCGCAATTTATCATCTCAAGCGTTTGGCGCAGTTCATTAAGCAGCCCGGGCCAGTATCTCGTCTGGCTCGTAGGCAAGCTTGATGTACTGCGCCATTATAGTGTAAGGCGCAGCGTTGTAGCGTCTTGCTCCTTAAGACTGTCGTTACGCCCGCCTTGGGTCAAGGCGCATAGCTCATGGATGTGTCGGATTGGGAGAGACGGTGATTGAGTTGTAGAATTAATCTTATCTACAGAAAGGACATTAATCATAATACGCTAAAGCTTTTAGCCTCCTTACCTGTTTCTTTGCGATACTCGTCGCGCATACT
>CAKPZC010000101.1 GCA_934203355.1 uncultured Prevotella sp. | reverse complement strand
ACCGACGCCAACCTATAGTGGTGCGCCGCAAGAACGGCACACAGCAAAGCATAAACTACAGTCAGACCGTGAACCGACCGCGACCCATCGAGGCTGAGCAGGTGCAACTGCTTGCCGCTCAGGACCTGTGTGGATGTGGCGACATCGAGAACCTTGAAAGCTCGCTGATTGCCAACGTGGAGAATCCAGCGGCTTGGACTCCTGCCATAGCTTTCGTGAAGCCGGCTGCCGAGGCTCGCAAGCAGCGCTCCGAGAAGGGCGAGGCTTACCTGAGTTTCAGGGTGAACAAGACCGACATAGTGCCCGACCTCTTCGAGAACGCACGCGAACTGGCTAAGATTACGAAGACCATCGACATTGTGCGAGGCGACAAGAACGTGGAGATTAACGGAGTGAACATCCACGGCTATGCCTCTCCCGACGGACCATACAAGAACAACGAGCGACTGGCACGCGAGCGTGCCGAGGCTCTGAAGACGTATGTAGCACAGCTCTATCCCATCGACGCGCGACTCTTCAGCTACAACTCCACAGCCGAGGACTGGGACGGAATGCGCCGAATGGTGGAGCAGTCGCAACTGGGCAACAAGGCAGAGATTCTTGCCATTGCCAACTCCGACATCGCTCCCGACGACAAGGACAAGCGTATACGACAGCTCTATCCGCAGGACTACGCCAAGATATTGGCTGACATCTATCCCCGACTTCGCCATAGCGACTACACGGTGAGCTACACCGTAAGACCGTTCTCAGTGGAGGAGGCAAAGCAGATACTGAAGACTCATCCGCAGCAGCTTTCATTGCAGGAGATGTATCTGGTGGCACAGACAATGGAGGTGGGCTCAAAGGAGTTCAACGAGGTGTTCGACATCGCAGTGCGTATGTTCCCCGACGACCCGACAGCCAATCTCAACGCAGCCTGCGCCGACATTCAGCGGGGCGACATGGAGTCGGCTGAGCGTCATCTGAAACGTGCTGGCAACTCAGCCGAGGCAAACAATGCACGTGGAGCACTCGCCGTGGCGCGAAAGAATTACAAACAGGCAAAGCAACTGTTCGACGAGGCTGCAGCGGCAGGCTCGGCAGAGGCTAAAGCCAACGCCCAGCGCATAGAGCGCATATTGTAGGAGGCATGGATTGGATGCCGTGCTATAATACAGCATAAAACTTAATTAGTAAGTAACTCTCATAACCCATAAATTTCTCTAAGGGGGGCGGGGCGATTTTCGCCCTGCCCTACACAAAGCACGCTCAAAAAAGAGGGGGCTCGACCCTCTATACCCTATAAAAAGCAACTTGGACGACCCTTTCCCATGGACGTTGTGGGCGCGACGCTCACCTTCCCAGTGACCATTCCAAAAGAAAAAATCAGTAGTATCAGTAATTAAATTCGTAAGCGATGGTTATTAGGCAGATGGAGTGCTTCCATGGGGGCACTACCATTGGCTTAACCTAAACAAATGACAAATATATCCAAAAAATCAATAATCAACTAAATTTACAACAATTATGGTAAATGTTAAAAATCTATTCGGAATGGCTGTAATGGCCACTGCCTTGGTGGGTTGCGCAAGCAATGACGACCTTACACCTAACGGTAACGAGAATGAAGGCAACAAGGTTGGTACAGCGTATGCTTCATTTAAGATTAATCTGCCTACAACAAGTGGCACACGTACAGATGGTGATCCGTCGTTTAATGGCGGTGATGCAAACGAGTATGCAGTAAATGACGCAACTCTCCTTGTTTTCAAGAAAGATGGTGCTGATTATATATTCAAAGAGGCTGTAGACCTTGGAAATATGGAACCTTGGCAAAAAGTTACACCAGAAAATAATGGTATTACAACAACAGCCAAGATAACAGCAAAATTATCTTCAGCAAGTGTAAATGCAACTGATTATTATGCTCTTATTCTTCTTAATAATAATGGAAACAAAGTTTCATATCCAACAACAGATCAAAAGTTCTCTGTGTGGAGTCAAACTGCTGTAGGACCTACACCAACATCACCATCAGTTAATTATTTGAATTATGACAACGGCTTCTTCATGGCTAATGCTCCTAAATATGTTGCAAATGGTGAGCCAGAGACTCTTGTTGCGATACAGAATATATGTGCAACTCAGAAAGAAGCTGAGAGTAGAGCTGCTACTACCGTGTATGTTGAGCGTGGTCTTGCAAAAGTAACTCTTGGTAGTACCTCAAAATCTAATATAGATATTACTACTGGTACTTATAACGAAGATCATGTTGACATTACTGGTTGGACTCTTGATGTGACAAATAAATATACATTCCCTGTGCATGTAACAGCGGGATTGTCAACTGATTTTGCTAATATTTGGAAGACTGGAGTTACCGCTGGTACACAACATGGTGCTAAAGTCGATCGTTTCTTTGATTCAAATCTTACAGAGTTCCCACGCGTATATTGGGGTGTAGATCCAAACTATAAGACACCTTATACAACAGTGTCGGAATGTGAAGCTCAGTTTAATATGGCTAAAAAATCAGACTTTAAGACTGGTCCCAATGTAAATAAACCTCAGTACTGCCTTGAGAATACATTCGATATTGCTCATATGTTACAAGGTCAGACAACAAGAGTATTGTTCTCAGCAATATACAAACCTAAAGGTTTCCATGCAAATGAGACTTTCTACAAGATGGGTAATAACTCCCAATTGTGGAAAGAAACAGATGTAATTGCCCAGATTAAGGCTAAGGCTATGGAGGTTCTTGGTGAGGCTGATGGTTCCAAGGTAGAAGTAAAACTTGATGCTGTAGATAATGATTTGACAGCGGCAGGTATACATCTTGTTAAGGACGTGAATGTATTGCACAATTCAACTAAGATTGCAAGTGGTAAGGCAGATGAGATTAATACAAAACTCGGTTTCAAGGCAGCATCAGGAACAGGCCCTATGGTAGGTTTGTCAACATATGCAAATGGAGAGTCATATTACATAGCACGTATAAAGCACTTCAATGAACTTACACCGTGGAATGCTGGTGATTTAACTTATAATGATAGCAATATCGATTGGCTTGGTCGTTATGGCGTTCTCCGCAACAACTGGTATGAACTTTCAGTAAATAGTGTTAGCGGTCCTGGCTATCCTGACATTCCTAAGGTTGAACCAACAGAACCAGACGACGAGAACAGCAAGTACATCAACGTTGAGGTTAAGATCCTCGACTGGGCAAAGCGCACTCAGAAGGTAGACCTCTAAACAGTAACTCAGTATTAAGAGTGGCGGAGTTCTCCGGTCTCCGCCCTCTTCAAAATCTTGCGTAAATAAAAAGTAATCATAATAATGGTATTGTTGA
>CAKPZC010000100.1 GCA_934203355.1 uncultured Prevotella sp. | reverse complement strand
TATCACCATATAAAGCTATCCGTGCCCTTTGGGGGAGCACGGACAGCTATGCTATGGCATTCGCTGAATAGTTACCCTGTGAGCGGAAAGGCTCCTCGCCATCCTTCACAGGCAGTATCTCGTTAGTGCCCAATCCGTCGACAATGCGTCCGTTGGTTGTGTCGTGCAAACCGAAGTCGACAGTTCGCATAAGATCCTTCTTCATATCCTCGTCGTAGACGGGAGTGAGCACCTCGATGCGGTTGACAAGGTTGCGTGGCATCCAGTCGGCTGAACCGATGAAATAGCGCGGTTTGTCGTTGTTGCAGAATATCAATATGCGCGAATGCTCCAGATAACGATCGATAATACCCACTATGCGGAGATTTTCGCTCAAGTCCTTTATGCCTGGCACGAGCGAGCAGTTGCCACGCACAAGAGCCTCAACGCGCACACCGGCACGCGAAGCGGCGTAAATCTTATTGACAACGTCCTGGTCGGTGATGTGGTTTATCTTAATCTTGACCCATGCCGGACGTCCCTCCTGAGCATTCTTTATCTCGGTGTCGAATAGTCGCAAAATGCGTGTCTTCATGGAATTGGGCGACACGAGGAGTTCCTTGAATCGCATTGGCGAGAATGGGCGGTCGATGAAGTCGAACACCTTTGCCACCTCCGAGACAATGCCCTGTCGGGCTGTCATCATCAGATAGTCGGTATAGATGCGGGCGTTGCCCTCATGGAAGTTGCCCGTACCCACACAGGCGATGTCGCCCTTGGTGGTCTTGATGTAGAGCAGTTTGGAGTGAATCTTCAGTCCCTCGACACCGAATATCACATTGACCCCCTCTTCCTGCATACGCTTGCTCCACTTGATGTTGCTCTCCTCGTCGAATCGAGCCATAAGCTCCACTACAGCTGTCACCTTCTTGCCGTTGCGGGCGGCACAGATAAGAGCCTTTACCACCTTGGAGTCCTTGGCAAGACGATAGAGTGTGGTCTTGATTTCCTTGACACTCGGACGCAGTGCCGCCTCGCGCAGCAGACGGATGTAGGCGTCGAACGAATGGTAGGGCACATGGATGAAACGGTCCTTGGCACGAATCTGCTCGAAAATCGACTCCTCGCTGAGAAACTCGGGCTTCATTACGGGTTGCCACTTCTCGTATTTCAGTTCGCTGTGTCCACAGTCGGGAAACGACATGAGGTCGCGGTGGTTCTGATAGCGACCTCCGGCAAGCGAGGTGTCGAGCTCGCGCACATTAAGACGATCGAACACTCGCTTCTGCATCTCGCGCGGCATGTCCTTGTCGTAGATGACACGTATTGGCTCGCCACGCTTACGCGAATTAACGCCGAGGGCTATCTTCTCCATTGCTCCATAGTCGGCCTCGTTGTCGAATTCCATCTCGGCATCCTTTGTGAACTTGAACGAGTAAGCCTCGTAGGTAGATGGTTTGGTGCCGATGAATATGAGTGGCAAGCAGAAGCGTATGACGTCGTCGAGATACATAATATTGTCGAATCCGTCGCTCTGCGGTATTCGGATGAATCGACCATAGACGCGGTCGGGCACCTTGATAACAGCATACTTCACCTTACGCTCCGAGTCGATGTGGGTCTTCTTCACGACAAGATATATGCGGTTGTCCTCAAGCGTGTTGAGATCGTCGATTGCCGAGAGCCATATAGGATTGGTTGAACCATTGAGTTTGTCGTAGTAAAGACGCTTCAGGAACAGCTTCTGCTCGTCGTTGAGCTGCGACTCCTTGAGCAGTCGGACGTGGTGCTCCTCAAGCTGGGCGAACACGTTCTTTATGGTCTTGGTGTATTCGACAGAATATTGCTCATTGAGGCGATTTACGGTCTTGAGGGTCTTCTTTATAGCCTTGCGGTTCTTGTCGGAGAGGTTGTCGTTGTCGGCAAGTCTGTTGAGTGAGGCAACGCGCACACGGAAGAACTCGTCGAGGTTGTTGCTATAAATGCCGAGGAACGACAGGCGTTCGAGCAAAGGAACACTTGGCTTCTGTGCCTCCTGTAGAATGCGGTGGTTGAAGTACATCCAACTGACATCGCGCTCTATATATGTGGTTTGCTTAGTCATAATAAATGATTTTGCGAGTAATTGAACGGTTACTTAATCTCCCAGTACAAACTTGTCGCTATCAACCGTGATATGCAATAGTTTGCTAAACTTCTTCTGCTCGCCCTGAGGCACATGAATCGACATGAGGTTGTCGCAGTCGGAGAATGTGGTGCGAGCTATATGTTCGGGTACTCCGAGGAATGTGACCTTCTTCAAGCCGTCGCAACTGGCGAAAGCATAAGGATCGATGGTCTTTACCGAGGCTGGAATGACAATTTCCTCAAGGGCATCGCAATCGCTGAACGCGTCACGACCTATGCGATTGAGTCCGTCGGGAAGCTGCACCTTCTTGAGTTTAGAGCGGCGTGTGAAAGCAAGACTGCCGATAGTTGTGACCGTCTTGGGCACAATAACCATAGCGGCATCGGTCATGCAGGAAATGAGACGAGTGCGTTCGGCGTTGAAGAGCATCTTGGCATCTATGACAAAATCAGCCGACTGATTGTTCACCACCTTGCTGTCGAGTCCAATAAAAGGATTCTTGCCAATCTTCTCTACCGACTGCGGTATGCACACCGACTCCAGAGAGATGCAGCGACCAAAAGCCTCGTCACCGATACGAGTCACCGAGGCAGGCATAGCCACCTTGCGCAGAAAGGCGCAACCCCAAAAAGCGTTGTCGCAAATCTCCTGTGTATCCTCCTTCACGGCGTAGTCGCCCTCGATGGTCTTCTTGGCAGCAATAAGACGTTTGCCACTCTTGGAGTAGAACACACCCCAACCGTCGTCGCGCGAACCTTCCTTCTTGTTCAACGCGAGTTCCATCACCTGACTTTCAAACTTGTCTGCACGCGCAAGATGCTTTTTCAACACATCCAGAAATACCTTCTTTTTCTCTTTCATAAACATTTATTATTATCTGGATGCAAAGGTAGAGCAAAACGTCAACAAATAGATTTCAGTGGATTTACGATTATATTACAATAGTATTACAACGAAAAGAGACAGCAAAATGTCAAGAAAAAGGAATATATACAAAGCAAAAAGGCAGAAACTCGAAAAAGAGAATCTGCCTTTTTGTGTAGTGGATAGGGGAATCGAACCCCTATGCCAAGATTGAGAATCTTGTATCCTAACCATTAGATGAATCCACCATCCAAAGAATGATAATATGTTTCACAGACCGCTTGGGCATAAAAAAAAACAAGTCTCTGCTACGGGGCTTGTCTTTAAGATGCGTAGTGGATAGGGGAATCGAACCCCTATGCCAAGATTGAGAATCTTGTATCCTAACCATTAGATGAATCCAC
>CAKPZC010000099.1 GCA_934203355.1 uncultured Prevotella sp. | reverse complement strand
ATCATAATCATATAGATGCAATACGCTACGTTTGCGCCGAACAATACGAGCATCGCATAGAGCCAGTTGCCAATGTTTAGACTTCCGCTATTGCTGTAGCCTATGCAGAAAACTGCTATGATGGCGGCATAAATGCAAGTGCAGACGATGTTCATCTTTCGGCGGTTGGCATGGGTCGCCTCAATGTTGTATATGCCCATGGCGATAGCGGTGATGCATGGGGTATAGACCAAAATGTTGAAGACAGCTCCCAAGTCATCGCTTTTCGCACGAAAACCCAAGAGCATCTGCAAGAGATATTGTATGGCAAGTCCCGTCATACCTGCAAGTATCAGCCAACGTGACCACTCATAGCGTCGGTTGGTCCACTTCATGTGCAGGTGGGTGATGCCGAGGATAAGGGCATTGATGAGCATGAAGATGAAACATGCAAACTGAAGGAAATATAAAGAGTCCATCATTTTTTTCTATTTTGTAGTTGCTTTTTTGTTTAACCTTTGGTTGGAATCATTACGAAAAATTCCGATTGCAAATATAAGGCTTTTATCTCGTAAAGCCATACAAATGTAGAAATTATTATCGAGATATTGATTTCTACATATTTGTTTTTTCAAATATATTTCTATAACTTTGCAAAACATTAACATTTAACATACTAATAAAAACAAACGTTTTTAACAAAGATGAATTTCTTAAAACTAAATCTCAACTCACTTCTATCGGCTATACTGACAGTAGTATTGTGCTTCACTACAATCAACATGTCGGCTGCAAAAAAGAAACAAACTCCAAAACAGCCCATACGCGTGGCTTGCGTGGGCAACAGCATCACCTATGGCACGGGCATCAACGACCGCGCACGCGACTCCTATCCATCACAGCTGCAACGAATGTTGGGCGACAAATATGAGGTGGGCAACTTCGGAAAGCCAGGAGCCACACTGCTCTACCACGGACATCGTCCATATGTGGAGCAAAAGGAATTTAAGGAGGCAATGGCTTTCAAGGGCGATATTGCCGTGATACACCTGGGCATCAACGACACCGACCCACGCAACTGGCCCAACTACCGCGACGAGTTCGTGAAGGATTATCTCTCGATTATGGACTCGCTGCGAACTGCCAACCCGAAGGTGAGATTCATCTTGGCACGCATGACACTAATAGCCGACCGACACCCACGGTTCATTTCGGGCACAAAATTATGGCACGACGAGATACAGACAGCAATAGAGACTGTGGCACGAATGAGCGGAGCCGAACTCATCGACTTCCACGAACCATTATACCCCTACCCCAACCTGCTGCCCGACGCTATTCACCCCAATCCCGAGGGAGCTGGCATTCTCGCAAAAACTGTTTACAGCGGAATAACAGGCAACTACGGCGGACTGAAAATGTCGCAACTCTACACCGACTACATGGTGATGCAACGCAACGTGGCACTCGACATTCACGGCACTGCCAACTCTGGCGAGAAAGTGACCGTGGCTATCGGTGGACAGACAGCAACCGCTACTGCTGACAATCAGGGCAAATGGACAACAATACTGAAGCCGATGAAAGAAGCCGAAGACCAGACCCTGACCATCGCTACCGACAAACAGAAGTTGGTGTTCAAACATGTGGCAATTGGCGAGGTGTGGCTCTGCTCGGGACAATCGAACATGGCATTCATGCTATGTCAGGCAGAAAGCTACAAACGCGACATAGAGAAAACCAACGACCAGCTACTGCGACTCTACGACATGAAGGGACGATGGGAGACCTACGATGTGGCATGGCCTGCCTCATGCCTCGACTCGCTCAACCACCTGGAATACTACAAGCCGACAACATGGCAACCAACAACACCCAACAACGCAAAATGGTTCTCTGCCATAGGCTACTACTACGGCAAGATGCTGCGCGACTCGCTAAAAGTGCCAGTAGGACTGATATGCAACGCCATTGGCGGCTCGCCAACAGAGGCGTGGATCGACCGCAACACTCTGGAGACACAATTCCCAGCAATACTGAAGAACTGGCTTGGCAACGACTTCATACAGGAATGGGTGCGCAGACGTGCTGCAAAAAACCTCACCAACGACTCAACCAAACTCGGACGACATCCATATGAGCCGTGCTACCTATACGAGAGTGGCATAATGCCTCTACAGAAATATCCCATCAAGGGAGTTGTGTGGTACCAGGGCGAGTCGAACGCACACAACAAGGACGCACACGCCAAACTGTTCAAGTTGCTTGTCGACAGTTGGCGCACAAACTGGAGCAACCCCGACATGCCATTCTACTTCGTGCAGCTGTCAAGCCTCAACCGCCCGTCGTGGACTTGGTTTCGCGACAGCCAACTGCAGCTGATGAAAGAAATCAAGAACACCGGCATGGCAGTGACATCCGACTGCGGCGACTCGCTCGACGTGCACCCACGACGCAAACAACCTGTGGGCGAACGTCTGGGAAGATGGGCATTGAACAAGACCTACGGCAAAAACATCACGCCAGCAGGACCTATATATAAAAACGTGAAACGCGAAGGCAATGCACTCGTCGTAAGCTTCGACTATGCCGACGGCTTGGGCACATCCGACGGCAAAGCACCAAGATGCTTCGAAATAGCCGAGGAGGAAGGAATGTACTATCCAGCCAACGTGAGCATCAACAGCAACACCGTGAGACTCACATCCGACAAACTAAAGCAGCCACGCTACGTGCGCTATGCATGGCAACCCTTCACACGAGCCAATCTCGTGAACAGCGATGGACTGCCAGCATCGACATTCAGAGCAACAACTGAATAACACACAAAAAAAAAGCATAACAGTTCAGAATTATCTTTACATTTTGTATGAGTTTTGACACACACTCCACTAAATCGGCAGGACTATCATGGCAGAGTGGGTATGGCAGGGATGCCATACCCTCCTACAGATTGCCGCTCATATACGATAAATATGAGCGCATACTTAGTATTAAGCTGCCCATTAGCAACCACAATAACACACACAAACGGAAAACAGAACATTGTATTATATAAATTATTGAACTTTAGCAAGAACTTCACGAGCGAAGCGAGTTATCTTCCAATATCTTCCAATAACTTCCAATATCTTCCAATAACTTCCAATATCTTCCAATAACTTCCAATATCTTCCAATATCTTCCAATATCTCCCAATAACTTCCAATATCTTCCAATAACTTCCAATAACTCCCAATAACTTCCAATAACTTCCAATAACTTCCAATAACTTCTTTCGCTTGCGAAATTTAAGTAAGTTAAAAACATTTGACAAAAGTTCTGTTTTCCGCTTTTATTTTGTAACTTTACACGCGGTTTACCCTAATGCAAGGCTAAAAATCCGCAACCCATCCCTAAACCGGAAAAAATCAATACTATATATAATGTTATTCAAATGGAATTACAAGCCACCTACGACAGAGGAGAAACAGGCGGCTGACGAACTGGGGGCGAAGCTGAATATCAGCCC
>CAKPZC010000098.1 GCA_934203355.1 uncultured Prevotella sp. | reverse complement strand
CAACCGTCCTTCTCTCTATCTGGATTTGGAGAATACCTGGGTATTGCCACATCATTGGAAGGCTCGATTGGAATACGCTTACCAGTCGCGTAATTATAGCGAATTGGGTGTCAATTTTGCATGGAGTTCTTTGGAGGCATCTGTTTCCAAGTCGTTCCTGAACAATCGACTGGTGGTGAGATTGGAAGCGGAAGATTTGCTTCATGGTCAGAATCAGAGTTGGCAATATCAGAATTCGTATGCGCACTTCATCAGAACCGGTATAGATAATACTCGCATGTTCTTAGTTAATATAACTTACAACTTCAATGCCACCAAGAGCAAGTACAAGGGTACGGGTGCTGGTAATGCAGAAAAGAACCGTCTGTAGTTCTTGCTTGGAAGAAACTCTCTTGATACAACAACGAATATATGACAATCGGTCAAGCGAAGACAAAAACATATTATTTTGCTCTTTGCTTGACCGATGTTTTTTGATGTAGAAAAACTCCGTTTGTTTGTTTTGTCAGCTGCTAAAATACAGCAATAAAATCCATGTTTTGCCTATTTTTAAGGAGTAAAAATCAAGAGCAAGAAGCGTTTTGACTATATTTGAGGGTGCCAAAATTTGACATATTTCTTATTATAGGCTAATTTTGCTCACATAAAAAAGTATGGCAACGCCACTGGCATTAAAAAGAAGTGTGGGCGTAGCGAGATAAAAACCAATCAAACTAAAATATTATGAGAATCAAGGAATTATTCAAGAAGACGCTGCCGGCTGTCGGCGCATTAAAAGTTTTGACATTTGTGCTAATGGCAACGATGTTGATTTCGTGCAGCGACGATGAGAGTGTGCAGCAACCTACGATTGAGACGGAGGATTTTGAGGTTGTAACCAACGACACGCCCAAGCTCTTCACCACTCTACCCACGTATGTGTTTGACGATAAATACCCGAAGAGTGCCGAAGCCCTGATAAGGCGTATCAAGAGCAGGTCGGCGGTGCTCGACGATGCCACAGTGACCGTGGTATTTACCGACAGCCGTGCCCGTAGGCTTGACGATGCCGACATGAGGAATATCGTTAACCTGTATCTCCGCGGCGGCAACATCGTCTATGTGGAGCCAACGAATGAAGGCATCGCAGCATGGATGAAACAGATAAAAGAGGTGTACAAAGAGATGGTTGCGGAGGGGAGTCTTGCAATGATTTATCCACCGTTTGCAGCCTCGTTCTGCTCAAGGTTTATGAATGCAAAGAACGATACCAACGGTAGTCCGCTGCCGCCATTCGCCGACAAGGCTGATAGCGACGGGATTATATGCGATGCTATCGCGCTGCGCGGCTCCGACCTTTATGTAGTGTCGGACCTTGACGACAACTCTGCAAGGAAAATCGTAAGCGAAGAGATTGACGAGGAGACGGGAGAGGTTCTGTCTACAAACGTGAAAGAGAACACAGCGCCAGAAACGATTACCGACTATATGTATGGACAACACGCCGAGGCTCTCGTGGAATGGCTCAACAAGCAGCCAGACTATAAGGACGACAAGGAGAAACAGATGGCGATGGGACGACAGATGATGGCACAGAGCAACGATCTGGAGAAATCGAACCTTGACGACATTATCGACGCACAAAAATACACAATCACAGAGCCTGTGTATGATATTCATGGAGTAGGAAGTGAACCCGTAACCAGAAACTATTATATATGGAGCGTCTACGACCCGAAGGAAAAGGCAGACTATTATCTTATAAAAGAAACTGTCACGCTCGAAAATAGCAAGCTAGGATGCGGTCCGACAAACAAGAAAAAGTGGAAATCGGGCGGTGCTTACGATAATGGCGAGTATGGTCCCTACCTATATCATTTCTACACGGCTCACGAATTCAGCGACACAAATGTAAAGACAGAACAGGTGTCGCCTGTCAACGATATCAGTGGCTCATCAACTTATACACACGGTTTCGATTGGTCGCTCAATGCTGCGCTTACATTTGCCAAAGATCCGAGTCTTGGACTTGGTGGAGGAGTTTCATTTTCAAAAAGCTGGTCGTATAACATACCAGACCTTGAAATGACATTTTCCATGAATGGCAATTCGCCAAAGTGGGACTACAAGGCAGGAACACGTCCGACGTCACACTGGGGCACACCTGTTACACACACTGAGGCGAAGCCTATACTTCGCACCGACTGCACAGTGAGCCATAGCTGGATATGGAAAGTGCCGAATGCAAATGGAACTTATCGTCTTATCACAGATATGGAAGTTAATTTAGAGTTCCTTACATATACTACAGGTTTCTTCAAGACAAACCCTATATATGAGACAGGTCTTACCGGATATGGCACTTGGTTCCAACTGGCACCTCCTCCACGCCATATACAGGAATGGATTATGTCGTACACACCTTACAGCAACGACGTGCAGACAACACTTGAAAGACAGTTCCCGAAATACTGGTTACTTGCCTTCGAGTTGCCTGTAGTAAGAGAAGATGACCGCACAATGATCAACAGCCGCATCAACACCATTCAGAATTTGCTCAACAAAAACCGCAAGGTTCTCCACGACAAAGGCATAGACTATCTGAATATATCGTGGAAGCCGTTAGATTCGGAGGATGTTTACCATACCATTGAATACAAATATTAGTCGGAAACAATAAAAATGAACAACAGATATGAAAAAGTTTTTTTATTTTTTATTCTGCCCACTCATTGTTATGACAATGCTTATGGCATGCAGTGAAGACACCACCGATGTGGGCGGACGCAGATACACCGATGTGCCGGCATCGCTCGTCAATGACCCTGCCAAGCTGAAGATGCTCCACTCTATACAGGACCTGGATGATGGCAGATTTTTTTACCTTGACTATACAGCCGACTATAAGCTTGACCTCATAATGGGAAGCAACATAACAACAAATGCTGGGCTCATAGGCTTCGTACTGAACAACCTATGCGATTCACCTAAGGCTCCTGCCAATGCAAAGCTGAACTATGATGCCGGATGTAGTGCCTTTGCTGCCAAAACACCCGAAGGCAAATACATCATGGGGCGCAACTTCGACTATTCGCATGGCAACGAACCTATTGCCGCCGCCCTCGTACGCACAGCACCAGAGGGGAAGCTAAAGTCCATCTCGCTCGTCGACGGCTACTGGATAGGCTACCGACAGAATCTCTACCACAACTTCAGCGACGACGCAAAAGTATTCAACGAAAAGAAGACACAGGACCTTTCCTATATCATGGGCTTCCCTTATCTGCTGATGGACGGTATGAATGAGGCGGGATTTGCCATATGCGTGCTGCATCTCGACGGCAAGCCTACACAGCAGAACGACAATGCCAACAAGCTTACCACTACCGTGCTAATGCGTTATCTGCTGGACAACGCACGCTCGGTGGACGAGGCTGTAAGGATGGTGAAGGAGGTAGACCTGCACGTGCCCGACGGCAACGGCAACTACCACTTCTATGTAGCTGACGCAACGGGCAAGCATGCTGTACTGGAATACGTATGGGACGAGGAGCATCGCGACGCTAGATTTATAGACGACGAGATTTATGACAGCAATGGAAAGATAAAAGGCTTCAATTATCCCGACGTAATGCCCAACACGCTCCATGTGATGACCGACAAGCATTGCGTGAGCAATTTCTATATCTCGCCCACGATGGACTGCTCGGCAAAGGGACC
>CAKPZC010000097.1 GCA_934203355.1 uncultured Prevotella sp. | reverse complement strand
TCGTGCGGACATGCGTGTGCGCACGATAAAAATATAAAGAATATACGGAAAGACATTGTCTGCTAATTTAAGGTTATTGTCAAGACATTTGTATTATGGTTTTAATGATGCAGTCTTGATCCAATTCTTTTCAGCACCCACAAAGCCGAGAAAATCATTGCTATGCCGAATATCCATGAAATTGCGGCACATGCTACGATGCCTAACTGCTGTGAGAATCCAGCCACTACGAAAGTCAGGAACGACACGGCGGCTACAGTAAGGGCGTAAGGCAATTGCGACGACACGTGATGAACGTGCTTGCATTCTGCGCCAGCCGAAGCCATGATTGTGGTGTCGGATATGGGCGACACGTGGTCGCCGCAAACTGCACCTGCCATACATGCCGATATGGATATGATGCGTAGCGGTGCTGCTGCTGGGAACACGGCTATGCAAATAGGAATAAGAATGCCGAACGTTCCCCATGAGGTGCCAGTGGCAAAGGCAAGCAATGCTGCCACGACGAATATTATAGCCGGTAGCAACATCTGTAGTCCTGAAGCACTACTTGCAACCACGCCCGAAACATATTCGGCTGCACCAAGCGAGTCGGTCATGCTCTTCAGTGTCCATGCAAGAGTGAGTATCAGTATGGCAGGAACCATGGCTTCAAAACCCTTGATGAGGCAGCTCATGGCATTGTCGAACTTCAGTGTGCGGCGCGCTACGAACATTGTTATAGTAAGAATCAATGCGGCAAGCGAACCGATAACCAATCCTACAGATGCGTTGCTTGCTGCAAAGGCATCTACGAAGTTGTGATAGCAATTGCTTGTGGCGTCGAAATATCCTCCGGAGTAAACCATGCCAGCCATGCAGAACACTATGAGCATCAGTATCGGCACTACAAGGTCTACGACCGAACCATTGGTAGTTGTCGGTTGCTTGTCGTCCTGCTTGGCACCCACACCATGCTCTACAACGTGCAGCTTGGTGTCGATCACCTCGTCCACCTGTCCGCCCGTGCGCTCATACCATTCCTGCAGACGTGCGTCATACTTGCTCATAGCCTTGAAGTCGAAGCCCGACACTACAATCATAAACATGAAGATAATAGTGAAGAAGGCGTAGAAGTTGAACGGTATGGCCTGGCAGAACAACGCCAATCCATTCTCTCCGCCCGACACGAATCCCGATACGGCTGCCGCCCAACTTGATATGGGCGATATGATGCACACTGGAGCAGCTGTGGAGTCGATGAGATAGGCGAGTTTTTCTTTTGTCACACCGTGGCGCACGGTTATAGGACGCATCACAGAACCTACAGTGAGACAGTTGAAATAGTCGTCGATAAAGATGAGAATGCCGAGAATGATAGTTGCAATCTGTGCGCCTATCTTTGTCTTGATGTGTTTTGACGCCCAGCGTCCGAAAGCAGCCGAGCCTCCAGCCTTGTTCATGAGCGACACGATAGAACCCAGCACAACAAGAAACACGATGATGCCAACGTTCCATGGGTCGGACAGGCATGAAATGAGTCCGTAATGCTTGGCATCCGAACCAGTAGCAACGGTGTCGTTGAGCAGATGTGTCAGGAATCCCTCAAAGCCTGTGCCCATCGACATGCTGTATAATATGGCACCAAGCACAATGCCGATGAACAATGATGAATATACCTCCTTGGTTTTTAGTGCCAGCGCAATGGCTACGACGGGAGGAAGAAGAGACCAGATTGTCCCGATGAAATTGAAATCCATAATAAAAATTTTTTTTACCTCATGATTTTTTTTGGAGTGCAAAGGTAAGGCTTTATATTGAATTGCAGCAAAAAGTAAAAACTAAAAAGTATGATTGTATGAATAATCATTGGTTTTTAAAAGGCATGCGAAACTTAAATAATACAAATTAACTGGTGTAATGTTTGCTCAATTTGCAGAAAAGGTTTACCTTTGAGGTTTTAAAAACCTACAGAAATGGTATGAAACACTAATCTCTTACAATATCATATCCAATTTGTATCATGATTATAATTATGACAAACTAAAAAAAATAAAAATCCACTAGTTATGAACAAATCTTATATGCTGCTTGGACTTCTTGCTCCGTTAGCCACTCAGATGGCACACGCCGCAAAGAAGCCAAAGACGGCTACCGACCCCAACCGTCCGAATGTTATCGTGATTCTTGCCGACGACCTTGGCTATGGCGACCTTGGATGCTATGGCGCCAAGAATGTAGAGACTCCCAACGTCGACCGACTTGCAAGTCGAGGCGTTAGGTTCACCGACATGCATGCCATTGCCGCTACAAGCACACCGTCGCGCTATTCGATTCTCACTGGTGAGTATGCATGGCGCAAACCAGGAACCGACGTAGCTGCTGGCAATGCCGGAATGATTATACGTCCAGAGCAATTCACCATGGCCGACATGTTCCGCAGCCGTGGCTACCGCACTTGTGCTATAGGCAAGTGGCATCTGGGACTTGGCGACCGCACTGGCGAGCAGGACTGGAATGCTCCGCTTCCGGCTTCACTCGCCGACATAGGATTCGACTATCATTACATCATGGCGGCTACAGCCGACCGTGTGCCGTGTGTATTCATCGAGGACGGTAGTGTGGCCAACTGGGATGAGTCGGCACCTATCGAGGTGAACTATCAGAAGAATTTTCCTGGTGAACCCACTGGCAAGGACAATCCCGAATTGTGCTACAACATGAAGTCGAGTCATGGTCACAACATGTCGATTGTCAACGGCATCGGACGCATTGGATATGCCAAGGGTGGCGGCAAGGCTCTCTGGAAGGACGAGAATATAGCCGACTCTATCACTTCGCACGCCATAAGCTTCATAAAAGCCAATAAGGACAATCCCTTCTTCATGTATTTTGCAACCAACGACGTGCATGTGCCTCGTTTCCCGCACCCACGCTTCCGCGGAAAGAGCGGCATGGGACTACGTGGCGACGCCATCGTGCAGTTCGACTGGTCGGTAGGACAGATAATGGAGACTCTCGACCGTCTTGGAATAGCCGACAATACAATAATCCTGCTCACCAGCGACAACGGACCAGTTGTTGACGATGGCTATCAGGACCGTGCTGAGGAGTTGCTCAATGGACATAAGCCGTCAGGACCGTGGCGCGGCAACAAGTATAGCGCATTCGAGGGCGGCACAGCTGTTCCGGCTATTGTGTGCTGGCCGGCTAAGGTAAAGGCAGGACAAACCTCGGAGGCTCTTATGTCGCAAATCGACTATATGCGCTCGTTCGGAAGTCTGATTGACGCTCGTTTGCCTCAAGGCAGCGCGCCCGACAGCGAAGACCATAAGAACACTCTTCTTGGCAACGACCGCGAAAATCGTAAGTATGTGCTCGAACTCGCGTCGAATCATGTACTGTCGGTTCGCACCAAGGAATGGAAATATATCGAACCCAACGACGGACCGAAGATGATTACCTGGGGACCGAAGATAGAGACAGGCAACTGCCCCAATCCGCAACTCTTCAACATCACTTCTGCACAATGGGAGCAAGACAATGTTGCTGACAAGAATCCGCAGGTGGTCTACGACATGCAGAATGTGCTGCGTCGTGAGCGTCAGGCAAAAAGGAAGTTATAGTAGTTAGAGGATGTGTCAAAATAGGAGTTAACGGAAGTTAAGAAGAAGTTAATCCATCTACGATGGATGGAAGTTAACGGACAAATGCTTTATTTTCAACAAATTATA
>CAKPZC010000096.1 GCA_934203355.1 uncultured Prevotella sp. | reverse complement strand
GTTCTTGCTAAGGCAAGCGGCAAAGCCGAGCGAGCGGACATATGTATAATTTGTTGAAAATAAAGCATTTGTCCGTTAACTTCCTCTTAACTTCCTCTTAACTTCCTCTAACTCCTATTTTGACACACCCTCTTTTTTAGTCTTGATAATACACTCGTTTCACTCGGTTGCTGATACCCGTCAGCACCTCGTAGGGAATGGTGTCGATGGCGTCCGAGAGAACCGTCACTGGCAGTTGCTCGCCAAATATAATCACCTGGTCGCCCTCCTTGCATTCAATGTCGGTCACGTCGATCATAGCCACGTCCATGCATATATTGCCCACGTATTCGGCCTTTTTGCCGTTCACCAGGCAGTAGCCGTGGCGGTTGCCAAGGTGGCGGTTTAGTCCGTCGGCATAGCCAATAGGTATGGCAGCTATGCGCGAGTCGCGGGTCAGTGTGCCGCGTCGGCTATAGCCAATGGTTTCGTTGGCAGCCACGTCGTGAATCTGCAGTATGGTGGTCTTCAGCGTGGTCACGTTGTTTATCATCGAGTTGTCGCGCGAGTCGTAGCCATACAGTCCCAGTCCGAGTCGGCACATGTCGAGTTGTCGCTCTGGGAAGTGTTCTATGCCAGCCGAGTTGTCGATGTGGCGCAGAATCTTGTGTGGGAAGGCATCGCAAAGCATCTTGCTGCCCTTGTTGAAGAGTCCAAACTGATAGGCAGAGAACTCGTCGAACGAGTCGCTGTCGCTGCCCACGAAATGTGAGAACACCGAGCGTGGTATGACAGCCGACTGGTGTTGCAGGCGGTCGATTAGTTCGGGCATGTCCTTCATCGGGTCGAATCCGAGACGGTGCATACCAGTGTCGAGCTTGATGTGTACGGGGAAGTTGCTGATACCATTTTTCTGGGCTTCGCGCACAAGTGCGTCGAGCAGTCGGAAGGAGTATACCTCGGGCTCAAGGTCGTAGTCGAACATGGTCTTGAACGCCGACATCTCGGGGTTCATAATCATTATGTTCGACGTGATACCGTTCTTGCGCAGCGTCACTCCCTCGTCGGCAACAGCCACGGCGAGATAGTCCACTCTATGGTCTTGCAGCGTCTTGGCAATTTCCACTGCTCCTGCTCCGTAGGCGTCGGCTTTAATCATGCACACGAGCTTGGTTTCGGGCTTCATGAATGAGCGGTAGAAGTTGAGGTTTTTCACTACGCCCGACAGGTTCACTTCGAGAATAGTCTCGTGCACCTTCTGCACGAGTAGCTCCGTGATGTTGTCGAATCCGAATCGGCGAGCACCCTTGATGAGAATCACCTCGTTGCGCAGCGTCTCGAACACCGTGCTGTGGATAAACGACGCCACGTCGTGGAAGAAGAATTTCTCCTGCACCTTTATCATGTCGGCATGGTCCATAATCTGCTGTCCGATGCCTATAATCTTGTTTACGCCTCGCTGCACGCATAGGTTCGACACCTCCTTGTAGAGATGGTCGAGCGGCTCGCCAGTCTGGTAGATGTCGCTCAGTATTAGTGTGCGTCGGCGTCCCTTGTGGTCGGGGCGTCGGTTCATGAAGTCGAGGGCAATGTCGAGCGAGTTGATGTCGGAGTTGTAGGAGTCGTTGATGAGTGTGCATCCGTGCTGTCCCTCCTTCACCTCAAGGCGCATAGCCACAGGCTCAAGGTTTTTCATGCGCTCGGCGAGTAGCTCGCGTGATAGTCCCAAGTGTAGGGCTACGACAGCTGTTGTGGCAGAGTTGCGCACCGAAGCCTCGTCGATGAATGGCAGGTCGTATTCGCCCTCCTCGCCATTGAATGTATAGTGCACTGTAGAGACGAAGTCCTTCTTTTCCACCTGCTTCACGAATAGGGCTGCCGTTGGGTCCTTCATCGACCATGCGAGGTTTTCGCCTCGGTAGTCGACGCTCTTCACCACGTTGTCCACGAGAGTGTCGTCTTTGCAGTAGACGATGGTCTTGGCGTCGTGGAAGAGTGTGATTTTCTCGCGACACTTCTCCTCAAGCGAAGCAAAGTTCTTCTGATGGGCGTCGCCGATGAATGTCAGTACGGCGATGGTGGGCTGTATGATGTCGCGCAGAGCGAGCATCTCGCCCGGCTCCGAAATGCCGGCTTCGAACACTCCCACCTGGCTTTGCTCGTTGAGTAGCCACACCGACAGAGGCACACCAATCTGCGAGTTGTAGCTACGCGGAGAACGTGTCACGTTGGTTTCGGGCGAGAGCAGCTGGTAGAGCCATTCCTTCACGATGGTCTTACCGTTCGACCCTGTGATGCCCACAATGGGAATGTTGTATTCGTCGCGGTGGCGCTCGGCGAGTCGCTGCAGGGCAACGAGCGAGTTCTCCACACGCAGGAAGTTGGCATCGGCATAGGTCGACGCATAGTCGAGTGGTACGTGTTCCACTACAAAGTTGCGCACTCCGCGCCTATAGAGGTCGGAAATATAATTATGACCGTCGCCACGTCCCGACTTTAAGGCGAAGAACAGAGTCTCCTCGGCGAAGCACAGCGAGCGGCTGTCAGTTAGCAGAAACCCTATGTTGGCGTCGGCTGTTCCGAAGCGGCGGGCTCCTATGAGTGTTGTAACCTTTTCAATAGTATAAGTCATTATTCCGATAAATTGATATTTGGATGCAAACTTACTTATTTTCTCGCACATAAAGGCAGGTTGCAGGTTTTTTTTGTCGCTTAAAAACAAAAAAACTGCTTTTGTTGCTATAAAAAGATGTTTGGTGAAAAAAAGTGACATATCTGCCATAAATGCAGCAATGTGTTTAATATCAGTTGGTTATCGGCTGGCAGATACATGTCAGATGTGAGAAAATAAGGTGGCTATCTGCCAGCCTAAGTTTGAAATCTACCAGCCAGAGTTTAGCAAGTTAAGCTTGTTTTTGCAGCTCCGTTAATATTTCGGTTTTGTCACATCACTCAAAACAATTGTTACCAGAACTCAAAACTACTTGTACCAGAACCAAAAACAATTGCTACCAGAACCAAAAACAATTTGTACCAGAACCAAAAACTATTTGTACCAGAAACCAGCTTCATCAGGCTGGCACATTTCCCTTTCTCAACTCGAATCTGACATGTATCTGCCATGCGCTAAATTGTTGACATTAAGCATGTTGCGGCATTTATGGCAGATATATCACATTTTTTCACCAAAAAACTTTTTTCAGACATCGTCATTACGTTACTCCTAATAGAAGACATGATCTTTGTGGAATACAGATAAATAATTTAGGTTTCAGTACCACTTGAGTGTTACTGTAGTGTTGGTCAATTGAAACTCCAGTACCATATATGTGAAACTCCAGTACCAGTTGAGTGGTGTTTGAGCGAGTACTGGAATGGTGTGACAGTACTGGAATGGTGTGATGGATAAGAAGAAATTGTCAGACCATTATAGACATACGATTGTACTCTACATGGGTGCGTGGATTATCTACGATAGTAGAAATTTGAGATTCTTATAGACTAAATGACCGCATAACCCCCATTTATTACGATGTACGATAGTAGAAATTATAAAGTCTTTAAATCGTACCTTTATGGAATTATCTACGATAGTAGAAATTATCAAGTCCTTATAGACTCGGTTGATTTTACCCTCTGAGGATATTGATCTACGATAGTAGAAATTATCAAGTCCTTATAGACTCGCACATCATGGGGACACGAAGTAACATTGTTATCTACGATAGTAGAAATTATCAAGTCCTTATAGACAGGTAGCATTTAAGGCGCTGCATTAGTACTGATGCGATAAAATCGCACGGTTATTAAAATTCATCAAATAAAGTGAGTTCTTTGGCATCTTGTTTTTGA
>CAKPZC010000095.1 GCA_934203355.1 uncultured Prevotella sp. | reverse complement strand
TCACCTTTGAATATAGCCTGTCGAGAGAGTTTTGTTATGGTCGGCATCCAAGCAAACGTACAGTCTTTTCTTGGTGCAAGCCCGACTCTCTCTAATTCTCTATGAAGAATCAAATATTGCCAATAGGTCATACCATCTACAACTATCAACGCAATCTTATCTGTTCGATCATGCTTATAAGCCAAGTATGGCAACACTTTGTTCACCATCTTTGGCTTTTTTACGTGTGAAGTATTTGGCAAACTAAAATAACGATCATCAACAAACTTCTGGAAGTCTGCATTCAAATCATTAATAGTTTCTTCTATAGCAGAATAAGCATTCTGTCCGATTGCCTTAAGCAGAAACTTGCTTATCTCATCAATTGTCTCAACCTTATCCCATTCAAGTTTTATGGCCTTAAGTTTTTCGGATATGGATGTGGAATCTTCTCCATAAAGCATCATTGCTTCATTTATAACATGCCTTGTCTGCTCTGTAGTTAAATTGTATGTATAATGTTTATCATAAATATATGATGCCATGCTGAACGTCATCGCAGCCTGTCGCAATTCCGCTTCATTACATGCAGGCATCAAATCTGCAAGTGAAAAGGCAGGAAGTGTTTGAATCTCATTTAACAGGTCTGGCAACATGTCGAACGGTTTTTCCATGACATAGCAAACCTTTTCTATGGATTGCTTATCAATCAGTTCGTAGCGAACACGCAACTCAATTGAGCTTGAAATAGGCAATAGTAATAACTGGCATTCTTTCAACACCTGTTGCTGAATATCAGGGCGTAAAAGAAAACCATCTGGATTGCGCACAATAGTTAGATGTGTCCTTGCTATTGTCAATCTTCGTTCTAATGCTTTAATCAAATCATCCATTGATTCTTACGGTCAATATATGTTTTACGTCAGGCACAACACTTCTACCTTTAGCAAAGGCATTCTGCCAGTCTTCCTTTTCTTTTTGTAATTTACGCATTTTTGCATTGCGGATATTCGCTATTCCTATTCGGTTGATTCTATGCTCTGCGAAGCCCAAAGCACGAAGTTTTCTTTCTACCATACCTTGCAGATTGTTTTGGATCTCCAATTCCATACGGTGGAAAGTTGCATGCAGATTATTATTCAGCTGAGTATTGCTCTCTAAATCTATCTTGCACACGGTTTCACCATTATATGCAAAAGAGTCCTTTTCTTGCACCAACCTATTCCATATGTCATTTCCGTACGGTCCGAATACTCGTCCGGTATCAGTAATAAACTGAGCGACATATGTTGTTTTGCTCTCATAGGCATTCTTTGCCGATACTTTCCATATAGTAAGGTAGCCAGCAGTTTCATTTCCCTCTTTTGAGAGGAGTACAGGCACCAGAGATTGACTATTGCCATCTATTTCATCCAATATGCGTTTGACAACTGGATGCTGCAAGGTCATCAGTTCTGCACCAGGATTGTCCACTACAAGATTAGAATCGAAAACAGCATCAACAGTCTGACTATGTATTTGATATGTCGTTACTCCAGTCAAAGTTTTATCAATCTTTCCTTTCTCACTAATGGTGTACAAACTCATCAACTCTTCAAGCCATACTGGTAGTGGACTATACTTAACTTCACCAGCACTCTCTGCAACAATCATATTCTCGTCAAAAGAAGGTAAAGCTCCTTCGGTTGAATGATATTCACGGAGTTTGTTCTTGATGTCATATAACCAACTATCACTTGTAAAGTCAAATCTGTGCGGATCAAGCAAAGACTGCAAATAAAGATGATTCACCTTCTTCATATCTATGGTTGAATCCAGTACATCGCTTGTCTTATCAATACCAAGTTCTGCCAGAATTGCATCCAGTTTCTCGACAATAATTTCATAGACTCTTGTATCTACTGTATTGTCAGTAAGCATGTTGTATGCTACTACTGGGTGCTTCTGACCAATACGGTCCACACGACCTATTCGCTGTTCGATTGACATAGGGTTCCATGGCAAATCATAGTTGAACACAACATGACAGAACTGCATATTCAACGACTCTCCAGCAGCGTCAGTTGCTATCATCACATTGACCTCATTCTTGAATTTCACCAGTGCACGCTGCCGTTCCTGAAGTTCCATGCTTCCGTTAATGCATACTGTTGAGAATCCCGCATTGTTCAAAATGTCCTGCAAATAAGCTTGTGTACGACGAAACTCAGTAAAGACAAGAACTTTGAGGTTTGGCTCATCTGACTTATCTTGCTGTTCATAGATAGCCTTGATAAGAGCTGTTGCTTTAGCGTCCTGTTCATTGTCAAGACAATATTGAGCTTCATTGATAAGTTCCTGGAGTTTTTCTTCTTCATTGGCAAAACCATTCTGCATGTCTACAGTGAAATCGTTGGTGTCAAAATCACTATAGTCATCAATAACTTCTTCATCATAGTCATTGAGGTCATCGGCAAATTCGGCATTCTGCAATCGCCAAAGACGTGTTTTCATAGCTCCAAGAATGGCTGCTGTACTACTGCTTGCTAATTTCTGCATCATTACCATCACCAAACCTGTTGCGTTACGGTTTCCGCGTTTTGCTCTTCCGAAACAATATCTAACATAGTCTGTCACATGATCATAAAGAGCCTTCTGTAACCTATGTTTATTCGAGTCTATTGGTACATCAAACCGAACTGTTGTGCGAGGCTGGAAAAGTTTCTTGCCATCATAATCTACAGCATAACGTTTCTCTGAACGCATAACGTAGGGCTCAATATCCTTTATCGACGGCATTCCCTCACCAACAAAAGCATCAGCGTCTATCAACTGCAATACTCTTCGGAAATGGTCACTCTTTCCCCTATGTGGGGTAGCGGACAGAAGAAGAACATTAGGAACAGCGTTACAGACGGTTTCAGCTAACTGGTAGCGTGACACTTGTGATGTACTACCTCCCATGCGGTGAGCTTCATCGATCACAATCATATCGAAATCTGCACCTACAACGGCCTCTATGCGATATTTGTTGTATTCATCTATCTTCTCTTGGCTCCATCCAACATGCTGAGTAATTGGTTTTAGAGCATCAAGAGAAACAATAATCTGATTGTGCTGTTTCCAAAAATTGAGTTCTTCCTCTGCATCAAAACCAGCGAAGGTCTTAGCCATTCCAGCAATGAAATCGCTTTCATATATATAAAATTGCTCCTTGAAATGCTCTTTGAGTTCCGACTGCCATTGAAGCATGGAAGATTTTGGTACAATCAGCAGAATGCGCTTTATTTCGCCACGTAACTTCTTTTCCTTTAACACCAACCCGGCTTCTATGGTTTTACCCATACCCACCTCGTCTGCTAACAGGAAACGAGTCTGCACTCCCTGCATCACCTTCTCCAAAACAAGAATCTGGTGAGGAAGGGGTATTAAGCTGCTTTCGTATGGAGCAAGCAAACGCTTCTGCGCCATTTCCTCTTTTATGCGTGCTGCAATAGAGATATAGCGCACATAAGCCATGCTACTATTTTCTGAACTGGTAATTTCTTCCTCCAAATCAGAACGCAACACTTGCTCGAAGGTGTTGTCTTCAAGAATGTGAATCCACACGGTTTCCTTTCCGAACAACATCTTCGAACTTATTATTTCTACACGTTTGCCTTTATATTTCATATATTATATACGTGATACTGCAATATCGTAATACTGGAGCAGGATTTCATCTTCCATAAGAAGTGATTCCGGAATATGTTCTCCAACAGTTACAATGTCTTGATAATTCTTTTGTTTGTAGCAATCCTTGAAGCCATAGCGCAGCACCTCAAGACGTGTATCCTTCATACGCTTTGCCTTAGGTTTCTTGGCTGCTTCGAGATAGATATTAAACTCCTTCATCATTCGCTTACCTCGAAGTTGCTCTAGGTGTGAAGCATTCTCTGGATCTGGTTTATTCCATTTACCATCGTCATCCTTGATAAAGTTCTCTTCAAGTATAACATCAAGTCCGGGAAGCACATCACCCTTCTTTGGAGCTACTAAGTCTTTCATCCAATCAGGTTGGAGTTCCTGATATGTTTTTGGAGTCTCCAGTTTGCGCTTCAACCATTCGATACCATCAGCTTCGCTTCCAATGAACAG
>CAKPZC010000094.1 GCA_934203355.1 uncultured Prevotella sp. | reverse complement strand
TTTTATGGTTTTGCTGTTAAACTTAAGAACTTGGCGTTCCACATAGTCTGACGCGGCTGTATGGTGATGAAGCCCGGCTCCTTGTCGTGTACGTTATTGCCCTGATACTCGTATAGAGCCATGGCAATAGCAGCATATATATTCTTGTCCATACCTGTAACCTGTTTACTTATAACCTTGTCTACTTGTTTACTCGTCAACTTGTCAACTTGTAAAAAGTTACATCGGCATGCAACCATGCTTCTTGGCTGGGAGTTGCTGACGCTTGGTAGCAAGCTGAGCCAATCCACGGCAGATGCGGAAACGAGTGTTGCGTGGCTCGATAACGTCGTCGATGTAGCCATATGAAGCAGCCTCGTAAGGATTGGCAAACTTCTCGGTGTACTCATCTTCCTTCTCAGCAAGGAAAGCGTTTACATCCTCGCCTGCTTCCTTCTTTGCCTTTGCCTCCTTGCCACAGAGAATTGCAACGGCACCACTGGCACCCATAACGGCAATCTCAGACGAAGGCCAAGCGAAGTTGAGGTCGGAACGGAGCTGCTTGCAACCCATAACGATGTGAGAACCACCGTAGCTCTTGCGCAGAGTGATTGTAATCTTAGGCACTGTAGCCTCGCCATAAGCATAGAGAAGCTGAGCACCGTGCTGGATAACAGCGTTGTACTCCTGACCTGTGCCAGGAAGGAAGCCCGGAACGTCGACAAGCGAAACGATAGGAATGTTGAAAGCGTCACAGAAACGAACAAAGCGTGCTGCCTTGCGGCTGGCGTTAACGTCGAGCACACCTGCATAAGCTGCTGGCTGGTTGGCAACGATACCAACGCTCTGACCGTTGAAGCGAGCGAAACCAATGATGATGTTCTTGGCGAACTTAGGCTGAATCTCGAAGAACTCGCCATTGTCGGTCACGGCACCAATCACCTTATACATATCGTATGCCTTGTTGGGATCGTCGGGAATAATCTCGTTCAGAGAATCCTCCATACGGTTGATTGGGTCGTTGCACTCTACACGCGGAGCCTCCTCGGTGTTGTTGCTCGGGATGAACGAGAGCAAGCTCTTAATCATCTCGATAGCCTCCTCCTCGGTCTTGGCTGCGAAATGAGTAACACCACTCTTGGTTGCATGAACCGAAGCACCACCAAGATGCTCGGCATCGATGTCCTCGCCTGTCACTGTCTTCACTACCTTCGGACCAGTGAGGAACATATAAGAGGTCTGCTCCTTCATGATGATGAAGTCGGTGAGTGCAGGAGAGTAAACAGCACCACCAGCGCACGGACCCATAATGGCAGAAATCTGAGGAATCACACCCGAAGCGAGGATGTTGCGCTCAAAAATCTCGCCGTAGCCAGCAAGCGCACAGATGCCTTCCTGAATACGTGCACCACCCGAGTCGTTCATGCATATTACGGGAGCACCCATAGTCATGGCCATATCCATAACCTTGCAAATCTTCTGTGCCATTGTCTCAGAGAGCGAACC
The DNA here is from genome assembly GCA_934203355.1 of uncultured Prevotella sp. Lineage (GTDB taxonomy): Bacteria > Bacteroidota > Bacteroidia > Bacteroidales > Bacteroidaceae > Prevotella. The sequence continues at coordinate 2,644 of CAKPZC010000094.1, read as the reverse complement.
ACCATTCACGGTGAAGTCCTGAGCATATACATAAACCAATCGGCCAGCAACTGTAGCACTACCAGCTACAACACCGTCGCCATAATAATGCTTCTTGTCCATACCGAAGTTTGTGCAACGGTGCTTCTTGAACATATCATACTCTTCAAACGAACCTTCGTCGACAAGCATTTCGATACGTTCACGCGCTGTGTACTTGCCGCGTGCGTGCTGCTTCTCAATGGCTTTTTCGCCACCACCAAGACGAGCCTGCTCGCGCTTTGCGACCAATTCTTTGATTTTTTCTACTTGTTTGCTCATATTATTATATGTTATATTTATATCATTACAATATTCTGTGCAAAATTACGAAAAAAAAGGGAAAATGGGAAAAGATTAGTGTTATTTAATACAACAAACCGGAGTTTGGAAGCCTCCGGCTACTTCATGCTTGAATCTACAAACGACAATGGCATCAAGTCTTTTACTGTTTTTATAATGTATACTCCGTGTTTGCCGTAGAGCAGAATGCGCATGGGACGTTTGTAGCGCTCCTCTACACCAAGCAACACCTGACGGCAGGCTCCACATGGAGTCACAGACTCTTCAACTAAACCATTGTCGTTGCGAGCTGCAATAGCGAGCGTATCAACTGGTTGGTCGGGATAGTTGGCTTGGGCTGAGAACACGGCTGTTCGCTCGGCACACAATCCCGACGGAAAGGCCGCATTCTCCTGATTGGCACCAATGACTACGACACCATTGGCAAGGCGCAAGGCTGCACCAACATAGAAATGACTATACTCTGCATAAGCATTACGAGAGGCTTCGACTGCACGCCCAACGAGCTCACGGTCGTCGGCTGAGAGCTCGTCGAGTTGGCATAAAGCTATAGAAATGTTGATATTGATTTGCTTCATAACTAAAACTATTACTCTTCGGTCTTCACATATTCATAGGCTCCAACATCGGGCATGGTGTCGCGCTCTCGTCCGTCACGGTCGAAGGGCGACGCAGTAGCAGCATCTGCCTTGTCGATAGCAGCCGACTCCTTGCGCAGATGGAAGTCATAGTTCTGATTGTCGCCGTCAATGAGCACAAAATGCTTTGCGCCATAGCTAACGGTATCCTTCACATCCTCGAAAACACAATCGGCGAAATGAGCCAGTTCTTCATCGTCTTCTTTTATCTGTGGTGTGCGGATTATGCAATTAGCAAACTGATAATTAAACTCATTTGTATTGTCGTCGGTGGGTTTGCCACCCATCATCTCGTCGTCGGAATAACCGGTAATGATGGTATTAAGACAAGTAAACGACACAAGAGGATGAGTAAGAGCCGAGAAATTTAGCGCACTTGCACGATTTGCATCAAACGGATAGAATTGGGCTATAGTAGAATTGTTGACATTCACGTCGCCACCATCTACCGAAAGACAATTATAAAGTGCGTTTGTAAGCTGACAGTTTTCTATCGACACCTTCGAATTGGCTATGTACATGGCATATCCCTGACAATTATGGATTGTGGAATTTGCCACAGCAAGAGTATGTCGCGACACATCCGAGGAATCGACACACACGCCATTGAACGCACTGTGAATGTCGGTATATTCTATCACATTATCGTATGAAGTCTCATAGAAATGGAGTCCGCTCCACTGACCGCTCATACGGTCGTAGGGCAGATAGTCGAACATGTGGTCAAGTCGGTCGCCACGAAGCACGACAGGATTATCGGCAGTTCCCTTGCACACAAGTCTGCCCTTAACGTCAATACCAGCGCCATCGTGAAAATAAATGGATTGACCTGGTTCTATTGTCAAAGTGGCACCTTCGTTGACTGTCAGAAGGCCGTAAACAACAAGCGGCTTGCCTGCTGTAAGTATAGAGTCATTGCTCACGGTACAGTTGCGCAAGAAACGCGCGTCCCACGACCATGCATCGATAGCCACTTTCTGCTCGCGCCCACTTTCAAGAGCGAAAATGATATTGTCGCCTATGCGCTTAGGACTATCGCTGTTTGTCAGTGCCGACGTAAGCTCCACAAACACCCTTATGCTGTCCTTGTCGCGCACCTCAATACCATTTGCCTTATAGCCTTGCTCAGGACTAAGGTAAACACCATCGACATTCACACGGAATCCCGACTGGTTGCCACCCTCAAGCCTTACACTCGCAAGACGCAATCCGTCGCCAGAACGGTTGTACACCCAAAACGTACGAGTGGACGACGGTATAGTGGAAAACACAGTATCCAAGCGAACCGTGTCGGTGGAGAATGTCAACAGATTATTGGGCGACGTTGTGAATGTGTCGCCATCGTCGCATGCACAAAACGAAATTGCACAAACGAAAAAAAGTATGTTATAAATTATTGCTTTCATTTATTCTATAACGCAACAAAACAACTTTTATTGCTTAATTAAAAAGAATAAACATCCAGAGAAATAAAAAAAGCGTTGACTCGAAAGTCAACGCTATCTTTTTGTACACCCTTAGGGATTCGAACCCTAGACCCACTGATTAAGAGTCAGTTGCTCTACCAACTGAGCTAAGGGTGCATACTGAACGTTTGCATCGAAACTTGAGAAGTGATTCCGCAAGGATTCAAACCTTGAACCTCTTGATCCGTAGTCAAGTGCTCTATTCAGTTGAGCTACGGA
>CAKPZC010000093.1 GCA_934203355.1 uncultured Prevotella sp. | reverse complement strand
TGCTTCAATAGCTCAGTTGGTTAGAGCACCTGACTGTTAATCAGGGGGTCGTTGGTTCAAGTCCATCTTGAAGCGCAAAACAAAGCCTTGCAAATCACACGATTTGCAAGGCTTTTTTGTTTTTACTAAGAAAAAATGTTTTTCTGAAAAAAAGTGACATAAGTGACATAATCCGTGCAATTGCATGAACGTCAGAAGGTTAACGGATGGTAGATGCATGTCAGATTTCTAAAAATAATAGCAAATGTGACATACTTGGAGTCAAATGTGCCAGCCCGAGGGTAGAAATAAGTAATCAGTGAGGAATTTCGGCTACATTTTATCTATGACCTTAAAATTGTCGTCCCCAGTTTTGGTAACACCAGTTTTGGATTCAGACAACGACATTACCAAATTCCCAAACTCCTTGTTTCATTATCCAATACACACATTACCATTACCCCAAAACCACATTACCAGATATAAAGGAACGCACGAAAAGCAACCAAAACAATTGTACTTTGGACTTTTATAGCTAATTTTGCATACCATGAGCACCCCATACTATAAACATCGACAAACAAAAGAGACTATGAACTGGCAACAACTCATATCCAACCGACGCTTGGGACAGGAGACACGGCATCCCGAACGCCACGACGACCGCTCGGAATTCAAGCGCGACTACGACCGACTTGTATTCTCGGCACCATTCCGACGTATGCAGAACAAGACCCAGGTGTTCCCGCTGCCGGGAAGCATCTTTGTGCACAACCGGCTCACCCACTCGCTTGAGGTGGCTTGTGTGGGCATGTCGCTCGGCAACGACGTAGCACGCGAACTGAAACAACGTCACCCCGAACTCACTGGCACACTGTTCGAGGAGATTGGCACCATAGTGAGCACAGCATGTCTCGCCCACGACATGGGCAACCCTCCATTCGGACACTCTGGCGAGAAGGCCATACAGGCTTTCTTCCGCGAGGGCAAGGGACAGGAGTTGCGACCTAAGCTGAGACCCGAGTTCTGGGACGACCTGACCCACTTCGAGGGCAACGCCAACGCCTTCAGACTGCTTGCCCACCGATTCCACGGACGGCGCGAGGGAGGATTCGTACTAACCTACTCCACCCTTGCATCGATAGTGAAATATCCCCACTCCAGTGCCTGCGCTGGACGAAAGGGTAAGTTCGGATTCTTCTGCTTCGAAGAGCCCTACTTCCGACGCATCGCCGACAACCTGGGAATGCGCCGTATCTCAGCCGACGGCGAACCGCTGCGCTACGTGCGCCATCCGCTCGTGTATCTTGTGGAGGCTGCCGACGACATCTGCTACGAGATTATGGACATCGAGGACGCCCACAAGCTGCGCATCCTGTCGTTCGACGAAACCATGCAGCTACTGCTCGGATTCTTCGACGACAGCGTGAAGGGCTCCATACACAAGCGTATTGAGCAGGAGGGCATCACCGACGACAACGAGAAGGTGGTGTATCTGCGAGCCTGCGCCATCGGACGGCTTGAGAACGAGTGTGCACGGGCATTCGTGGAGAACGAGCAAACCATTCTCAACGGCACCTTCGAGGGAAGCCTCATCGACCACATAGCGCCTGAAGTGAACGCTGCCTACCGCCACTGCTCCGACGTGAGCGTGCACCGCATCTACAACTCCAAGCCCGTGCTCGACGTGGAGCTGTCGGGCTACAAAATAATGGAGACACTGATGGAAACGCTCATCGAGGCTGCCGTTAGCCCAGAGAAATTCCATTCGGAACAGTTGCGCAAGCGGTTCAGCAACCAGTATGACATCAACAGCGACGACTTCGAGACACGTGTCATGGCGGTCATCGACTTCATATCGGGCATGACCGATGTGTTCGCGCTCGACATCTACCAGAAAATACAGGGCATATCGCTGCCTATTGTATAGTAAGTAGACGAGTTGACGAGTTGACAAGTTGATGGATTGATAAGTTGACAAGGGGACGAGGTCATATGACCACATTATATTTACCCCTTCAAGTCTCTGCCACCGTCAGCTGCGTCTATATTCCGACGGCGACATGCCCGTATGCTCCTTGAAGTATTTTCCAAGGAACGACTGGTTTGAGAAGTTCAGTTCCTGGGCAATCTCCTTGATAGTCTTCTGCGTGTTCTTGAGCATCATGCGCAGTTCCATCGTCACATAAGAGTCGATCCACTCATTGGGTGTTCGTTTCGACACCGTCTTCACCGTCTCCGACAGATACTTTGGCGATATGCACAGTTGTTCGGAGTACCAGCTCACACGCCGCTCCGTGCGGAAGTTTTTCTCCACAAAGAGCAGGAACTGTGTGAATATCTCCTCGGCGCGTGTATGACACACGGGGTTATTGGTCTGTGCACTATATATAACGTTGCACACTTCGTAGACCATGGAGAGGAACATCGACTGCACCATCTCGCGACGGAAATGGTTCTCGGGCTCGTCGATTTTCGACTTTATGCGGAAGAACGTGTCGCGTATGAACTCCAGTCGGCCTTCAGGCAGACGGAACACGGGATGGTTGCGGGCAAAGAGAAACAGAGCCGACAACTCGTGTACACTCTTCACCGCCTCCTTGAAGAACTCGTAGTCGACAACAATCCCCACACCCCGACAGTCGGGCGACATCGACGAGTCGTAGGTGACACGTCCACGATTGATAATGATGAGATCGCCCGCCTCGACAGTGTGCTCCACCGAGTCGACAAAATAGTGTGCCTTGCCCTTGAGACACAGAGCGAGAAAGAGGCACTGCATGCGTCGAGGGTCGCGTGGCAGCGGCATTTTGGCAATCTCGTCGAGCATGAGAAAATCTCTGCCGATATGACTACCGGCATACATACGAGTGGCGTAGCCGACTGTAATGTCCTTTATATCCATAGTCTTTATTCTTTATAGTCATTATATGCAGTAGCCATGGCAGCCATAGCTAACCAAACAATTCGCGAAGCACTGGCAGCGACTTCATCTCGGGGAAGTCGGGCTGATGCAGGCGATAATAGTTCACAATCACCTCCACTATGCGGTTGCGCTCCTCGCGCGAGAGCCTCAACAGGCGCATGGTGGTGTAGTTGAGGCGCATGAGCAGGCGTATGATTGCCGACTCACGCGGCTCCAGATAGTCGCCATGCACTGGAGCATGGCGCGCAAAGCATCCGCCACGCAGGTCGAAATAGGGCTTGTCGGAGTCGTCGCCGTCGAGATTGGGAAAGAATCCCACGAAGCGCGTAAGGTGCAACATATATACAATGTGGAAATTGGCGAAATCGCGACTACAGGCGTCGAGCCACAACACACTGTTTTGGATAAACAGAAACAGGCTCTCGCTCTGCTGCTCGGAACGCGTGGCATAGCTCGTAAACTCTGCTACGAACAGAGCTATCGACAACTTGAACGCGTCGAACGGCAGCGAAACAAACGGACTGTCGATTTGTGCTTCGCTGATGCGCTGGAGTTTTTGGGTGGCACGATAGTCGAACACGATGGCGAGAAGAGTGAGCGGCTGGAACAGCTGCTTCTTCACGCCACCCCTGCCTGTGCGCGGAATGCGCTGCACAAACGACAGGCGACCATGCGAAAGAGTGAACAGGTCGACAATGACCTGTGACTCACCGTATTTCAGTGAGTTAAGCACTATTGCCTTGGTTTTTACGAGCATTTTGCCTAATTTTTATGATTCAAGGGCAAATTTACTCAAAAAAAGTGGCATTTTAGAAAAAAACTTCAAGGAAAATTTGGAGGGACTGAAAAATAGTCGTACCTTTGCATCCGCAAAATTCAAGCACCTTGGTCCCTTCGTCTATCGGTTAGGACGAGAGATTTTCATTCTCTAAAGAGGAGTTCGACTCTCCTAGGGACTACAATAAAAAAAATAAAAAAAGAAGAAGACATAAAGATGGCAAACCACAAATCATCACTCAAAAGAATCCGTCAGGACAAGGCTAAGGCTTTGCACAACAGATACTACGCAAAGACCATGCGCAACGCTGTACGCAAGTTGCGTGCTATGACGGACAAGGAAGAGGCTGTTAAGCTCTATCCTTCTGTTCAGAAAATGCTGGACAAGTTGGCTAAAACTAACATCATCCACAAGAACAAGGCTGCAAACTTGAAGTCAAGTTTGTGTCTGCATATCAGCAAGCTCGCCTAATAAGAGTTTGACTGACAAGAACTCATACAGAGGTCAGAAATCATATGATTTTTGACCTTTTTTTTTGCGCATAATTTTGGCTGGCAGATAACGCAAAAGGGGCTTCTTTGCCCTCCTGAACGATAACTTCAGGAGGGCAAAGAAGCCCCTTTTTATGTTTTGAGGTGACTGAAGCGCTTTCGTGGACTATAAAAACCGCCCATGAAATCTCTAGAATCAGATTTTCGTTTGTAACAATTTCTTACCGTCAGTACAATATTTGCATGTGCCAAACATTGCTGTCAGGAGTGTATTACACGGCACAGCTGCTCGACGTCGCACTCGAAAGTTTCGCGGTTAATGGCACGG
>CAKPZC010000092.1 GCA_934203355.1 uncultured Prevotella sp. | reverse complement strand
TTTCCTTTTACCTTATTATTATATTAGAATCTGAAGTGAGCGAATGCGCGGTTAGCCTCTGCCATGCGGTGCATATCCTCCTTACGCTTGTAAGCACCACCCTGATTGTTGTAAGCATCCATAATCTCAGCAGCGAGCTTGTCAGCCATGCTCTTACCGCCACGCTTGCGAGCGAAAGCGATGAGGTTCTTCATAGAGATGCTCTCCTTGCGCTCCGCACGGATTTCGGTCGGAACCTGAAAAGTAGCACCACCGATACGGCGGCTCTTTACCTCAACCTGAGGAGTGATGTTGTCGAGGGCCTGCTTCCAAATCTCGAGAGCCGACTTCTCTTCCTTTGCCATCTTCTCCTGAACGGTGTCAAGTGCGTTGTAGAAAATTTCGTATGAGGTATTCTTCTTACCATCATACATCAAGTGGTTTACAAACTTAGAGACCTTCTGGTCGTTGAATTTCGGATCCGGAAGGATCACGCGCTTCTTTGGTTTTGCTTTTCTCATGTTGTTTTGAAAAAATTTGTCTGCGTGGGGTTGTCTCTTACTGTTCTTCAACGCCCTCTCTTGGGCATTTACTCAACCTGTCTATTAACAATTCTCCAGCAAAACGTTTTTAAAATTTTTCGTCCGACAATCAATTATCTAATATTGATTACTTCTTTGCCTTAGGACGCTTAGCACCGTACTTAGAACGACGCTGTGTACGATTGGCAACACCTGCTGTATCGAGTGTACCGCGAACGATGTGGTAGCGAACACCAGGAAGGTCCTTTACACGACCACCGCGAACAAGCACGATTGAGTGCTCCTGAAGGTTGTGACCTTCTCCCGGGATGTAAGAGTTAACCTCCTTAGAGTTTGTCAGACGTACACGGGCAACCTTACGCATTGCCGAATTAGGCTTCTTAGGTGTGGTTGTGTAAACACGAACGCAAACACCACGACGCTGAGGACATGAATCCAAAGCCGGTGACTTGCTCTTGTCTACGAGCACCTTTCTGCCTTTTCTTACCAATTGAGAAATTGTAGGCATAATTTTGTTTTTTAATTTATATATTTTATTTTAATTGTCGTATTCGGAGAAAACAGCCAGTTACAAGCCGTTTTCGGGGTGCAAAGGTACTAACTTTTTCTGAAAGTACCTAATATATAAAATGACAATCTCTTGTCAGAACGTCGATTTTTTTACAAATACAAGTTATTTTAACGTTTGTTTACTAAAAGAACAAGAGGAGGGGTGTTAAATAGGAGTTAGAGGAAGTTAAGAAGAAGTTAAGAAGAAGTTAAGAGGAAGTTAAGAGGAAGTTAATCCATCTGCGATGGATGGAAGTTAACGGACAAATGCTTTATTCTATACAATTTATACATATATAACAGTTCAGAATTATCTTTATATATATAGGAGGAGGGTGTGTCAAAACTCATACAATGCGGGCTGAAAGCCCAATTACCTCCATAGCCCAGGGCATCGCCCTGGGAAAACGGATACAAACCGAGCAACGCGCCCTGTAAGGGCAACTATAAAAACAAAGGAATATTAAAGCTGCCCTTACAGGGCGCATTGTCCGTAAATACCTTATACCCAGGGCGATGCCCTGGGCTGTGGAAATATTGGGCTTTCAGCCCGCTTTTGTTTGACTCTTGCCATATCCTCCTATAGATTGCCGCTCATATATAAAGATGAGCTACATATGTCCGTTAACTTCGGGCGAAGCCCAAACTTCCTCTAACTCCTATTTTACCCCGTGGTTTACTTCTTAGATTTAGCATCGAACTGATAAGTGAACGACAGAGAGACATAATGGTGGAAGGTTTCATACCATGTCTCCGATCTCTGATAAGTATCGTAGATGGTGCTGAACGAGCGTCCTTGGTTGAAAATATCATCGACGGAGAGCGACAGTCCACACTTGTTCTTGCAGAATTTATAAGTTATCGACGCTTCGCTCATCACACGGTGGCGATTCATCTCATCTGACTTATAGCCTGAGCGGAACTGATCCCACAATCTAAGACTGAAATATACGGGAGACAGTTTAAGCCTCATGTTAATTCCATACTCATCTTCAAGCAAAGTGCCGTTGTAGGCAGTCTCCGTGTATCTATAGCGCGCGACTGTCAGATTATTAAAGAGCATGATACGCAGTTTTGCTGCATCATACGACAACTCGAAGCGGTCGGTAAATGCAAATCGGTTCTGGCGGTTGAGTCGGAGACTATTGTCGCCATCAACAAGGGTCATATAGCCATAGCTCTTCTTCCACTCCACAGCGGCACTGTTGTTGGCGCGCATATAAAATCCTATTCCTTGATTCAAGTCTATTACTGCATTAATAGAATGTCCATTATTGCAATTCATTTTCGTCGCCTCGTAGATTCCAGTCTTGGAGTCATAGCGCAGCAATGTGGTCCAAGGATGTATATCCTTAGTGTATTGCAGCTTGACATTGAGCATGGTTTGCTGGCGAAGCCACAGACGCGTGTAGTTGGCATACATCGAATAGTAATAGGACGTGCGCAAGTTCTCGCTACCACGAACAATGCTCATTGGGTCGGAAGAGTCGCGCCATCCCAATCTATCATAGAGTTCTGGAGCGAAGGTGTTGTGGGAGAAGACGAGTTCGAGATTTCGGGCACGACTTGGATGCCACTGGAGTTGGAGTGACGGCCATATCATATGATATGTTCTCACCGCAGTTGTGTCGAGTTTGCCATATTTCAAGTCGCCTTTCTGTCGTGTAAGATACCAGTTGACAATCGAAGTCAAACTAAGTTTGTTGCTAAACGGCACCATCGCTTGGAACGACACAGTGTTGCGCCATTGATGCAGAAGATAGTCCTTGCTGTTGTCGGCATCCAACAAGGTAGGCACACCGTTGTTGAGCTGACTTTCGGAATTGGCTGTATAAAAGCCTCAGCGGTTGTTTTGGCGCAGATATTCAAACTTTTCAGACAAGTCAACATACAGTTTACCTCCAATCCAGCAATTATATCCTGCCTTTAACGACGTTTTTAAGTTTCTTTCAGGGCTATCGTCAAACTGCCACAAACCCTCCGAGAGGCTTTCGCGTGGGAATTCAAGCTTACGATTAATATGCGACTCATTATCTACGCCATCAATGTGCGTGTTGCCAGTCATTTTAAACTGTGCACCCTTGCTAAGAAAACGCGTCCATTCGTAGTTAGCATCAAGATTGCGCGCCATACGTTCAGAAGACGTGTAATAACGACTACGCGACACGAGTCGGTCGTATAGTTCGGTGCCTGGCATTGCACCCATAAGATCGGCTACCGGCATGGCATTAGGATGCAGAGGATCATACAAATACTTAGCTGCATCATTTTGGTTTGTAATGCGCTGTTTTTCGTAGGTTCCTCGGATTTTCATCATCACAGAGTTCTTGGAGTCGGTATAGGCAAACAACTTAGCCTCTATCTGTGGCTTCAACGAATGGCTCGTATTACTGCTAAGCGAGACAGAGGTGGTACGGTCGGTGTTAGGAAGAAACGACTCTGTAGTATTATTGGTATTTCCCCAACCATCGGCATGTCCAAACGAAGCACTCACATCGAAATGATTGTCATCCTGAACATCCTTGGTCTTCCAATTATACTGATAGTTGTAAGATCCGAATATATCCTTTCCAAACTTGTCAACGGGAGTATTATACGTTCTGCCGTCTTGACGCTCCATCTTCTGGTTGACATCATTCATCTTGAGAAAGAACATCTGCGGGCTTTTATCGCTCAACCTAAACGACTGAAAGTTAGCTAAATAATGTTTGTCAGTCACATACGAAGCTATTGCTTCACCGTACCATTTATCGAGGAAACCCGGTTTCACCTGAATATCAAGCACATGGTCTTCCATACCATCGTTTTTGCCAGTGCGACGGGCGAGTTCCGACTTGCGGTCATACATTTTAATCTTACCAGCGACTTCCGCAGGCAGTTGTTCTATAATATTGTCTCCACTAAAAACATCACGTCCATTCATCATAAGACGCAATGGCTTGTTATTCCACATCAATTTGCCATTCTCGCGATGGACTCCCGGCAACTTACGGATAAGTTCTTCGAGTCGGTCGCCATCCTGTAGTTTAAAAGCACTCGGATTAAAAACAATAGTATCGCCCGACATTGTCATGCGAGGCAACTTGGCGGTAACACTCACCTCCTACAGCATTAATGCAGTGGGCTGAAGTTTAACGTTACCCATATCAAGAACCTCGTCACTATACTTGCCATACACATAGCTCACCTTATGATTATTCTTGAAGCCAATCATACTAAAGGTCATCAACAGACGACCTTCCTCGGGTGACTGAAAAACGAAGCAGCCCAAACTATCTACATTCACTGAACCATCAAACGAACTTCCGTTTCTTTCGATAACATATTTCACCACCGCCATTGGCAACACCTCACCTGTCTCTGCATTCACTACCCTACCCTTCACTGTGTCGGACTTAGAGCTCAAAGGGAAAAGACAAAACAAAACCACAAAGACAGTAAATAAGTAACAGTTCAGATTTATCTTTATATATATGAGGAGTGTGTGTTTAAAACTCATACAAAGCGGGCTGAAAGCCC
>CAKPZC010000091.1 GCA_934203355.1 uncultured Prevotella sp. | reverse complement strand
CGTTGGGGTTCGAACCCAAGACCCACAGCTTAGAAGGCTGTTGCTCTAATCCAACTGAGCTACGGAACCATCATTTTATATTTTGTTTCAACTTGTTGCAATTTAGAAAATTTCAAGAGCGGTAAGCGAGGCTCGAACTCGTGACCCCCAGCTTGGGAAGCTAGTGCTCTACCAACTGAGCTATTACCGCATCAGGTTTTGTTTCAAGAGCCGATACCCGGACTCGAACCGGGGACCCACGCATTACGAATGCGTTGCTCTACCAACTGAGCCATATCGGCACTCTCAGCATTTTTTAAATGCGGTGCAAAGGTAAGGCTTTTTTTTTATTATGCCAAACTTTTGCACCACTTTTTTTTCATCAGAACTTATATCCGATAGTCATCAACACCTGATTGCGCTTGTTGTTCACCTTTACGGCATCGCACACATTATTATATACGGCATCTGTATTGTCAACATAACTCATAAATGGATAGAAGTCGCCATTTGTGGAACTAAATTGATAGGCAATGTCGAAATTCCAGTTCTTTAGGCTATATCCGAAACCGGCTGTCACACGATGTGTGTCCTTCCAGTTAGTATAGTCGGTTGTTGAACTGTAGTACGTACCGTAAGAGTCGAGCGTACCGTCTTTGTAGCCACCCTTATCGTACATCGCAGAGAGATAGTTGTAGCCGAGTCGCACAGCAAAGTCCTTTTCGGGCTTAAACTCCACGCCCACCTTCAATGTGTGCACTCCCTTCAACGAATTCTCTATGCTACGCTTCATTGCCTGGTCGCTGTAGCTCGACTCGAAGTAGTTGCCCCAGTAGTCGAATTCACCACCATCGTTCACACGGATGTCACATGTGCCATAGTCGGCATATTCATAAGTGGCACCAATGGCAAGATAGTTGCCTACGGTATGACCGAGACTAACACCGAAACGCCATGGAGTGTAGAACTTGAAGTCGTAGGCCTCAGCCGACGTGCCATTGTCTTTTGAACCATACTCACGGTTGAGGTTGTTGTTGAGAACGGTGTTGTTCTTGGTCGTCAAGTCATACCATGTTGGTGTGTGCACATAAAGACCCATTCTGAACGGCGACTCTTCAACCGGACGGAATATGACGCCCGCCTTGACATCAAATCCTGTTCCTGTGATTCTGCGCTCGTCGTTCATTGTCAGGGAACCAATTGCCGATGTTCCGTCGACGATATTCTCGGTGTAGGTAGTATTGGCATTGTAGTGAACATCGTAGAGTCCAAATGTCAATCCCCAATAAAAGCGATCGTTTGAGTTGCCGCTGATGTTGAAGTTATATTCTCCTATATAGCCCGACGAAGCTCTGCCAAACTGATAATCGGTGGCATTATAGAAGACGGGGGTCTGCCCTACCTGGTTCACTATCACACCATCTTTGGAGAGTTCAGCCTTATTGCTATTGTTGAACACCACATTACTATATAGATAGTCAGCCTGGCTATATGTGGCAGAATTGCTTGCCAAAGTATTGCCGTTCACTTTCAACGTATACACTCCATTGGCATTCTTCATTGCCGACAGTTTATTCTGCGAGGCTCCGTTCAGTCGGCTTGCAGCTGTGAGTATTTGGTCGAAGTTGCGACTCTTAGTGTAGCTGAAGCCAAAGTTGACAAAAGAGTTGCGGCTTGAGCGCATGGAATAGACGAAACCAGCTTGGTCGAAACTCATGTTAGTCTTGTCGGCACCCTTGTATTCGTCGACATCCGACTGCGAGTTGAAGCCGAACGAGCCATTCACAACACTTCTGCGGAACAGACCTACACCGGCAGGGTTGGTACCGATAGTGGAAATGTCGGCTCCCAAAGCCTCCATTGCGCCACCCATACCCACATAGCGTGCCGTACCATTAAGGTCTTTCTGTGCAAGCATGGCGTTGTCGTAGGTTTCCTGTGCCACTGCCGCAGCGCTTAGCGCCGTGACAGTCATAAGTGATAGTATTTTTTTCATAATCTTCAATTTTTAAATGTTCCTAACAACGGTTGGGCGTTCATTATCGGCGACCTCCAAAGCCACCGCCACGATTGCCGCCTCCGCCGATTGAGCCTCCGCCGCCAAACGAGCCACGGTTGCCACCAAAGCCAGAGCCACCACCGAACGATCCACGTCTGCTGCCGAAGTTGTTGTTGTTGTTATTATTGTAGCTTGGTCGCGACGATGGTTGTTGGAAGTTGTTGTTGTTGCGATGCGAATCGTCGCGCGTTCCGAATCCGTTGTTATTGTTGTAGCGGTTGTTTGAACTGTTGTTGTTAAACCAGCGCGACTCCGAATTGCTGTCACGACGTTTTAAGTTGGAACCAAACGAGCCGCGATTCCCAAAGGAGCGTCCACTACCCGACTTGATACTGCCAAGAGAGTGATTGCGGGTGCCAGTAGGTCCGTTGTAGGTATAATGCCAATGTGGAGCATACCATCCTCCACCCCATCCATATCCATAATAGGGCCATCCCCAACCGTAGTAATTATAACGCCATGGGGAATACCATCCACCATACCATCCGGCATAATATGGACTATACCATGGGTCGTACCATGGGTCATACCATCCGTAATAGCCGCGCCAATAAGGCGAGCCCCAATAGGAACCATAGAAGGCGGGATCCCAGTAGCCATAGAATCCGTCGAAGCGTCCCATGCGACGGGAATAAGCAAAGTCGCTATCGGCATCGTCGTCATAGTAGCGTTCGGAGCCGGGATAGATAGCTATCGTGGAATCGAGGTCGGCAACGCCATAAGTGCCGTCGCCTTCATGAAACTCGATGATGTCGTTGCCAAGCGAGTCGGCACCTATTTTCTGATAATAGCTCTTCAGTTTGCCGCGACGATTGTATTCGTCCACATTACGGTTGGAGCCACTATAGTAGGCAGGTCGGTCGAAGTCGTATCTGTCGTTGATTTCAGACACTTCTGTCTTCGCTCTTTTCTTCGGTGTGAAGTAGAGGTCGTCATCCTGTGCAGCCATAGTCAGAGGCATTGCTCCGACAAAGACTGAAAGTAAAAATAATCGTGTCGTCATAATGCTTTATTTTTTTTACTTGTTTTTTATTCTGTCTATTATATCTAATGCAAAATTAATGCTTAATTGCATACAAAATTAGGGAAAAACCCTAAAAGACGTTAGGTTTTCCCCTATTTTTATATTTTTTACACGATTTTATTTTCTAACGACAAATTTTCTGCCGCCACGTATGTATACGCCCTTATCGAGATTGTCGCCATCAACACGCTGACCTCCAACAGTATACGTGTCGGTCATTGACAACGAACTGTCATCTGTAACGATTTTGATGCCTGTCTCTTCTCCGTCGACCATTATGCGGCACGACTCAACGGCCTGGACTGAAGTGAATACAAAATATGCGCGGAATGGTTTCATCTTTGTTCCCGTCTTCGCCATGGCTATCTTGCCTCCGGATGTCACTCCAGCTGCCGTCACTCTGCCACCCTCGGTGATGTCTTTAGCCGCAAGCAATCCAACGAACTGTATCTCGCCGTCGTTGCCCTCCACCTTCGACTCGGTTGCCGTAACGCTAACATTATAGAACTTATAGCCATCGGTTGGAGCAACTGTTGTTGGCTTTATGAGGTATGGCACACCAGCCTCAATGGTGGTTGCAGTAACAAACTTGACGGTATTATCAGCACCTACTTGGTCGAACTTCACAACCTTTGTCTTAGCTCCAAACGACTCCTCAATCTGTTCTTGAGAGATGCCGAATGGCAAACAAATTGTATTCCAGTTGTTGGCTGAAAGAGGACGTATAAGAGTGACGTTGGCATATGGAGCTGTCTCTATCACGTTTGGTTCCGACTCGTTGAATGTGAACGACTTAAAGCTGCGGTTGTCAACGGTTACGATAACCTTTGTGGCACGGGCTTTCTCCCTCGCCTTAAAAACAACAGTTTGTGCTTTGCCTGTCCAAACAGCATGGTCTTCACTATCTGGCGTATAGGTACCATTCTTTGTCATCAAGTTCAAGTGGTTAAGATTATATTCTTCCCCATTATTACTTGACACAAACTCAATCTTTACTATATCTCCAACACTTGAAGTGAAAGTAGTTTCAGAGGTCATATAAAAAGAATAATCGTTATAAAAAAACGAAGCAATTGATGAGTACATTTTCACTCCATTTTTAGATATTTCATCTGGAGTATTTAAGTCTTTAGATGTACCTTTATCCACATTACTATTAAATACAATCTGGCTAAACTCCGCATTCAAGTCCTTTACCATCAAAGTGTATTTCACCGTCTTTGACATATACGTATCATCGCCATTAAATTTAGCAGAGATTGTATAAGTTGTCTCTTCGTTTGGAATATTGGTTATTTTTCCACTTTGATCTATAGTGGCTTTCTCACTTGGCGAAATAGAATAAGTTACTGGTAGGTTATGAGGATTGTTCAATTCCACACCATCAAAGGAAGATTTAGTGATGTCTATTGTGACAGAAGGCTGGGCGAAAGATATTTCACTGTCCTTAGTTGCCGCACCCGCATCCTCTTTTTTATATATTAATGCATTGTTATCTGCATAATTTCCAAATTGAGTATAATCTTTTGAATATGAAATAGAATGAGTGCCAGAATATGTGACAACGAGCTTATTATTA
>CAKPZC010000090.1 GCA_934203355.1 uncultured Prevotella sp. | reverse complement strand
TCGTGCGGACATGCGTGTGCGCACGATAAAAATATAAAGAATATACGGAAAGACATTGTCTGCTAATTTAAGGTTATACATATATAATAAGACGACAAAACAAATTAACAGCAGTGCACAAGATGCCACAATTATAGTTATATGCATAAACAACTCGCGTTCAAGCTCGTTTTTCTGCATTTTCTCTTGATCGAGATGATACTGAAACTTGTTGTTTACGGTTGCTGCTAATTGCTGATTCTGATACAAATCCAAATTCTCTGTCAAGTTCACAAAATCATTGCCATATTTTACAGCCTCATTCAAACAACCTTTGTCTTTATACAACTGGAACAACGCTTTTGCCGCATCATACTTATTATACTCATCCTTACTGGATTCAAGTATATGTTCATAGCATATAATTGCAGAATCGGGGCGATTGACAGAGCGATAGAATTTTCCAAGAGAATTGTAAGCCAAGGCATCACTACGTCGGGGCAGATCACTGATTACACGAAAACAGTTAACTGCTTGAGCTGTACATCCTAAATTGGCATAATTATACAATAACACATACAGGTTGTCTGCCTCTCGACAAACACCGTCGCTGACTATTTGTGACAACGCTGTGTCAAAACACCTTATTGCCTTATCTTTCTCTCCAACAGCCATATAGGCACTGCCTAAATGCATTATTGTATTAACAGGCACATCACGCAGACTAACAGAAACTTTATATTCATTTTCTGCCATTGTCTTTGCATTGGCATAATCTTGAACATTAAAAAACAAATAGTACAAGTTTGAATAGGCATTTCTAAGTAGCAACGAGTCTGTGCATAATCTATCCGACGAGCGATTCACTATTTTTTCAAAATATGCCATTGACCTTGGAGTATCATGCAAATCACGATAGACGCTTCCTGCATAGAAGTACGCCTCATAGCGGTCGGATTCTGTGCCATTCTTGTCGAAATATTTCACAAGATATTCAATCATCTTGTTTGAAGTGGGAAGCACATTGTTTTTATCATTCAACTCCAACTTCAACAATTCATACTTCATTCGCAGATATTCAGACTCTCCCTTTATGCCAACAGCCAACGTATCCATCATTCTTGTGGCAAGCATAGGATTTGTATTAGCCACAACTTTTATATGGCTCATATACTTCATACTGCTATTCTCGCCACATGAGAATAACAATATAGAGAACATATATACTAAAATTACTCGTATCATAGTGATAATGTAGATTCACTTAATTAATAAAAAACGATACAAAAATATAAAAATTTTGCCACATGACCAAAAAGTTGTATATTTGCAACCGTAATAAATATACATAACAATGAAGAAATTTCACAAATGCTTTTTATGCATACTATTGGTATGCGCCTTGCCTTTAACACCTATTAAGGGCAACGCCCATATATTGACAAATAGCTACATTAACAACATACTTGTTGCTAATCCAAATATAGGAATAGGATTTTCACACAAGCCTGTAAAAATCCTATCAGACTGTGGCATCACCACTGCCGCTTTGGATTTGGCAAAAGAAATTCCTTCCTTTGCCATAGAACAAAAACAAGACAATAGCAGACTCTCTAATATATTTAAATGTCTCAAGACATTTCTATATAATATCATAATAAAGGTATCTACTTCAATAAGCTTGTTATAGCATAGCTATTTACACCATACACTTTAAAAAAAGTGCCCAATAGGAAACAATATCCATCGACTTAATGTGGCTTGTTTCCTATTGGGCACTTTATTGTTATGTTCTTTTCATTGATTTGTTGTTTCATTTGTTTCAACACCACTTACAGACGCCGTTTGCCTCGCCTTTGTCACAACTCCATATTTCATTGTATTACAGCATATTACACCACACAATATTTTTTTGACAATACAGAAACAACATGAAACAACAAAGATTTTGAATGCGTTATACAAACTACTAATTTTGCAGCATCGAAAACAACATGTATAACATAAATTTACACAACATGAAAAAATTCAATGTCTTTAAAACCGTATTAGGCTGCTCTCTTGCTGCCTTGATACTCACTGCAACATCGTGTTCGGAAAAGAATATAGGAGAATCTAAAATAGAATTGTTATAAAATAAAACTGTTACTTATGGAAACTATAAAACTTAAAATAACGGATAAATTCTTGTTGAAGGCTTTTCCACGTCTCGTGTTCCTGAGCATCGCCTTAGACCCGTTGACGGACAAATTCCTTGGCACAGACAAGCCTATATTGAACACGATAGAAATTATAGCACTTACTGTGTTGTTTATCTTGGAATATAAGCGTAAAAGACAGCTATGCAAGATATATGGTAAAACCAGATTCAACAACGAGATTTTCAACACAAATACTGAATACAAATACGATGTTGCAATATGCCTATTCGGATTTGCTGTTTGCTGGTTCTGCCACGACGGAGCATGGTGGTTCTTGCTTGCTGTTCTCGTTGTTGCTACGATAATAAGATTCTGGAAGCCAAAGATGGCATGAAATAGCAAGAGGGTGTGGCAAAAGTCATTATTATTCCGACTTTAATGCCACACCCCATTAGTATAGAATAGACGAGACTTTGGGGATCTCAATCCTCTTCACAGTCGCCCCTCAGGGGGAACCTATTTCTTTCTCTTTTTGTCCTTTTCGGCGGTTGCCTTCTCATTGGCAGCCGCCTTTTTTTCCTCGGCTTTTGGAGCGAGGGTCTTGCGATACTCATTCTCGTCGGCGAGCAGTTTAGCAGCCGCAGCATACTGTTTGTCATAGCGCAGGGCATTCTCAAGCGATCCACGTTCAAAGTAGTAAGCCGACATTAGGTCGGAGGCTATCATCTCCTTTATCTTTTGTTTGTTGTAGGGATAGTCGAGGTCTTTGGCAGTGTCGTGCTTTAGTTTCTTCTTCAAAGCCTCAAATTCTGCCTTAGCCTCGTCGTAGTAGCCCTCGAAGCGCGCCAGTTTCTCAAGGTCCTGCAGATACTTCTCGCTCACCTGGTCGTAGGTGAATCCATTCTTTATGACCAACTGCTTGAACTCCTCATAGTCGGCGTCGGAGAGTTCGAACTCTGATGCCGGAGCCACAGTCGGATGCTTGGCAATATAGTCTATCTCGTAGTTGAGCATGATGTCGGTGGTGTCGACACGCGACAGATAGAACACGATGTTGGGCAGCGAGTCGGGCAACACCTCGATGTCGGGCTTTATGCCTCCACCGTCGCGTACGATGCGTCCTGCTGCAGTGCGAAACTCGTGGGTGAGCGAGTCGGCGAGAGCCTCAGCCACATATCCGTTGTCGGTGTGGCGATACTTGCGCGCCTGCACACAGCGTCCCGACGGTATGTAGTACTTGGCTGTGGTGAGTTTCAGTTTGCCGTTGTAGGGCAGCGGCACGTTGGGCACCTGCACCAGTCCCTTGCCATAGGTGCGTGTGCCTATCACCACGGCACGGTCGAGGTCTTGCAGCGCGCCACTCGTTATCTCGCTGGCACTGGCTGTAGCCTCGTTGACGAGCACCGCGATGGGCATCACGGTGTCAATCGGCTCCACAGTGGTCTTATACGTATGGTTGGCACTCTTCACCTTGCCTCGCATTTCGAGCAGCTGGCGTCCCTTGGGTATGAACATGTTGAGAATCTGGAGAGCCTCCTGCACAGAGCCTCCACCGTTGTTGCGCAGGTCGAGCACAAGTCCCTTCATGCCCTGCTTCTTGAGTTCGATGAACGCACGTCGCACGTCCTTGGCACTGTTCTCCACAAACTGGTTATAGCCTATGTAGCCTATGCCTCCTGGCTGCATACCGTAGTAGGGCAGATATGGCATCTGTATGGCGCGGCGCTGCACCTTAAACGTCATCTTCTTGCCCGTTGACGGTCGCTCCACCTTTATCACCATAGTGGAGCCGGGTTCGCCACGCAAATGGTCGGACACATAGGCTGTTGTCTTGCCCTCCATCGACTCGCCGTCGATGCTGAGTATGGCGTCGCCCTTCTTCAGTCCTGCCTCGGCGGCTGGCATTCCGGAGTAAGGCTCATTGATTACCACCCGCTTGCGTGTGAAACTGTAGCTGATGATGGAGCCAATGCCGGCATACTTGCCCGTCATCATCTCTTTATACTCGCCTGCCTTATCCTCGGGAAAATACTCGGTGTAGGGGTCGAGCGAGTGCAGCATGGAGCGTATGGCTGTGCCCACCGCCTCGTCGGCATTGAGCGAGTCGACATACATGAGGTCGAGGTTGCGGTATATGGCGTTGAACACTTCGAGATTCTTTGCCACCTTGAAATTGTGGTCGCTCGTGTTTTGGGCTGACGCAAGTAGCGGTAACAGCATGAGAGCGAATAAGAAAAATTTACGCATGTGATTATAATAATGTATTGTTTGGTTCTCTGATATTGCAAAAGTACTATATTACCGCCACAAAAAGCCCTAACAGTACATAAAATGTGGAGAAAACAACTTTTTTTAAAGAAAAAAACGAAAATTTCTGCCCAAAAGTTTTTGAGTTTACAAAAAAGTTGCTAACTTTGCACCCGCAATCAAGAAACGATGCATTGCAAAACGAAATGCTTCAATAGCTCAGTTGGTTAGAGCACCTGACTGTTAATCAGGGGGTCGTTGGTTCAAGTCCATCTTGAAGCGCTTTTCTAAAGGGAGAATCCCGTTTCGCAGCGCAGTATCGAACTTCTTAATTGTTATGCTTCAATAGCTCAGTTGGTTAGAGCACCTGACTGTTAATCAGGGGGTCGTTGGTTCAAGTCCATCTTGAAGCGC
>CAKPZC010000089.1 GCA_934203355.1 uncultured Prevotella sp. | reverse complement strand
CCGGTGAAGTGAACCAATGGAATAGCAAACGACATAATCAGACATCCAAGGATTAATATTCGGTTGAGCCGATGAAAGGTCTCCTTTTCGAGCAATGGTATAATGCAGGTGTATAGCAGAGCCAATGCCATGGCCGATTTTATAATATAAGGTAGTATCATAGTTCTTATTGTTTTGAAATGTCTCTTTTCTCCGCTCCTTTGTCTATCAGACTTAGAATCTCCTCCAGTTCCTCGTCCGAGATGTTCTCTTCTTTCACAAAGAACGAAATGAGCGAGTGAAGACTGCCGCCAAAGAACGATTTCTTTACTTCCTTCATAGCATGGCGTGTGTATTCGGCTCTTGTTATAAGAGGAGAAAACACGTAGGTCTTGCCACCGCCTTCTCGCTTGTAAGAGCTGACGTACTGCTTGTGGGTGAGTATCTTCATAAACGTGGCGATAGTGGAGTAGGCGGGATGTGGCTCGGGGTAAGCGTCGATAATCTCGTGCGTAGTCATACCGCAACCTTTGTCCCACAGAATGTTCATTATCTGCATCTCGGCACGTGTCAATGTATTGAAATCTTTCATTTTTTTCTGTAGTTTATTGTGGGGTTTATGGGTTTATCTAATGTTTTAGATTTTCTATTGGCAAAGATACAGTAAATGCAAATTAGTAGTTTGTGGATATAAACAAAATCTATTAATAAAATGACGTTTTTAACGTATTTTGTTAGATATTAAATTAGAATTATTAGATATTAAATAATAGAATTATTAGATATTAAATTAAAATTATTAGGTATTAATCGGCAATAAAAAAAGTCCCAACCCTTCGTCACGAAGAACTGAGACCCAGATAGCTAATTAATGAGAAAAAACTACATTGCAAATTTACGCTTTTACTTTAAGTTAGCAAAGCATAACCTTATCTTTTTTGTTTAAAAATCCTAATAAGTCCTCTTTATAGCCAATTTGCATGAAAAAAACACCAATTTATATGAGTTCTTACCCTGTTATATTATTAATGTGTTGCCTTCCACCATGCGGTTTGTTCCTTAGTGTCAACGACGTTGATATTAATAGAGGGGTCGGAAATAGTGAGACCAGAGTACTCCTTCACTTCAAGTTCAGCCCTTCCGCTGTTGGAGTAGATGTATTCTGTGGCACACTTATAAGGCACAAGCAACTGCATAAGTTTGTCGTATTGTGCCTTGGTTTCGTTGTCGTTGCCACACAGAGCGTGGGCATAGCTTCCGAAGTCGAAATAGACAGTAGGAGTGAAATGTTTAGAGTCGAGATCTTGTATGTTGTCGATGTCGTCGATGTTGAATGTGTGTGTTGCGTTGATGCCCTTCATCAGTGATGCCATCTCGTCGACATAGGCAAGGTTGGTCACGCCGAGAGTGCCATAAGGCATTCTGTAGCTTTTGTAGAATTTTATGAATTCGTTGCACATCGAAGCATAGTCGGGCGTTTCGGCAAGCAGATATTTCAGAATGTTGTGATAAGGCATTCCGAAGTCCATCATTTCGCTTGTCGACGCAATGAGCCAGTCGGCAGCTTCGCGTAGGTCGTATGCCACTTCCATGCACGACATGTAGCAGTCATCGAACATGATGAACTGCATTTTTATTCCAGCGTTCTTTATGCTCTGCGCAAATTCGGTGGTCTCAATCTTGTATTTTGCGCCTCCAAACCAGCGTGTGCGTGCTGTTCCGTCTTTTGGTAGCCATCCTTCGCCATGGCTTCCCACGATGAGGGCGTAGTTGTTGGCAGGTGCATACTGCTTCATGTCGCTAAATATTGATGACATTCCGTTTACAGTGAGATAGTCGGCAGTGGAGTAGGTCTTCACTGTGTCGCGCACACAACTTCCTTTTTTATACTTGAAGTCGATGAGATGGCTTGTGTTTGCATTCTTCGAGATATAGGCTATTAGGTGGGTGTCGCCCAATCCGCCGCGTTCGTTTATAGCCTTCTCCATATCATTGAGGTTATTGATGAAGTAGTCGTATAGGTTGCCGTTGTCGCCAGTGTATGGCATGAACACAAAGATTGTCTTCTGTGCAGTCTGCGGCACTTCGGGCACTTCAGGTTCGTCGTTGTCGCTGCATGAGGCGAAGACGAGCAGTGTGATTGAAAGGAATAAGACAGATAGAAGTTTTTGCATAATGTGTATAGAAGTTAGAGAATTTGAAAAAAAGTTAGAGAAGTGGGAGAAGTTAAAAAGAGGGTGTGTCTAAATAGGAGTTATTTCTATTTTGACACACCCTCAATATTGATTACTTGCTTCTCAGTGCCGCAAGCGATTCTTTCAGTGCCGCAATCTTCTCCTCAGAGTCGCTCTGCTTCTTGCGCTCCATAGCTACGACAGCCTCGGGAGCGTGAGCCACGAACTTCTCGTTAGAGAGCTTCTTCTTCACACCGGCGAGGAATCCCTCAAGGTGCTTGAGCTGAGCCTCCTGCTTGGCAATTTCTGCCTCAACATCGATCATGTCACCAAGAGGAACTGCAAACTCATCGGTGCCTACCATGAATGCAGAAGCGGTAGCGTCCTTCTCAGCCACAACATTAATAGCAGAGAGGTTAGCCATCTTGGTAATAACCGAAGAATAAGCCTCGAAGTTGTTCTGACCAACTACCTGCAGCACGAGAGCGTCCTTGTTAGGGATGTTCTTCTGGTTGCGCACAGTACGCACGCCACCTACAATCTGCTTAACGCTTTCGATAGCGTTGGCGATATTGTTGTCCTCCTCGGTAGGAGCGTCGAGTTTCAGTTCGGCACGCATAATCGACTCGCCGTTGTTGCGGTCGTAGATGTGCTGCCAGAGTTCCTCGGTGATGAACGGCATGAACGGATGCAGCATCTTCAGCAGAGTCTCGAAGAAAGCGAGAGTCTGGTTGAAAGACGTAGCGTCGATAGGTGAGCCATAAGCCGGCTTAACCATCTCAAGATACCAGCTTGAGAACTCGTCCCAGAAGAGCTTGTAGACAGCCATCAGAGCCTCAGAGATACGGTATTTAGAGAAGAGGTCGTTCACCTCGGCGTTGGTCTGCTTCAGCTTAGCCTCAAACCACTTGGCTGCAATGGCGTTGGCCTCAGGCTGCTCGCCCTCAGCTACCTGCCAACCCTTGACAAGGCGGAAGGCATTCCAAATCTTGTTGTTGAAGTTGCGTCCCTGCTCACAAAGGCTCTCGTCGAAGAGGATGTCGTTGCCGGCAGGAGCCGAAAGCATCATTCCCATACGTACACCGTCGGCACCGTACTTCTCGATAAGTCCGATTGGGTCGGGCGAGTTGCCGAGCGACTTCGACATCTTGCGGCCGAGCTTGTCGCGCACAATACCTGTAAAGTAAACGTTGCGGAAAGGCACGTCCTTCATATACTCCTCGCCAGCCATAATCATACGGGCTACCCAGAAGAAGATAATGTCCGGACCAGTTACGAGGTCAGATGTTGGATAATAGTACTTGATTTCCTCGTTGCCAGGATTGTTGATGCCATCGAACAGCGAGATAGGCCAGAGCCATGACGAGAACCATGTGTCGAGAGCGTCCTCATCGTGAACGAGCTGGTCGGCTGTGATGTTCTCATAGCCCTCAATCTTGCGAGCCTCTTCAAGAGCTTCCTCCTTAGTGAGTGCTACAACATACTTCTCCTCTTCGCCTTCGGCAGTAGGAAGGAAGTAAGCCGGGATGCGATGACCCCACCAGAGCTGACGTGAGATACACCAGTCCTGAATGTTCTCCAACCAGTTGCGGTAGGTTGTGACGTATTTTGTCGGGTGGAACTTAATCTTGCCTTCGAGTACTGGAGGCAGAGCGATGTCGGCAAAGTGCTTCATCGATAGGAACCACTGTTTGCAGAGACGTGGCTCTACGACTGTGTCCGGGTTGCGTTCAGAGTAGCCAACCTTATTGTAGTAGTCCTCAATCTTCTCCATCAGTCCGGCAGCCTTCAGGTCCTCTGCAATCTGCTTGCGCACGTCCATGCGGTCCATGCCAATGTACATGCCTGCAGCCTCAGAGATAGTGGCATCGGGGTTGAAGATGTCGATTGTCTCAAGGTTATGTTTCTTGCCGAGAGCGTAGTCGTTGACATCATGTGCAGGAGTAACCTTCAAGCATCCTGTACCAAACTCGATGTCTACATAACGGTCTTCGATAACAGGAATAACTCGGTTTACTAAAGGCACAATAACCTTATGACCACGCAACCACTGATTCTTCGGGTCTTTAGGGTTAATACACATAGCTGTATCGCCCATGATTGTCTCTGGACGTGTAGTTGCAACAACGGCATAGTAGCGACCGTCGGCGTCCTGATGCAGAACCTCGCCCTCGCAACCCGTAGGTACAACAGGATTTGTATCGGCATCGGCTACATAATAGCGCAAGTTAAACAGTTGACTCTTCTCGTCGCAATAGACCACTTCCTCGGAAGAAAGCACAGTCTGAGCCTTCGGGTCCCAGTTCACCATACGCAAATCGCGGTAGATGAGTCCCTTCTTGTAGAGGTCGACAAACACCTTGAGCACACTCTCCGAGCGCTTCTCGTCCATAGTGAACGATGTGCGGTCCCAGTCGCAGCTTGCTCCCAGTCGGCGGAGTTGCTTGAGGATAATGCCGCCGTGCTCGTTGGTCCAGTCCCAAGCGTGGTCGAGGAACTGCTCGCGTGTGAGGTCGCGCTTCTTGATGCCCTGATCGGCGAGGCGTTTCACCACCTTAGCCTCGGTAGCGATAGAAGCGTGGTCGGTGCCCGGCACCCAACAAGCGTTCTTTCCCTCCATACGTGCTCGGCGCACGAGGATGTCCTGAATAGTGTTGTTGAGCATGTGGCCCATGTGAAGCACACCAGTCACGTTAGGTGGCGGTATTACGATAGTGTAGGGCTT
>CAKPZC010000088.1 GCA_934203355.1 uncultured Prevotella sp. | reverse complement strand
TTGGGATATGGTGTAATGGTAACACTACAGATTCTGGTCCTGTCATTCTTGGTTCGAGTCCGAGTATCCCAACAAAGATTTTTTGAAGACATCTTTCTGAAAAGGAAGGTGTCTTTTTTTATATCCATACTTTTAAACCCAAGGAGGACTAAGTCTATGATACCTAAAGAATACCAAAAGTTCTATCTCAAGGACGTCACCTTCGTCAATCTGATGATGCGCCGTATATATAATGTGCTCATCGTCGCCAATCCCTACGATGCCTTTATGCTTGAGGACGACGGACGTGTAGAGGAGAAAATCTATAATGAGTATATGGAACTCGGACTGCGCTATCCGCCCACCTTCACCCAGGTGAGCACCACCGAGGAGGCACGCCAGGTGCTCAAGACAATGCATATCGATCTTGTCATCTGCATGCCTGGCAATGCCGACAACGATGCCTTCAGCGTGGCACACGACATTAAGGCGGAGTTTCCTCACATGCACTGCATTGTGCTCACTCCTTTCTCCCACGGCATCACCAAACGCATAGAGAACGAGGACTTGTCGATTTTCGACTACGTGTTCTGCTGGCTTGGCAACACCAACCTCATCCTTTCTATCATTAAGCTCATCGAGGACAAGATGAATCTGGAACACGACATTCAGGAGGGTGGCGTGCAGATGATTTTGCTCGTGGAGGACAGCATCAGGTTCTATAGTTCCATTCTGCCTAATCTTTATAATTATATTCTCGCTCAGAGCAAGCGGTTCTCTACCGAGGCTCTCAACCGCCATGCCGCAACTTTGCGAATGAGAGGTCGCCCCAAGGTGGTGCTCGCGCGCAACTACGAGGAGGCAATGGCTCTCTACGAGAGGTATTCCGACAATATTCTGGGTGTCATTAGCGACGTGCGATTCCCCGTTAAAGGCGTGAAAGATGCCGAGGCTGGATTTAAATTGCTGCGCAATATCCACAACTACAATCCTTATGTGCCACTCATTCTTGAGAGTTCGGAATCGGAAAACCGCGAGAAAGCGGAAGCCGAGGGATTCCGCTTTGTCGACAAGAACTCCAAGAAGATGGCGCTCGACCTCAGAAAGATGATGGAGGAGCACATGGGATTCGGCGACTTCATCTTCCGCGATCCGAAGACCAAAGCCGAAATCATGCGCATCCACTCGCTCAAGGAGTTGCAGGACAATGTCTTCAACATCCCCGACGACTCTATGCTCTATCATATCTCGCGCAACCACATGAGCCGATGGCTGTCGGCAAGAGCCATTTTCCCCGTGGCTGAATATCTGAAGAAAATCACGTGGGACCGACTGCAGGATGTGACGGCTCACCGCGAGATTATATTCGATGCTATTGTGCAATATCGACACATGAAGAACATTGGTATCGTGGCTGTGTTCGACCGCATGAAGTTCGACTCCTACTCTCATTTCGCACGCATCGGCGAGGGTTCGCTCGGCGGCAAGGGCAGAGGCTTGGCGTTTCTCGACAATATCATAAAGACTCATCCCGACTTCAACTCCTTCGCCAACGCCACGGTGCAGATTCCCAAGACGGTGGTGCTGTGCACCGATGTCTTCGACCAGTTCATGGAGCATAACAATCTCTATCAGATTGCGCTCAGCGACGCTCCCGACGATGTCATACTGCAACACTTCCTCCGCGCTCAGCTGCCCGACTCGCTTATAGCCGACTTCTTCACCTTCTTCGAAGCGGTGAAGTCGCCTATTGCCATTCGCTCAAGCTCGCTACTCGAAGATGCTCACTACCAGCCGTTTGCTGGTATCTACTCCACCTATATGATTCCTTATCTCGACGACAAATATGCCATGCTCGAGATGTTGGCGTGCGCCATCAAGGGTGTCTATGCTTCGGTCTACTATAAGGACTCTAAGGCCTACATGACTGCCACGAGCAACGTCATCGACCAGGAGAAGATGGCTGTCATACTGCAAGAGGTGGTGGGCAAACAGTACGACGGACGCTACTATCCCAACATTTCGGGAGTGTTGCGCTCGCTCAACTACTACCCTATCGGCGACGAGCGGGCCGAAGACGGCATAGCGTCGCTTGCGCTCGGACTCGGCAAGTATATCGTCGACGGCGGACAGACGCTACGCGTGTCGCCTTATCATCCTAATCAGGTGCTGCAGACCAGCGAGGTCGACACGGCACTGCGCCAGACTCAGACTCGATTCTATGCTCTCGACACCAAGCATGTGGGCAACGACTTCAAGGTCGACGACGGTTTCAACATTCTCAACCTGAAGGTGAAGGAGGCTGAGCGCGACAACTCGCTCTCCTACATAGCCTCCACCTACGACCCCTACGACCAGGTGATACGCGATGGCATCTACGACGGCGGACGCAAGGTGCTCACTTTTGCATCAGTGCTTCAGCATGGTGTGTTCCCACTGCCCGAACTGCTACAGATGTCGATGAAGTATGGTGCCGAGTCGATGCGCCGACCTGTGGAGATTGAGTTTGCTTGCAATCTGAATGCCGACCGCACGGGATCGCTCTACTTGCTGCAAATTCGCCCTATCGTCGACTCCAAACAGATGCTCAACGAGGACGTGACGGCTATCAGCGACAACGACTGCCTGATACGCTCACACAACTCGCTCGGTCATGGTGTCACCGAGGATGTCACCGACGTGGTCTACGTCAAGACCGACGACCGATTCACCGCATCCGACAACCCCATGATAGCTCGCGAGATTGAGAAAATCAATCAGAAGTATCTCGAACTTGGCACCAACTACGTGCTTGTGGGACCAGGACGCTGGGGCTCGTCCGACCCATGGCTCGGCATACCCGTAAAATGGCCTCACATCAGCGCGGCGCGTGTCATTGTCGAAGTGGCTCTGAAGAACTATCGGGTCGACCCCAGCCAGGGCACTCACTTCTTCCAAAACCTCACCTCGTTTGGAGTGGGCTACTTCACGGTTGACGAAAACCGCGGCGACGGACTCTTCCGCAAAGACGTGCTCGACCAAATGCCTGCCGTCGAGGAGACAGAACACGTGAGAGTGGTGCGCTTCAACGACGCACTCAAAATTATGATGGATGGAAAAAAGAGCGAGGGTGTCGTTATGCGAAAATAGGATTAAGTAACAGTTCAGATTTATCTTTATATATATGAGGAGTGTGTGTTTAAAACTCATACAAAGCGGGCTGAAAGCCCAAGTCCTCCATAGCCCAGGGCATCGCCCTGGGTAAACGGAGACAAACAACCAACGCGCCCTGTAAGGGCAACTGTAAAAAACAAAGGAACGTTAGAGCTGCCCTTACAGGGCGCATTGTCCGTAAATGCCTTATACCCAGGGCGTTGCCCTGGGCTGTGGAGGACTTGGGCTTTCAGCCCGCTTTTGTTTTACTCTGCCATATCCTACTCCTATAGAAAGGCTCATATATAAAAATAATTAAGAACACCTACTTATCTGTAAAAACAATGGTTTCAACTGATAATCTCTTTTTATAAAAATAGTCATGAGGGATATTCTATTGTCCTACAGTTTCACCTCCACAACTCTGTCCACTTCGGTCGGCACTGAGTCGAAGTAGAGCATCACTCCGCCCTGGCATTTCTGTATCTTCACTGCCTTGCGGCTTACGAAGTCCACTGCCTTCTTCACGGTCTTGTTGCCAGTAGGCAGATAGAGGGCCTTGTCCTGAAGGTTTAGTATGTGCACAAACAGGCGGTTGTCCTTCTGTGTGGTCACTCCCCAGTCGTGGGGAGCCACGAAGCCACCACGTGTGCCATAGATGGTCTCGCCATACACCTTCATCCACTCGCCCATCTCCTTGAGTCGCTGCACAGCCACTGCCGGCAGACATCCGTCGGGTTGCGGACCGATGTTCATAAGCAGGTTGGCATTCTTGCCGGCTGCCTTCACAAGATATTGTATGAGTGTGTTGGTCGACTTATAGTTCTGGTCGGTTATCTTGTAGCCCCACATTCCGTTCATTGTCTCGCAGGTCTCAAGGGGCAACTGCGATATTGTCTGTCCCGAGAGTCCAGCTGAGTTCTCGCCTGGCAAGTCGCGCTCAAACATCTGGAAGTCCTCGCCAGCATATGGTGTCTCGTGGTGGTTGTTACCAATGAGGCAGGCTGGCTGCAACTTATGAATCAAGGCATACTGCTCGGGCAAACGCCAGTCGAACGACGGATTGATGTCCTGGTCCCACTTGCCGTCAAACCATATTGCTCCCACTCGTCCATAGTTGGTGAGTAGCTCGGTGAGCTGGTTGTTCATAAACTGATAGTAGGAGTCCCAGTTCTGCTTGTCCTTGGGTCTGCCAGTGCCGAGTCCGGTGCGTCCGAGCGGTGCATCCTCTCGCTGCCAGTCGATGTGCGAGTAGTAGAAGTGTATGTCGATGCCCTGGCGGTGGCATTCGTCGGCAAGTTCCTTCACTATGTCGCGTTTGAACGGGGTTGCGTCTACTACATTATAGTCAGAATATTTCGACTTAAACATCGAGAATCCCTCGTGGTGGCGTGTTGTGAAGCAGATGTACTTGGCACCCGAAGCCTTTATCTGCGCCACCCATTCGCTGGCATTGAATCGCGACGGATAGAATCCTCCGGCAAGTTTTGCATACTCCTTATAGTTCAGGTTGTTGTTGGTCATTGTCCATTCGCCTGTGGCGAGCATGGCATATAGGCCCCAATGCAGGAAGATGCCAAACTTCGAGTCCTGGAAGTGTTGGCGTGCCTCGATGTTCTCGGGGGCAGGTTCATACTGTGCGCCTGTTTGCGCCTTTACTGATGTCAGCGACAATGCCATTAAAACTGTAGCAAATATTTTTTTCATATCAGATAGATTAAGTATGTGGTCATATTTATCTTTATATATGAGTGGCAATCTGTGAGAGTGTGTCAAAACCCAAATAATGCGGGCT
>CAKPZC010000087.1 GCA_934203355.1 uncultured Prevotella sp. | reverse complement strand
ATCCGTTACCCAGGGCGTTGCCCTGGGCTATGGAGAACATTGGGCTTTCAGCCCGCATTTGTTTGACTTTTGATACATCCTTATATGTAAAGATAATTCTGAACTGTTACTTATATAAAAACGAAAAGACTGACAACTCATACGCAGTCAGTCGGCATGAATTGTCAGTTCTTTATCTTGAACGAGTTTTCGATACTCGTTATCTCGCTTAGGAATTTTTGGTCGACTTTGAGTCGGCGCTCCACCTGATTGCAACTATAGATGACGGTGGAATGATCGCGCCCTCCAACCAGACGACCTATGCGGCTTGCAGGCATCTTGGTGTATTTCTGTGCGAGATACACTGCCACCTGGCGTGCCATAACATAGTCTTTCTTTCGACTGCGGCTGTTGATATTGGCAGGAGTCACGTTGTAATGCTGACACACACTCTCGATGATAGTGTCGACACTGAGTGGCTCGTCGGTCACTTTCACCGAGCGTTTCACTACTCGCTCAGCCAGCTGCATGTCGATGTTGCAGTTGTAGACAACACTATAAGCCATGAGCGAGTTGACCACTCCTTGCAAGTCGCGCACCGAGCCATTGGCTGTAGAGGCAATAAACCTCACTACATCCTCTGGGATGTTGAGACCGTCGTGCTTAATCTTGCTTTCGAGGATGTCGACACACAGCTGTACGTTGGGTTTTTCGAGCTCAGCAATCAAGCCACATGAGAAACGAGTGATGAGACGCTCGTTCATTCCCTTGAGCTTCACAGGCGGTCGGTCGCTGGCAAGAATGATGCGCTTGCCGTTGCGGAACAGGTGGTTGAATATATGGAAGAAGGTGTTTTGGGTTCCCTTCTTGTCCTCCCACTCCTGTATGTCGTCGACGATAAGAATGTCGATTGTCTGGTAGAAGTTGATGAAGTCGTTGATAGTGTTGCGCAACACGGCGTTGGTGTACTGCACCTCAAACAGGCGCGCACTGATATAGAGCACCCTCTTCTGCGGGAAACGCTGCTTAGCCTCCACACCGATGGCGTTGATGAGATGGGTCTTGCCACATCCCGATGGTCCATAGACAAAGAACGGATTGAAAAGCATGTTCTGCGGATTCTCGGCTATCGACTGTCCTACGGTGCGCGGCAACTTGTTGCTATTGCCCTCTATATAATTCTTGAATGTAAGATGAGGGTTGAGCTGTGGGTCAATCTGCACCTGTGGCGCCGCATCGAGCATTCCTGGAGCCTCGTTGGCATTGTCGCGCTGGCGCGGACGCATAAGCTCGTCGGTTGGATCGTCGCCCTCAACAACCTGTGTTTTCTTGTTCTCGCTGTCGGTGACTATACGATACGACAGGTTAACGCCTGTTCCGAAAACACGCGTAAGCACCTTGCGCAACAGGTCGACATAGTTCTCCTCCAAGTACTCGTAGACGAACGGACTTGGCACACGCAATAATACAGTCCTCGATTCCTCGGTAAAGGACTCAAAGACGGTACTCTTGAACCATGCGTTAAATTGTTGCTCGGAAATGTTCTCACGTATGAGCGCAAGACACTTGTCCCAAAGCTTATTAGGACTTACATTCATTGGCTGTGGTGCTATATTAATAATGTCTTTCGACAGTTTCACTTAAATTCAACTGCAAAGTTAGCGAATATTTTTGAAGTGAGCAAATAGGCGGCTTTTTTATTGCATTTTATCTCCTGTATAAAGTGCTTATTTACCGCCAGTTAGCTTTTTTTATGATTTTCACAACTGTTACAGCCCACAAAATGGGGTAATTGACTGATTTTCCGACGATTATTGCGTATCTGTGTGGTTTGCACGTTTTTTGGTGAAACATTGGGCACAAAAATCGTAAGTCGGTGAAAAAGACCAAAGAAAACGGTCTCAGACGGGGGTCTGAAACCGTGAAACATTCGACTGTTGTTATTTATACAAAATCTAATTAACAACTACTTGTCTTTTCTGCCAAACAACGAGAAGTGTACATATCGCTTAGGGTGCTGGCGGAAGTTTATCAACAGCGAATCGGCACTGCGCATAGTGGAATTGAGATTGTTGTAGAGTGCAGGGTCGGTCATAAGCAAACCGAGCGTTCCGTTGTTGCTGTTGAGTTTCGAAGTAAGTTCCTGTACATTGGCAATAGTCTGGTCGACCTGTTGCTTTGTGGTCTGCAAGTCGAGCTGCGCAAGGTTACCTGTAATCTTGTTGGTATTGTCGAGCACTCCATTTGCCTTTGCCATCATTGTCGGCACACCACGATTGAGCTGCTTCATGAGCGTGTTGAGTTCAGCCGACGATGTGGTGAGGTTGTCGGTGATGGTCTGCACGTTGTGAAGCGACTGTGCAAGCGCAGGGTCGGCGAGCAACATATTGACGCTGGCAAGAATGCTGTCGAGCTTGGGCAACATTTTCTCTATGGCAGGTATCATCTGCGCTGCCTTGCCGAATGCTCCTGCATTGACTTCGCCCGAGATTGAGCCGCCGGGCATGACACGCTCGCGAGGATTGTTGGCGAGCAACAGGTTGACCTTGATATTTCCCATGAGGTCGCTCTCGATTTCGGCTGTAGAACCAACAGGAATGCGCAAGTCCTTGTCGAGCCCCACGAGCACACGTATTGGATGGTCACCCGAATAGTCGTAGACTACGTCTTTCACTGTGCCCACCTGGAAACCGTCGGCATAAATAGGACTCGACGACGACAATCCGCTGATGTCCTTGAATTCTATATAGTAGTCGTTGGTCGACGAAAAGAGGTTGAGCCCCTTCAGAAAGTTCATGCCGAAAAACAATATAATCACGCCGACGATTGCGACGAGTGCGATTTTCACTTCCTTTGTAAACGCTTTCATATTATAGTCTCTGTTTTTATTTGTTTCTGTTTTGCTTAAACTCACGTATGCCTTGGTTGACATCCATCTTCTCGCCGTTCTTGAAGGCTATGATGAACGCTCCGGGGAAGAGGTCGAGAATCTCCTTGCGTAGACGGTAGATTTCGTTGTAGTTGTTGGACGCTCCATAGGTGTATTTCACCATACCGCCCTCTTCGTAGAACTCGCATCCATCAAGACCCTTGAAGTTGTGATCGCCATGTTTCAGCTTGCGCTGCGACACAAGCACCTGCACTTTGAACACAGGACGCGACTGGTCGACATCCACCTTCGCCACGGTTCTCTTGGGTTGCGTATTGTTTCTTGCCACATGTGGCTCCTTTGACTCCGAAGCTTTGGGTTTATTCTGAGCAGAAGTATTGCTTGGCTCAGCTTGGCTGTCAACATTATTTTTTCGGACGGTGTTTCTGCGTTCAGCTGTCCTTCGCTCTGAAGCCTTGCGTTCAGCCGACTTTCTTCTTTCTGGCATATAGCCCACATTGTCGTCGGCTTTTTGCTTCTGCCTGGCACTGTTGTCAGCATCATTGTCGTTATCGGCTTTTGCCTCGGCATTGCCGTCATTTAGTGGCTGCTCGGGCATTGGGTCGGCTATTGGCTTGTAGGGCACTGTCATGCCCACGTCATACTTGTTCTTGTAGTCCACAAACGCGTTGTATATACCTCGCGCTATATTATCTATCTGCTGTCTGTTGTTAAGCAACTGCTCTTCGCTTGGCGTGGTGATATAGCCCAACTCAATCAGACATGCCGGCATCGACGTAAGTCGCAAAACTGCAAGATTCTGCTGATGCACACCCTTATTGGGACGATTGGCAGCACGGCAGACGTGTTTCTGCATCATTTTTGCAAGTTCAATACTCCTTGTGAGGTTTTTGTCCTGAATAAACTCAAACATTATATTGCTCTCTGGCGAATTGGGGTCGAATCCAACATAATGCTGCTTGTAGTCCTTCTCAAGAAAAATCACAGAGTTCTCGCGCTTTGCCACTTCCAGATTGGTCGACTTGGCGTGCGAACTACCGTCGCCAAGCGTATAAGTCTCGAAACCGCGCATCGTATGGTTGCCCTTCAATGCGTTGGTATGCACTGAGATAAAGAGGTCGGCTTTCTTGCGGTTGGCTATCTCCGCCCTCTCATAAAGCGGTATAAAAACATCTGTGCGGCGTGTGTAAACCACAGCCACATCAGGACAATTGCTCTCAACATATTTTCCGAAAGCAAGTGCCACTTTAAGATTTATATTTTTTTCTACAGATATGCTTCCTGGTGCTCCTGTGTCCTTTCCACCATGTCCTGGGTCGATGCATAGCGTGAATTTCTTGTTAGCAGCTACTGCCACCAACGCGAATCCCACAAAGAGCGCTAAAGCCAATAATATTTTTTTTGTCATAAACGAGATTTCCCGGGTGTCTTGTTCTTTGCGACTTCATAGTATATACTATGACCTATCAAGTTGCAAAGTTACTTAATTAATTGATAAAACTACAAACAATCAATTAGTTTTTTCGTTTACAACATGTATTTCGACTCCTGCTCCACGACAGTCTGCCCCCATTGGTGGATTGAGTTTGGTAACACGGAGCACTATTGAGGTTATTTCGGCAAATTCGGCTACAAGCCTGTCGGCAATGCGTCCTGCCACATGCTCTATGAGTTTCGAGGGTACAGACATCTCGGTCTTTATTATCCTGTAGACCTCAGCATAGTTGAGCGTGTCTGCCACGTCGTCGGTGCGCATTGCCCGAGATATGTCGTAGCCTATCTTTACGGATATGGAGTAGTCGTTGCCTGTGAGCTGCTCCTGTGGCAGCACACCGTGGCGGGCATGCAGACGAATGTCGTCGATATGTATAAATGATTGAAAGGATGAAGTCATAAAAAAATAATATAAAAAAACAAAGAAATATAAGTGATAGTTTTACAAAAAGACGAGTGAACAAGGAAAGGAGTAAACAAGAAAACGAGTTGACAAGTAGACAAGCTGCTACCCATACTTATCAAAGTTGTTATAAAGAGTTTGAGTTGTAAAAGCAAA
>CAKPZC010000086.1 GCA_934203355.1 uncultured Prevotella sp. | reverse complement strand
CCGCTTTTGTTTTACTCTGCCATATCCTACTCCTATAGAAAGGCTCATATATAAAAATAATTAAGAACACCTACTTAGATTAATAGATTTACTCATATGTATGCAATTATTAAGTTAGAAAATCAGCGACACCCCACTTATATTCTCATGAATACACTTGGAATGTCGCATGTTCAAAACACTTCATTTTTAAGGGAGGAGAGCTTTATTAGAAAGCTTTTCTCCCACGACACCATTTCGCTCCAAAGTTACAAGAAACTTTTCAAATTCCCCCCTCCGACCTTTTTTTAATTAAATTTACAAAATTTATGTAATCATCATAAGATGATACAACATTACTTATCAATTTGAATCAAGTTGTTCGCGCACAAGCCGATAGTAAGCTCCACGACGAGCTACAAGTTCTTCGTGCGTGCCCTCTTCCACCAAATCACCTTTGTCCATATATATAATTTTGTCAGCATGTCGAACAGTGCTAAGCCTATGAGCAGCAACCACAACAGTGCGTCCCTTATTATAGCGAGCTAAATTCAGGACTATCGCCGACTCATTATTAGCATCAAGCGACGAGGTGGCTTCGTCAAGAAACAAGAACTGCGGATTTTTGTACACCGCTCTGGCTATGAATAAACGTTGCTTTTGACCACCACTTAATTCAAGTCCTGCATTACCAAGCCGGGTGTGATACCCCATGGGCAAGGACGAGAAGTAATCGTCGATACATGCCAACCTTGCTGCCTCACGAACTTTATCCTCATCGGGATTAGTTTCCGACAATGCTATATTCTCGATTATTGTACCACTAAAAACATATCCATTTTGCATCACCACACCACAATAACGCAACCATTCATCATTATCGACATCAGCGACATCCATATTTCCTATTTTCAGACTTCCTTTCTGCGGAACATAGAAACCAAGCATCAATTTAAGAAGCGTAGTCTTACCACATCCACTTGGACCTACTATAGCTGTAGTCTTACCTTGTTCTATTATAGCCGTAAAATTATTTATCACATACGGCGAATAGGAACCAGGATATTTAAATGAGACATTATCAAAATGAAGAGTTGCATTTTGAATACCACTCAATTCATTATTTTTCGAATTATCCTTCGACTTATTTAGAATTTCATCAAGACGTTCGTACGATATTGAAGCATCCTGAAGTCGACGTGGAATAGACACCAAATTGTCAAACGGCAACGCAAGTCGTCCTGCAATGTAGTTTATAGTCATCATCTCGCCTATAGTCAACTGCCCTTTCACAACCCATGTAGCACACAAGCCAGTAATAAGAATATCCCGAATACGAAGGAGAAACATATTACCACTCTCAACCGACAAATTAAGCAAGGCAGAGCGCATGGCCAAAGCATTTATCTTAGTTTGAACCTTATTCCAAACCTTCACTCGCGTTAATTGAGCATTATTAATCTTTATTTCTTGCATTCCATTTACAAGTTCATAAACATTATTGCGATTCTCAGAGGCATAGGAAAAATGTGAATAGTCAATAGCTTTACGACGAGCAAGATGAAGTTGAGTCCAAATAAACGATGATGCAACAGATAAAAGAAAAATGATATACACCCAATAATTATAATAAAGCATGAGACATGAAAAGACGACAAGATTTGCTATCGTAAAAAACAAAAGCTGTGGCACATCGAGGAGAAAGCCCATAAGCCTGTTTTGGTCATCAATTTTCTGTATTAAATCCGAAGCCACCTTTCGGTCAAAAAAAGACATTGGCAAACGAATCAATTTGGAGAGATAATCATCCACCATGTTCATTCCCATTCGCAAACCTGTTTTAGTCAAAATGAGATGAGCAACATTTGAAGACACATAATTACCCAAAAATACAAGAAACTGTCCAACGACCAAGAGCCATACGAGAGGTAAATTACGTCCATTAATACCGTCATCAACTGTATGTTGGAAAAGCACTGGTGTAAACACATCTGCTATCATCGCCACCAAAAGCAATAATAGAACGACAGCAAACGACAGTCGGTTGTTAAAAACTGTTCGACAAACCATGTTCCACAATCCGTGGTTTAGCCCACTTGTTCTTGGCAATTCAAGCGTATAAAATTTGTCGGTAGGATCTGCCACTACTGCCAACCCAGCATTGTCCGACATCATCCAATGGCGGAAAAACTCATCGCCAGATAGACATATCTTTCCACGAGAGGGATCGGCTATATAAAATTTCTCTCCTCTAATATTATACAGTACGACATAATGACATTGGTCCCAATATATCACCGCTGGCAATGGCATACGTAGCAAATCATCACGCCCTACCTTAACAGCCTCTGCGTGAAAACCCAGTTTACGCATACAGTCAATAATGTCGCGTAGAGAAATTCCCATGCGTCCCACATCACACATGCTTCTTAAAATGCTAAGCGGGATAACCCGTCCGTAATATCTTGCGATAATACGGATACAAGTTATCCCACAATCAGAATGTTCAATCTGTTGATAAGCTTTGATTACATTCTTCCTCATTTGTTTGTCTTCTTCTTTGCTTTAGCATCAAACTGATACATGAAATCCACCCCAATATAATGATGGAAAGTCTCACTCCATTTCTCAGAACGCTCATAAGCATTATAAGTACTACTAAAATCACGTGCCTGATTGAAAATATCATCAGCAACGATTCCGATCCTACACTTTTGTTTGTTGAACGTATAGGAAATACCTGCACGACTCATTAATCGATGGCGATTCATTGTAGAAGCCTTGTAACCAGTACGGAAATCATCCCACACTCGTGCATTTATACTAAATGCAGAAAGTTTCAGTCTTGCATTGCACCCATACATCAAATAAAGCGGGTTTGAATTATAGCTCTGATCAGCATAGCGATAACGATTGTATGAAACATCAGCAAAGAGAGAAGTCTGCACCTTCTTCGTCTCATAAGCGAGTTCAAAATTATCATTAAATGAAAAAAGATTCTGCTTATTGAGTTCTGGCATAGTAGCATTATCTACAATTGTCAGATAGCCATAACTTTTCTTCCATGCTCCACTTACTTTATTCTTCAATTGTATGTCAACACCGAAGCCTTGAGTATAGTTTACCGCAAAACTATACGTATCACCACCCTTCACATTAATTGGAGACGAAGTGTATGCACCAGTCTTAGAGTCATAGCGATACAAGGTAGAAGCTGCATTTATATCCTTTGAGTACGAAGCCGTAAGCGATAGAGTAATCTGCTTGCGCAACCACATACGATTGTAATTAAACATAGTCGTATGATTGTGCGTATACTTCAACTCTGGGTTGCCACACCTCACATACATTGGATCTGATGCATCACGCCATTGTAGTTTATAATATGTAGAATATCTCTTTGTTTGGTAGGCAAACGAAATATTCATATTACGATCACGTCCTATTTTCCATTTCATATTTAATGAAGGGTCGACATAACAATCAGTGTTCACTGCGGCAGTATCAAGTTGTCCGTATACGAGGTCGCCTTTATCACGCATCGCATAGAAAGTCACTACAGGCACTATCTGTATTTTCTTAGATGGATTGTAAACCAAGGCTGTAGATATGGCATTCCAAAGAATATAGTTCTTATAGTCCATAGAATTGTTCACATCAATAGTCGTCGGTTTGTCCATTGACTTCTTTTCTGGATTTATCTCATTTTGTGTATCCGAGAAGAAGTCGCGACTTTCATGCGAGTAACTGTACCTAAAAAAGTCCTGCAACTGCAACATCACTTTTCCACTTATCCAGTAAGCAAAAGTGGCTTGGAGTTGCGTTGCAAAGGAGTTGGTTGGATTGTCGCTATACTGCACAAGGTTCTCTGACCTACGATCTCGCAGATATTCAAGTTGCCTATTGATATATGTTTCGTTCGACAAACCCTCTATAGTTGTATTACCATTAAGGCTGAACTGTCCTTTGTTTGCAATATAGTGAGTCCATTGATAGTTGGTCTTCAATCTCCGTTGTTGCTGGTCTGAAGTAGTATAATAGCGAATACGATTTACCAAACGGTCATAAAGTTTATCCCCTTCACGCACCGACATCGCTGCCTCTATATTATCAAAAACAGCTCCATCATTACCAACGACAAATTTAGCCACATCAGATTCCTCTAATGTATGTTTCTTTTCATATAAAGCCTCTGCATTGACCAACACCGAGTTTTTGGCGTCGGTATAGGCAAAGAGTTCTAAAAACAATTTAGGTTTAAGCGTATGGAGTTTATTCTGATTGCGAGTCATCGAAAACATGTGATCTTCTTTATCAAAGAAAGTCTCCTTGTTTGAATAAGTCGCTCCCCATCCGTCTGCATGTCCGAACGAGGCAGACACATCAAAGTGGTTGTTTGTGTAGCCATTCAACCCTTTGGTTTTCCAATTATGTTCATAATTATAAGCGCCAAAGATATCTTTTCCAAATTTGTCGACAAGGGAATTCACCCATTTCCCATCAGTGCGCTCCACAAGTTGATTTTCGTTATTGGCCTTAAAATATAAAATTTGAGGATTTTTGTCGCTAAGCAAGTTGGCTTGAAGTTTACCCATATAATGATTACCAGTTACATAGTTGCCTTCTGCCCAACCATACCATCTATCAAGGAATCCAGATTTTATTTGAATATCAAGCACATTGTTTTCGTTTCCATCATCCTTGCCTGTATGACGCGACAACTCCGACTTACGGTCGTAAAGTTTTATCTTATCAGCTACCTCAGCTGGCAATTGACCAATGATACCATCTCCACCAAATACATTCTGTCCGTTAACCATGAGACGAAGTGGCTTATTGTTCCAGTAAAGAGCACCATTGCGCTGTTCAACTCCAGGAAGTTTACGAATCAACTCCTCCAAACGGTCGCCTTCTTTTAGCTTAAATGCACTGGGATTGAATACAATCGTATCGCCCGACATTGTCATGCGTGGAACCTTTGCTGTCACATGAACCTCATTCAACATAATTGTTGTTGGTCGCAACTTTAGTGTTCCAAGATCAAGAGTTTCATTGTTCATGGGGCCATAAACATAATTCACCTTTTTCCTTAAATTAGCAGACAATGTCTTTCCGTATATTCTTTATATTTTTATCGTGCGCACACGCATGTCCGCACGATG
>CAKPZC010000085.1 GCA_934203355.1 uncultured Prevotella sp. | reverse complement strand
GCTCTACGGGCAATCCAGACGGCACTGGCTCTGAGAACGGCGAAGACAGTGTAGAGGTATAATCATTGAACTCATGTAATTATGCGAACGATAACTTTGATTATTGTGCATTGCACCGCCAATAAGGCGGGCAGCACATTGAGAATGGCGGATATTGACCGCTATCACCGCTCACTGGGATGGAAGGGGTGTGGGTATCATTATGTGATTCCTACCGACGGGACCATCGAACGTGGACGACCTGAGGAGCGCATTGGTGCGCATTGTAGAAATCATAACCGCCATTCTATTGGGGTTGCATATGTAGGAGGTCTTGCCGAAGACGGCAAGACTCCTTGCGACACAAGGACGGAGGCACAGAAGCAGGCGCTGAGACGGTTGCTTAAGGAACTGCATAGTAGATATCCGAGGGCATTGATAGTGGGACACTCCGACCTTGATCCACAGAAACCCTATTGTCCTGGGTTTAGCGTCGTAGACGCAATGTTGAATTTTGAGTGTTGAGTGTTGAATGGTTGCCTTTGGCAATGTTGAGTTTTGAGTGTTGAATTTTGAATTGTCGGCTTTGCCGATGTTGAATTACGCGCTGTGCGCAATGTTGAGTGTTAAATTGTCGGCGAAGCATCAGTTAAATCGGCATAATCCGTATTCGGTTCTTTTCTGAATACTGATTCTGCTGATTTTACTGATATACTGGCTCAAGGCGAAGCATCAGTTAAATCAGATAAATCTGTATTTATTTTTTTGAATACAGATTCTGCTGATTTTACTGATATACTTACTGGCTCAAGGAGAAGCATCAGAATAATCAGAATTATCCGTATTCGTTTTTTGAATACAGATTCTGCTGATTTTACTGAACGACTAGCTCAAGGCGAAGCATCAGAATAATCTGAATAATCCGTATTCGTTTTTTGAATACTGATTCTGCTGATTTTACTGATTTACTTTGCACTGTGCACAATGTTGAATTTTGAATTTTGAGTTTTGAATGTTGAATTGTGCGCTATGCGCATTATGAATTGCTCAATTAGGAGTTAGGAATTGTTGAATTATGAGTTGGGAATTCTTAATTCAAAATTGAATAACTCAACATCGGCAAAGCCGACAATTCAAAACTCAACATTCAACACTCAAAATTCAAATCAGTCCCTGCGGAATATGTCGCGAGTGTACACCTTGTCTTCTACGTCCTTCAAGCAGTCATCAAAGCGGTTGGCGATGATGGCTTTGCTTTGAGACTTGAACTCTTCGAGGTTATTAACGACCTTGCTGCCGAAGAAGGTAGTGCCGTTCTCCAATGTTGGCTCGTAGATGATAACCTCGGCTCCTTTTGCTTTGATACGCTTCATGATGCCCTGGATGGCTGACTGACGGAAGTTGTCGGAGTTGGACTTCATTGTCAAGCGATATACTCCGATGACACAGTTGCCGGGTTCTGCTCCGTATTGATTGTTGCTTGAATAGTCGTACCAGCCGGCCTTGCGCAAGACGGCATCGGCGATGTAATCCTTGCGAGTGCGGTTGGACTCTACAATAGCCGACATCATGTTCTGGGGGACATCCTGATAATTAGCGAGGAGCTGCTTGGTGTCCTTGGGCAAGCAATAACCACCATAACCGAATGATGGGTTGTTATAGTGTGTGCCGATACGGGGATCAAGACCTACACCTTCGATGATAGCCTTGGAGTCGAGACCTTTCATCTCGGCATAGGTGTCAAGCTCGTTGAAGTAGCTGACGCGAAGGGCAAGGTAAGTGTTAGCGAAGAGTTTGACAGCCTCAGCCTCCTTCATACCTACGAAAAGAACAGGAATTCCCTTGTTGAATTTTGAATGTTGAGTGTTGAATGTTGAATTAGTCGCCTTTGGCGATGAGGAATTTTCCAATGTTGATTTTTCTCCTTCCTCACGGTTGCCGATAGCACCTTCCAACAGCAAGTCAGCAAAGGTGTGGGCTGCTTCTTTAAGCATATCAACATCTGTTACTGACTGGATAGCCTTATTTTCTGCTTCAAATTCTGGTTTGTTGATTATCTTGGGATAACCAACGATGATGCGGCTGGGGTAGAGGTTGTCGTAGAGGGCTTTGCTCTCTCGAAGGAACTCGGGGGAGAAGAGGAGATTGAACTTCTTTACTCCTTTCTGAGCGTACTTCAAGTAGAGGTTGCGAGTATAGCCGACTGGAATGGTAGACTTGATGACCATGATAGCATCGGGATTAACCTCCAATACTAAGTCGATTACTTCCTCTACATGGGTAGTGTCGAAGTAATTCTTTACAGGATCATAATTGGTAGGGGCAGCTATAACCACAAAATCAGCATCCGCATAAGCAGATTTGCCATCAAGAGTGGCTACAAGGTTCAATGGCTTTTCAGCCAAATACTTTTCGATATAATCATCTTGGATAGGTGAAATCTTGTTATTTAGTTTTTCCACCTTTTCAGGGATTACATCTACTGCTGTTACATGATGATGTTGTGATAGCAATGTAGCTATGCTCAGTCCTACGTAGCCAGTACCGGCTACTGCGACTTTGATGTCTTTAAAATCACGCATATAGTTTTGCTTTATTTTAATCCTTTATATACTCCAATGAGTCCTTGTTTATCTCAATGGTTGCACCACCTATATATTTTATCTCG
The DNA here is from genome assembly GCA_934203355.1 of uncultured Prevotella sp. Classification (GTDB taxonomy): domain Bacteria; phylum Bacteroidota; class Bacteroidia; order Bacteroidales; family Bacteroidaceae; genus Prevotella. The sequence goes on along the minus strand of CAKPZC010000085.1, from coordinate 2,743 downwards.
TTACCGATAACCACCTTGCTGCCTTGTGTGCGCTGCACGTATGCCACACAACCAGTCAAATCGCCTTCTTTGATACGAACCTTATCGCCTTTTTTGAGGGGACGATCCAAGACAACAGCCTCGTCTTTTTCCAAGATTCTGCGGAAACTGTTCAATGTCTCGTCGGGAATGGTGCAAGGTGAGTTCTCACCAGGCATTGTCAACATCTTGTAGACATCAGAACGGAAACGTATTTCATTAAGGTGTTTTTCTTCCACTTTTACAAAAATAAAAGTCGACAATACTACATATTCGCGAAGATTACGCTTGCCACGGCTGTTAACAACCGTACGTTTTTTTATTGGTACCCAAGTTTCTAACTGGTAGCCTATTCTGTTGAATGAATCCTCTATAGCAATCTTGATTTTCTTTTCACAGTTGACTCTTACAACAGCTACGTACCAATGTCTCGTATCCTCACTTATTGCCACGGCTTCGCCGCCGTCCCCTGCATTAGTGGACGTAACCTTTCGAGCCGCTGTCTTATTCTTCATCTTATGTGAATTAAAGTTTTGTGTTATAATCCTTTTCTTGCCATAACAGGGTTCAAACATGTTTGAATGTGCCCATTTGACATAGCGAAAAGGGGGTGTTTTGCAACTTGATTTTCTGTAACTCTTGATAAGAGATATAGAAAGAAGCGTATGTCGCTACATTATAACGTGTTATGTACTATCATTAGGTTCTTTTGCTAAACAGTCATTTAGAAAATGTTAAGCATTTAGCCCCCCAGATGGAAAAATAAATCGTCATAAGCTACTCTGTTTCAATAAATATTTGTACCTTTACACCGAAATTCTATATCTCTTATCAAGAATTATAGATTTCATTCTGTAATTGTCCCAATATGCTTGCATTTGCTTTGTCTACCTCTGAAGTCTGGATGGATTGTAGATATATTTGTGTAGTAAGTTCCGAGTCATGCCCTAACGCTTCGCTGATAACAGACACTGGCACATTGCTGTCTCTTGCAATGGTTGCCCATGAATGACGGGCGACATAGAGTGTCAGGTTTTCTTTCAATCCCAAAGTTTTTGCTATGGCTTTCAGATTGTAACCGATGCGCATCTGTGCGTTTCGATATGCATTATTGTTAAATGTGCTATCATCCGACAATATTGGAAAGAGATATTCTGACGACTCCACTTGTGGTTTGTATTTGTCTGTAATTTCCTGCATGATAGGTTCCCACTTCACGCATAACGATTGGCGAGTCTTGCTTCGCGTATAATACAGATAGCCACCACGAATGTCCGTTTTCCGCAATTTTGCCAAATCGACAAACGAAATACCACGAAGGCAGAACGACATGAGGAACATATCACGCGCAAAACTTTGGGACTGCTTGCCAGTCAAGTCCATTTGTTTGAGCGATTTTATCATCCCCAAATCCACCGCACGCTTGCGTGTCTTATCAATACCTGTATAAACATGCCGGAAAGGATGCTGTTGGGTGACAAGGTTCTTTTCGACCGCACGATTATATATGGCACGAAGTATGCGCATATAAAAGGAACTTGTATTACGGCAAATACTTTGGTTCTTCAACCACGCCTCGTAAGATTGTATTATGGTGGCATCCATCATGTCAAGCGGCAAGTCCTCACCGCCACGGAAACGCATGAAACTGTTGAGAGCAGACTGATAGTTGCGTGCTGTGCAATGCTGATGATTTTGTTGCAGTTGAACGATGATGGATTTTATGAACGTAGACAGTGTGTTTTCTTTTGCAATCAGCCTATACTCGTTGATAATGCAATCAGCAGAATACATTTCCGCTTTCTTGTCAAAAGATGATATAATACGACACAGCAATCTGTATTCACTATCCAACTTTGCCGAGATGTCGGCAAGATAGCGATTTCTCTCAGTATTTAATTCCGCGTTTTCCAACAATACACTTTGGGTAATAGAGTTCCATTCGGATACCTTTATATGATAAGGTGTAGCCAACTGGCGCACTACACGCTTGTGAATAATCTGAAAGAAAATCACACCTTCTCCTTTGTGAATCGAGGACGCACGGAACTTCATCTTGATACTTGCCATATTCTCCTATTGTTTGATTGTTAAGTATGTCTCATATTTAATAGTTTAGCCCTAATTTTTTCGTGTTATTCACTTTTATATTAAAAAAAGTGGAGGGTAAAGGCGTCAATCCAATAAAAATGACTATATTTGCAATTGTTAAACGTAATTTTAAACCTAAATAATATCAAAATGAACAAACTATTAAACTATGCTATTACAGCATTGTTGCTTGCATTTAGTCAGATGGCTTTTGCAGGAGTGGGAGACTACTACAAGTTAGTAAATAAAGTGTCAGAACTGAAAGATGGTGATAAGATTGTTATCGCTTCGAAGGAACATGGGGTGGCAATGGGAAAAAACGCTACTAAAGATAATAAATATCGAGAAGCAGTTAGTGTTTCTTTTTCTGATGACAATACGCTTGTTTTTAATGAAAACATGGATGAGATAACTTTAGAAAAAGGGTCTAAAAAAGATACTTATTACATACATGGATTAAATGGGTATATTTATAGTGATTCAGGTACAAATCTAAAAATAAGTACCGAAAAAAATAAAGCAAAAGTAGCAGAATTAAAGGTTATTAATAATACTATTAATAATAAGCTCGTTGTCACATATTCTGGCACTCATTCTATTTCATATTCAAAAGATTATACTCAATTTGGAAATT
>CAKPZC010000084.1 GCA_934203355.1 uncultured Prevotella sp. | reverse complement strand
GAACCCCTCGGTGTTTTCAGGTATTAGATTTTATCTTTTCCTCTACCTGAAAATTGCACTTCTATCTTGAACTTACAAAATTGATAATCAAACAATTGCAGAAATAGCTATGGTTAATTAGTGTATGTTACAGGGAATATAAGTGACTGAAAATTTGGTATTTAGCGGTAATTATTGCAACCTTAAAGGACTTTATCCTATTAGCGACTTAACAGAAAAAAGGCAGTAGCTTTATGACTACTGCCTCTATTGCAATTACGAATAAATTGACTAATAATATTAAATTATCAGACTCGTGTATGCCTTTTATTGCCAGTTCTGGATTTCACCACCAATCTCAATCTTCACCTGATCAGGATTGTCTGAGATGATGAGATTTACAAGGTGCTCTGTTCCTGGTTTAAATTGGAACTTGCTCTCATAAAGATAGCTCACACCCTTCATCACAACTTCGATGAGCGGCATTCGGTTGTCGATGCGCTGTGGAACGATAATGGCAGAATAGCTGGCTTCATCGTCTTGACGAGCAACAATGGTATGGCGTGTTCCCTTTACATAACGAGTAGCCACACCTGCTTGCAAATCGACTGTAGCTGTAGGCACTGTGTTGTGGATATACACATCTGCTGTAGCAGGCATTTCTCCCTCAAAGTCCTCACCCTTCACCAAGCGTATCTTCAGCTTACTCATGATATGCTTAAAGGTAAGGTTTATAGGCGAATCTGATGCTGTGATGTTCTTGCTGGTTGCAAAGAGCAGGTCGCTTGCCTCATATCCACCAAGGGATGTAGTTGTCTTAGCAACTCTTTGGTCAAGAGCTACGCTGAATGGTTGGTCTGTTATGCTGCTTACATTCTCCATGTATGGATAATAAGCGTAGGCTGTATATGTGCCTTCATCCCAATAGAGGGTTCTTGCAGCATCCCATTTGCTACCATCGTAGATAAGGTCTTTATTGTTCACAAGGTTGCCACCTATTTCCAATTGCGCTTTTGCGTCTGCCACGTAGAGTCCAATCTTATCGCCCTTTTCGAAGTTTGTATCTGTAGCACGTGATGCTTGTCCAGGATGGCTTACTATGAATGTCATTGGTATTGACTTCGCATCTTGTGAGCGAAGAGCAGTTTCCTGCTCATCGCTACAAGATACCATACCTAATATAACCAACGCTAAACTTGCGATTCTTATTATACGCTTCTTCATTTTATCTTGTTTTAATTATATATACTATCATTAACCTAAAGTTCGCCATTAGCGATGCTTTCTCACCTTTGCCATCTTTAGCGGACTACCCTTGTGGATAACAGGAGCATGCTGATAGGTTCCTGCATTGCGTATATCGCCATTGCCACCGAAAGCACGGCTTTCTACGATACCTGCATCTCGCTTGTCGTTCTTCACGAAGTCTTCGAAACTGTAGGTTTCTCCTGCATATGCCTTGATACGTTTCACGATACTCTCACGGCTGATGGTGCTATAGTAAGGAATATCGTTGTTCATACAAGAGTTTGGCTCCGAACGGAAGACACCACGATTGTGCATGTAGCCTCCCTCGTAAATATCCACGATGTCGCTGTAGCGGTCGTCGAAGATCAGATGGCTCCAGCCCACGCTATGCATCTTGCCTGTAAGTTCCAGGTTATCATACCAACCAAGCGACTTGGCTCCGTTGAATTCAAGAACGTGTCCACAGCAAGAGCAGCCACAAGCATCGATAAAGGCATTGTGATAGATATATTCATCGCCCAACTTACCAAATCCGTGTCCGCCAGCCTCATGCTGGATTACGCCACGGGTATCGAGCGGATAACCATAGGTACTCTTAGGACAGAATGCTATTGCTGAACCATCAGGCCACATCTGGCAAATGCCACCATAATCGGTAGAATTAGGAACTATGATAATCAGAGTCTGATTAAGATTGCCCTTGTTGACAGTTGGTGCACCTAAAGCATAATCGAATATTTCATCATAATCAGCCTTCAAGCCTACGCCACCAGTAAAGGTAGTGTTGAATCGGTTATAGCGAATGGTATTCACAGTTCCAACGCCCGATTCCGTAGAAAGCGGAATGGCGGTATAGACGTTGAAGTAATCGCGATAAGTCTTGTAAGGCTCAATACCGAAGAAATACTCCACTTCCTGCTTGATGTCATCCAGATATTCGCTACTGGCAATATCCTTAGCATTAAATCCGTCGCCAAGCAAAACGATGTTGATACCACCCTTATTGCCCTTAGTAGCCTTCTGCAGAGTAATCCATTCGTTCTCACCATATTCATAGCCATACTGAGAAACGCTGCATTCGTGGGTATAGTCTTTATCTTTCAGACGGAATACCACTTTTCCTTCACGGCTATCAGCATTCTTAGCCATGCCCTTGATGGTAAGAGTTACTTCTGTCTTCTTGTTGCCGCTGGCAGGAGAAACCTCGCACCAGTCTGGCTTGCTGGCTACTTCCCATTCGCCTTCGGCGTTAATCACTAATTTCTGCTTATGCTCCGTGCTCAAAGCGCAGGCTACAGATGGTCGGCAAACGAGCTCGTGGTGGGCTGCGATGCGCTTAAAGTCGCACCAGCCAGGTGCTGATTGATACTGGGAAATGGCAGACTCTGGGACTTCGAGAGTGAAGTTATCCTTGGCTACGCCATCGAAAACTTGTTTGTAAACATGTGGTGGCATCGTTCCTTTACAAATAATGCTGTTGATGCCAAAGCAGTTTTGAAAGGCTCCGCCGTCATCTGTCCAAGAAGGTTCCCATCTGATATTTTCGAGACTTTCAGGGAATATGAGCCCCTCTAAGCTGCGGCAATTGGCAAATGCGCCAGCGCCGATGCTTTCAAGTCCTTCAGGAAACTCTAAAGTACCCATAATTCGCCAATTATAGGCAAATGCTTTGTTACCTATTCTAGTGACGGTTGAAGGAATATTCAGTTCCCCGGAAAAATCATTATTGTAGAACGCATGGTCTGCAATTACTTTCAGACCTTTTGGTAGATGTAATTCTCCTTTAAAACTGGTACCTCCAAATGCAGATTGTCCAATACTAGTTATACCATCGTTCAAAGTTAGAGTACCATTGAAACCGCATTCCGTAAATGTTTCGTTTGGTATGGATGAAACTCCTTGTGGTATTTCTAATGATCCTGTTAGGTTATTACATAAGAAGAAAGCTCTCTCTCCTAACTTTTTGAGTTTAGAAGGAAGTTTTAATTCTCCATAAAAACCAGAGCACCTATCAAAACAATATCCTCTTATTATTTCAACATTATCTGGTATAATCAGATTTCCTGTTAGATTAGAACAGTATTGAAATACTCCGTTGTAATAGTCGATACCTTCGTCTTTGATATCCTTGTCAGGTCCATCTCCTGAAGTTCCTAATTTTTTTAGAGTTGATGGTAAAGACAAAGTACCGTTTAATGAACTACATCCAGTAAAAGCTCCTCTTTGAATCTCTACAACTCCTTCTGGAATAATTAACGAACCTGATAGGTTTTTACAGTTAGTAAATGCGTTATCACCAATAGCCTTAAGTCTATCCGGAAAAACAAAATTGACCAGGGTTGAATTTCCACCGCCACCTTGCGCGTTAAATGCCGAAACAGGAATCTTGTCTTCAAGATATTTTTCACCTGAATTATTTGGATTAGTCCATGCTTTGATATGTACTTCCTTGAGGTTTAGAGCAGAAAGAATTGGCATAGAATCTCTCATGAAATAGAAATCCTTGGCATTAATCTCACCTGTAATCTTCAGATTCTTAATCTTGGTATAGTCCTTATTAGCCGCAGTAATGGCACTCTTCAAACCTCCAGGAGTAGAGTTGATGACAATATACTCCTTCGCCGTAGCATCATGGCTTACCAAATCATTCTCCCAAGGAGTAATGCTTTCGCTTACCAAAGTAAGCTTATAAGCACCGTTTCCTGCCTGCTTATCCACCTTGATACCGAAGTTCATCATCTTGCCAGCCACATAGGTAAGCGCCTCGTTCTTAGTGAACTTATAAGGCACACCACCGATAGTAATGCTGAAGAGAGTTGTACCAGCTGCTACAGTTTGAGGAACCACGATGGTGCGCCACTCGTCATTTACACGAGATGGTATTGTCATATTGTTCTCCACACTACCTGCAGTCTTGATTTCTCCTGTAGAAAGGTTGATGCTTGCCTTGCGAGCAACATTGGCTGTTAAGACAATCTTCTTAGTTTTTGCCCATTCGCCATCTGCAAAGCCTGAACCTTGAATCAGTGTAACACGGGCATTAGACATGCGGTGAGCAAGAGGCAAACGGATTATGCTTGTGGTAGGAGCCACATCAGACACCTTTCCCCAAAGGAAATCGCTTGCTTCGTAACCTCCCATCTCACCATCTTCCGTTGCAGTACTTTGATCCTTCTGTACCTCAAACTGATAATCCTCGATACTCTCAGGATTAGCATAAGGATAGTAGCCATACACATCAATATGAGTATGCTTGTCTTTCCAATAAAGGTCGTAGGCAGAACTCCACTTATAGTTAGGTTCGTCGAAAGTATGACGCACATTGTCGCCACGGTTGCCGCTAACCTTCAGGGTACCAGGGTTGTTGCCATCGTAATCTACGATGTAAACACCCATCACGTCACCATTGCAGAAACCATTGTCATTAACACGAGTCACAGCAAGCTGGTCGATGTCACCAGATAACTGTATGCGGTTGCTATCATGCTGACTATAGTCACCATTGAATAAATCGTCGCTACATCCAGTCAAGACATAGGCAACAACAGCAACCATATATAATAAGTTATGCTTTATCTTTATCATAGCGTATATACTTTAAAACATTATTATTCGGCTGTGCCACCATAATCGTTACCATCATCCTCCCATTTGGTGATGTTTACATTCACACCATTGCTGGTCTTGCTCAAGGTAACGTTAAAATTATGTTTCTTGCCAGCCTCAAAGCCAGTAAAGTTGCTTGTCTTAGGCAAATTAAAGTCTCTACCATCAACAGTTATAGTGATCAAGTTGCCTTCACCAACAGCTTGAGGTACAACGATAGCCTTATAGCTATTATTAGCCACCTTGTAAGGAATAATATCTGTATCGTCACCTATAGCAGTAACAGCACCTGTAGCAAGATTTGCAGTAGCTTTAGTTTTGAGTCTATTGACTTTTACACTAATTTTGGCAGCCGCCAAAGTTGCATCAGTAAAACCATTGCCAGCAACAAGGTTAATAGTCATTTGGCTCATAACGTGCTTAGCTTCAATCTTAACAGACGATTGTGTTGGAGCCACGTCAATGGTCTTACCAATCATCAAATCACCAGCCTTGTAATCAGAAAGCTGACTCTGATTAGCCTTTACGCTATATGGCATAGCATCAATACTGGTAATAGAAGATGTATAAGGGTAATACAGATAAAAATCAGCATGAGTACTATTGTCAATCCAGTAAGTCTGGGTAGCAGGAGTCCAAGTACTGTTGTATGTATACTGCATGTTGTCAACATGGTTTCCTGAAATCTGTAGTGCTGCAGCAGAACCATCAGCATTATGATTGACCACATACAAACCAATCTTGTCTCCAACTTCAAAAGCCAAATCTGTAGCACGACTACTTACAGAAGTGCTAATATTGATAGGTAACTTCTCTGAAGGAGGTGTAGGAGGTGTTGGAGGTACAGTTTCATTAACACTGTCGCTTGAACAGCAAGCAAACAAATAGGTAGACAAAATACCAATCAAAAAATAAGGTTTCATAATTAGAGTCATATTTAGAATTATACATTTATGTTGTAAAGATAAGTTAAATAATAATACAAAACAAGTTCATAGCAGTTCACAACCTAAAAAAAATGAAAATAACATAGATAAAGAGTAAAGATAATATTAAAAAGGTAAAAGAGTAAAAAGGTAAAAGAGTAAAAGAGTAAAAGGATAAAGACGTATATAATAATATGTATATATATAATAATGTGTAGCTTGTGGAAAAGTGTATATAAACGAAAGAGCTCCGAAGACTTTCGTCCTCGAAGCTCTGACTGAAAGAAGGCGGTTACCTACTCTCCCGCATTGCATTGCA
>CAKPZC010000083.1 GCA_934203355.1 uncultured Prevotella sp. | reverse complement strand
AATATCTCCACAGCCCAGGGCAACGCCCTGGGTATATAGCATTCAATTAACAACGCGCCCTGTAAGGGCAACTCTATTGTGCCACATATAGTTGCCCTTACAGGGCGCATGGGTTGTGTTTATCCGTTACCCAGGGCGTTGCCCTGGGCTATGGAGAACATTGGGCTTTCAGCCCGCTTTTGTTTGAGTTTAGAACACCCTCCACTCCTACTGATTGCCGCTCATATATAAAGATAAATATGAACACATACTTAATAAAACAAATTGATATTAAATATGCAAAACGCGAAAAACAAAAACTTTATTCCTGCTCTGCTATCGCTTGTGGTTGTAGTGCTGATACTCTCGGCTGCGGCAATAGTGCGCGACGGCAGGATCTTCGGCATCGACCTGCGCCATGCGCATGCCACGACTGATGCCGTGGCATTAGGCAACGACACCATGTCGGTGCATCCCGATGGCACAATAGTTGTGGATACACGCCTGCTTGCCAAGGACGTGCAGGGATATGGCGGACCAGTTCCGCTGCGCATTCATGTAAGCAAGAGTGGGGTGGTGGACAGCATCGTGGCAGAGCCTAATGCCGAATCGCCCGATTTCTTCAATCATGCTTCTGCTATCCTTGCTCAATGGCAGGGCAAGACCGTTGATGAGGCTGCGGCAATGGAGGTGGATGGTGTGACGGGAGCTACGTTCTCGTCGCGTGCCATCATAGCCAATGTGCAGCGTGGACTCGCCTATGCCAAGCAACACGCAACGCTCGGCAATGCGCCTGATGCCACTGGTTCTGCCGATGTGTCGGGGGCTTCAGCTTCGTCTGGGGGGTGGACTCTTGGCGGCATTGTGGCTTTGATAGTGGTGTTGATGGGTGCTGTGGTTCCGCTGTTTGTCAAGAACCGCCGTTGGCATTATGTGCAGTTGGTTCTCAACGTCATCGTTCTGGGTTTGTGGACTGGCACATTCGTTTCTTACACCCTGCTCATGCGACTCTTCTCGGGAGGCGTAAACCTCGCCACACTCGCCACGCTCGCAGCCCCATTGCTGATGGTAGTGGTGGCTATGCTTTATCCTTTGGTAGGTCGACCAGGACACTACTGTGCCCACATGTGTCCGTTTGGTTCGGCTCAGGAACTTGCTGGCAAACTCACTCGACGCAAACCCCGAATATCGCCCCGCTTGAACAGGATGCTTAACGTATTCCGCAACGTTCTGTGGGGAGTGCTTATGGGGCTTATGCTCACTGCTACGTGGACCGCATGGATGGACTACGAGCTGTTCACGGCGTTTCTATACTCCTCGGCTTCGGTGTGGGTAATAGTGTTTGCCGTATTGTTTCTCGTCCTTTCGGTATGGGTGCCACGGCCATATTGCAGATTCTTATGCCCAACGGGAAGCCTGTTGAGGAATTAGGAGTTTTGAATGTTGAGTGTTGAATGGTTGCGGCAGAGCCGCAATGTTGAATGTTGAATGTTGAATGTTGAGTGTTGAATTTTAAAATTTTAAATTATGAATTTACAGAATAAATCGATAGTATTAAATATTGTGCTCGCCTTGGTTGTAGTGATGCTTGGCGTGCGCTTGGTGTCTGGTGAATCCTCTACCGAGAAGTCGGCAAACGAAGGTGAAACGGTAAACACAGAGCAGGCGGTGCTCGACAATATCGCCACTCGCACCAGTATACGCGACTATGAGGCGCGACCGGTAGAGAAGGAGAAGATAGAAAAAATGCTGCGTGCTGCTATGGCAGCTCCCACGGCAATGAACAAACAACCATGGCACTTCGTTGTTGTCGACCAGCGTGACTTGCTCGACGCTCTCGCCGATGCCAATCCCTACGCCAAGATGATAAAGAAAGCACCCCTCGCCATTGTGGTTTGTGGCGATACCGAGAAAATGATAGAGGGGGGCGGTCGCGACTTCTGGATTCAGGATGCTTCGGCTGCCACTGAGAATATGCTTCTCGCAGCCCACGCCTTGGGGCTTGGTGCTGTGTGGACGGGTGCCTATCCGTCAGAAGAGCGGTGCCAAGCAATAGGCAAAGCATTGTCGTTGTCAAGCAATCTTATTCCACTCAACATGGTGGTAATAGGATACCCAGCAGAACATCCACAACCAAAGGAAAAATTCAAAGAAGAGAATATTTCGTACAACATCAACAAGAAATAAACCGTTGATTAATAGATAAATTACAGTTTTAAACAAGGTTGTTTAAAACAATCTTGTTTAAAACGAATAAATTATGTAAATTTGCATATCCAACCATCTATGCAAATTTTAATATGACAAACAAAATAGAATCTCCTTTTGTTTTCGGAGTACGTGTTGAAGGCGATGCCTTTACCGATCGTCGTACCGAGACCGAACGTCTGAAAGCCAATTTCACATACGGAGTGAACACCATACTAATCTCGCCGCGTCGTATGGGTAAAACTTCGCTTGTCGACAGGGTGTGTTCGCTCATCGACAAAGATAATATCCGTATTGCGCGTATTGATGCTTTTGGAACACGTTCGGAGTCAGACTTCATCAATGCTTTTGCCACAGCTGTAGTTCGAGCTACTTCTTCCAAATGGGAAGAGTGGATGGAGAATGCCAAGGTGTTTCTCAGTCGTTTCGTTCCGAAGATTAGTTTTGGAATGGATCCGTATAATGATTTCTCCGTATCGCTTGAGTATAATGCCAGCAGCAACACAACTGAGGAGGTGTTGCGCTTGCCCGAACTGATAGCACGTGAGAAAGGTTATCGTATAGTTGTTTGTATTGATGAGTTCCAACAAATAGGCGAATACCCCGATTCGCTTACGTTTCAGAAGAAGTTGCGTGGCGTGTGGCAGTTGCAATCGCACGTCAGTTATTGCTTGTATGGCAGCAAGAAGCACATGATGGAGCGTATGTTCCAAAACAGCAGTTATCCGTTCTACCGCTTTGGCGACTTGTTTTATCTTGGAAAGATAAGCGAGCCAGACTGGGTAGAGTTCATTTGCCAGCGTTTTGAGGTTACGGGCAAGCACATTTCTGAGCAGTTGGCGCAGTCAATATGCCGTGTCACCGACCGCTTCTCTTCTTATGTGCAGCAACTTGCATGGCTTGTGTGGCTTCATACGAATGATACTGCCACCGAGACCGACCTCAATAATGCCATCGACCGGCTTCTTGATGCTTGCGAACCGCTCTTCATACAACAGACTGAAGACCTCTCGGCATATCAGATGAACTTCCTTCATGCTCTTGCCAATGGCGTTAATACTGGTTTTACGCAATCAACGGTTCTCAAGCAATATCAGCTTGGTACAGCAGCCAACATTACCCGACTCAAAAAGGCACTTACCGAGAAGGACTTAATCACAACCATTGCCCCGAAAACTTTGGCAATGAGCGATCCGATACTACAAATGTGGTTGAAGAGAAGAGTGTGGAGGGAATGAATAGTTAAGTATGTGCTCATATTTATCGTATATATGAGTGGCAATCTGTAGGTGATATATGAGTGGCAATCTGTAGGTGGATGGTGTGTCAAACTCATACAAAAAAACGGGCTGAAAGCCCAATATCTCCACAGCCCAGGGCAACGCCCTGGGTATAAGGATAAACACAACCCATGCGCCCTGTAAGGGCAACTCTATTGTGCCAGATAGAGTTGCCCTTACAGGGCGCATTATCCGTAAATACCTTATACCCAGGGCGTTGCCCTGGGCTGTAGAGATATTGGGCTTTCAGCCCGCTTTTGTTTGAGTTTTTACACACCCTCCACTCTACCATGATTGTTAAGCCTCTCCTACGATATATATACGATAAATATGACCACACACTTATAGTAGGAGGAGGGTGTGTCAAAATAGAAGCCCAAACTTCCGTTAACTCCTATTTTGACCCACCCTCTGGTTGTTTATTTATATTCGTGTATAGGCAACTCGCCGTTGAGTGCGCCGAGGGCGTTGAATGCGAGCGATTCCATTTCTCCCTCGCCAGGCAACACTACTACTGGTGCGAGGAATCCCACCTGCTTCTTTATCTCCTCAACGCAATACTTGCTGTAGGCGATGCCGCCAGTGAGGATGATGGCTTCTGCCTTGCCCCATAGAGCCACTGCCATGGCACCAATCTGCTTCGACACGGTGTAGAGCATAGCCTCGAGCACCTCGTGATAAGGCTCCTCGCCAGCTTCGGCGCGGCGCGAAATCTCCTTCATGTCCTTGATGCCCAGCAAAGCCTGACAACCGCCATAGCCAGCGAGCATCTTCATAATCTGGTTCTGGGTGTACTTGCCCGAGAAGCAGAGGCGCACAAGCTGGTCGGCAGGCAGAGTGCCCGAGCGTTCGGGAGCGATAGGGCCTTCGCCGTTGAGCGCGTTGTTCACGTCGATAACCTTGCCGAGGTGGTGTGCCGACACGCAGATGCCGCCACCGAGGTGAGCCACGATAACGTCCATATCCTCATACACCTTGCCACAGGTCTTAGCATAGCGGCGGGCAGCAGCCTTGGCGTTGAGAGCGTGGAATATAGACTCACGCTTCATAAACGGCAGACCAGTGTAGCGAGCGCGTGTCATCATCTCGTCGACAACAACGGGGTCGGCCATGAAAGCCGGACATCCACATTTGCGTGCTATTTCGTCGGCAATGAGAGAGCCGAGGTTGCACACGTGCTGATGCTTGGCATGATGCAGGTCGTACTTCATCTGTTCGTTGACAGCATACACGCCACCATGGAGCGGTTTGAGCAATCCGCCACGACCAATCACAGCGTCGAACTTCAACGGAATGCCAGCCTCTTTGAGCAAGTTGATGATGAAGTTTTTGCGATATTCATACTGGTCGTCCACGGTCATGAACTTGTCTATCTCCTCTTGCGGGTGCAGACCGTCGGATGTCCACACAGCCTTGTCGTCCTCATATACAGCCACCTTGGTAGAAGTGCAGCCAGGGTTAATGACGAATATTCTTTTCATTTCGATTGTTCTTTTTTTTTGTAACTAAGCTTTAGCTATTTGTTTTTTCACTTTGTTGCTGCCTTGAGACAAGCCACAGCCAACGAGTAGAACTTAGAGTCGGCAGAGTCGGCGCGCGATGTCACTACCACTGGTGCGGTGGTTCCGGCGAGCATGCCAGTCACCGTGGCGTGGGCGAAATAAGTGAGAGTCTTATAGAAAGTATTGCCAGCCTCGATGTCGGGGAATATCAGAATGTCGGCGTTGCCCACAACAGGCGATGCGATGCCCTTGATAGCTCCGCTCTCGGCGTCGCAAGCAGTCTTCACGTCCATCGGTCCGTCGATGCACACATTGCCGTAGCGTCCTTCAGCAGCATACTTCTTCACCTCCTGATAAGAGATAGTGATGGGGAACTTCTCGCTTGTCTTCTCGGTGCAGTGGGTCAGGGCTATGCGTGGGCATTCCTGTCCGGTGATGCTTCGCCATGTGTCGCTGAGGTATTTAGTTACTGCGTCGAGCTGCTCGGTGGTGGGGAATGGAATCACGGCAGCGTCGGAGAAGAACATCAGGCGGTTCATGCCAGGCACTTCAGCCACAGCGATATGAGTGAGCACACTGCCCTTGACGAGTATTCCATGCTCCTTGTTGAGCACAGCGCGCAACAAGTTGTCGGTGTTGAGCGATCCCTTCATCAACACGTCGGCACGTGCCTCGCGCACTTCCTTGACGGCAAGTTGCGCAGCGTCGTCATCGTCGGTGGCGATGATGATTCTAACGTGGTCGGGATAGTCGCTGGCAAGACGTTGTGCGATGGCTTGCTTGGCGTCGACAGCCACAAGAATAAACTGTGCGAAATCTTCTTTGATGCTACGCTCAATCACTTCTTCGGTGTGTGAGTCGGCAGGAGATGCCACGGCTACAGTGACGCGCTTTCCTAATGAGCGCAACCGTTCTGGCAAGGCTTTGAAGTTAACAATAGGGTTCATATTACGTTTGTTTAAGTTAATCTAAAGGTATAGGCATTGCTCAAACAATCTTCGATTGTGCAATAACCGTTGGCAAAGGTAGCAGAAGTTTAGTTATCTACAAAGAAATTGAGGGGTTTTTTTCACATTTTTATGTAATGTGTGCATGTTTGGAATGTAGAGTTTACATTTTGAACATTTTAATAGCCACCTTAAATTAGCAGACTTGTAATTTTACAAGAAAGCAAGTCATTGGATAACAATAAATTACCCAATGCTTGCATAT
>CAKPZC010000082.1 GCA_934203355.1 uncultured Prevotella sp. | reverse complement strand
TGGTCGTCCTTCATCTGCCACACATATTGCTTGGCACTTACTATCAGCTGTTCGCGATAGCTGCCAGGAATGCTGTCTGGTCGGTAGAAGCCATCCACATAAGCCTCATACTTACCTTGTAGCAGGTAGTCGTAGTATATCTTTGCGGTTTGTGCCATCAACACCTCTGGCTTGACGTCTTCAGCCTTACGACAAGAGGCAAAGGACAGGATGAGGAGCGAGAGGAAGATATACAATATGTTTCGCATTGTTTTTTTTAAAAAAAGTTGACAAGTAGACGAGTTGACAAGTAGACGAGCTGATTGCTGCAACTTATCAACTTATCAACTCGTCTACTCGTCTACTCGTCAACTCGTCAACTTGTCTACTCGTCTACTCGTCAACTTATAAACTATCAACTCGTCAACTTGTCTACTCGTCTACTCGTCAACTTATAAACTATCAACTCGTCAACTTGTCTACTCGTCTACTCGTCTACTTAAAGAAAAACTTACTTCTGTCGTATGAACACGTTTATCGGACAACCATGCATCGACCAGTTCTCGCGAATCTTGTTTTCGAGGAATCGACGATAAGGCTCCTTGATATACTGCGGAAGGTTGGCGTAGAACACAAACGAAGGAATCTGTGTGTTGGGCAACTGTGTGCAGTACTTAATCTTGATATACTTACCCTTGGTTGATGGTGGTGGATAAGCCTCGATAAGCGGAAGCATCACCTCGTTGAGCTTCGATGTTCCCACGTGAGCCTTGCGGTTGAGGTAAACCTGCTTAGCTGTCTCGAGCACCTTGAAGATGCGCTGCTTGGTGAGAGCAGAAGCAAAGATGATGGGGAAGTCAACAAACGGAGCCATACGCTTGCGGATGGCATTCTCGAAGGTTTTGATTACAGCCTGGTCCTTGTTCTCCACAAGGTCCCACTTGTTCACCACTACCACGAGCGACTTGTTGTTGCGCTGTATGAGCTGGAAGATGTTCATGTCCTGAGCCTCAATGCCTCGTGTGGCATCAATCATAAGGATACACACATCCGAGTTCTCGATAGCGCGGATAGAACGCATCACCGAATAGAACTCCAAGTCCTCCGACACCTTGTTCTTGCGACGTATACCGGCTGTGTCGACAAGATAGAAGTCGAAGCCGAACTTGTCGAAGCGTGTATAGATAGAGTCGCGTGTTGTACCAGCAATCTCTGTCACGATGTTGCGATCCTCGCCGATAAAGGCATTGATGATAGAGCTCTTGCCAGCATTAGGACGACCCACCACTGCGAAACGAGGAATACCATCCTCTACTTCTTCCTTAGTGTCGGGCTTAAGCTTTGAGAGCACAAGGTCAAGCAAGTCGCCCGTGCCGCTGCCTGTAGCCGATGATATACATTGTGGCTCACCGAGTCCCAGTCCGTAGAACTCAGCAGCGTCGTATATCTGATCGTTGTTGTCGGTCTTGTTTGCCACAAGGATGACGGGGAGCTTTGTGCGGCGAAGGATAGTTGCCACATCCTGGTCCCAATCGGTCAAGCCAGTCTGCACGTCAACGAGAAAGAGAACAAGGTCGGCCTCTTCTGTTGCCACAATAACCTGCTTGCGGATAGCGTCCTCGAAAATGTCATCGCTCTTAACTACCCATCCACCTGTGTCTACTACAGAGAACTCACGTCCGTTCCACTCGCATTTGCCATACTGGCGGTCGCGTGTTGTGCCTGCTGTATCGCTCACAATAGCCTGACGTGTCTTGGTAAGACGGTTGAACAGTGTCGACTTACCCACATTGGGGCGTCCCACTATTGCTACTAAATTTGCCATATTTGAGTTTTGATTTTTGATTTTTGAATTTTGAGTTGTTGCCTTTGGCAATTTTGAGTTTTGAATATTGAATTTTGAATTGTTGCCTTTGGCAATTTTGAGTTTTGAGTTTTGAATTGTTGCCTTTGGCAATTTTGAATTTTGAGTTTTGAATTTAGAGTTGTTGCCTTTGGCAATATTGAATTATGAGTTTTGAATTGTGAATTCAAAATTCAAAATTGAATAATTCCTAATCGGCATCGCCGATAATTCAAAACTCAAAATTCAAAACTCAAAATTCTACTCCGGGTTATATCCAAAGTTGTCCAACTCTCTCTTCGAGCTGCGCCAGTCCTTGTCCACCTTCACAAAGGTGTGCAGGTATACGCTCTTGCCGAAGAACTTCTCAAGCGACTTGCGTGCCTCGGTCGACATCTTCTTCAGTGCCACACCCTGATGACCGATTATGATACCCTTCTGCGAGTCGCGCTCAACATAGATGACTGCATGGATGTCGATGTTGCGGTCGGTCTCCTTGAACGACTCCACCTTCACCTCCACCGAGTAGGGTATCTCCTTGTCGTAGTAGAGCAGGATCTTCTCGCGGATAATCTCCGACACGAAGAAGCGGGCGGGCTTGTCGGTCAGCTGGTCCTTGTCGAAGAAAGGTGGCGAGTCGGGCAGCAACTCCTTGATGCGGCGCATGAGCATGTCCACACCAAACTTGTTCTTAGCTGATATGGGCAGTATCTCGGCGTTGGGCAACAGCGTGTGCCACTTCTCTACAGTGTCACCGAGCGTCTTCTGGTCGCTTTGGTCAATCTTGTTGATGAGCAAGAGTACTGGTATTGTCATCTTCTTCACCTTGTCGAGGAAGTCCATGTTCTTCTCGGGATTCTCCACCACGTCGGTGACATAGAGCAACACGTCGGCGTCCTGCAACGCCGACTCCGAGAAGGCGAGCATCGACTCCTGCAGCTTGTAGTTTGGCTTGAGCACACCGGGGGTGTCGGAGAACACAATCTGCGCATCGTCCTCGTTGACGATACCCATGATGCGGTGGCGCGTGGTCTGCGCCTTGAATGTGGCAATGCTGATGCGCTCACCGACAAGCTGGTTCATCAGCGTCGACTTGCCCACATTAGGATTGCCTACAATATTTACAAATCCTGCTTTGTGCATATTTTCCGAAATATTAGTTTCCGCGTGCAAGATGTGAGTAAACATAAACTTATTGAGAATCCTTACACCGGATGTTGATATATATAGTACTATAATGCAAAGTTAGTGTTTTTTTTCAAGATTCGGGACGCGAGTGGCTATATTTAAACGTTTTTCACTTCCATATACATAACAGTAACTACTCTGCACCCTTTTTTTTTGAAAAAATCACTTAAAAACGTTTTGTTTATTTGCAAATTTATTTTTTATATCTATCTTTGTAATAGACATCAATTTTTTCTTAAACTTTAAAAATTTATTATTATGAAACAAACTCTTTTTATTTTAATGTTGGTTGTCTTGTTCCCATTTTGTTTTGTGGAAGAAGCAAATGCGGATAACCGGTATGACCATACCCCTAATGAGTATCTTTTCTATGATACTACTACAGGACAACCATTTGTGTATAATCGTACATTGTCAAATGTTAGTGGTGATCATTTGTATTTTATATGCGTAGATTATTAATCTTTATCTTATTGTTGTATGTCGTGAATGGCATCGCACAACAATACAAGCCTTATCTGTCGGAGCGGATATTTGTATCTCCCGTGAATACGGTTTATGAGCTTGGTGACACGGTAGAGGTTGTAGGGCAGTTGCTCTCCACCGATTATGCAGACTTCTACCCATACAGCCGCTATGTGTATGTCGACCTGCTTGACAACAAGAATGTGATAGTGAAAACTCTAAAGCTGAAATGTCGGGACGATGGCAGTTTCTTCACGGCGTTCACAGTCGGCAACAATGACGCTGGAGTGTATCATTTGCGTGGTTACACAAGGTTCATGTGCAACCAAAAGGAAGTTTTGTATCCTACATCAACATTTTATTACGGCGTATACACTCCACGGAAGACAGAAAACAGTGACGATGTGGTAAATGACGGTTTAAATATAGCCTTCTTTCCTGAAGGCGGCCACCTAACTGGTGGTGTGCTGCAGAATATGGGCGTATATGCCTATGATAATGACAAAAGACCCGTGAAAACCGATTTCTGTATTGTGAAAGACGACAAGGATACGTTGTGCTATGGCAGTACCAGCAATGGAGGATGGGCTAAGTTTTCATTCATACCCGATAGCCGGTCGCAATACACAATTCATGCGGGCCATGAATACGGGCAATCATATTTGCTGCCATCCGCTATTGACGTTCCATCCATTCGTGCATATCTGAATAAGAACAAGCTGGTTTGCAGCATATTAAAATCGTCTGACAATAATTCATGGAAATCCGCGCAACATGTGTTGCTGTATCACAATGCTTTCGGATTGAAAGAGATGACCATTATCAACGGATTCGGCGTTGCCGACATTTCCTCATGCGGCGACGGTGTATTGACATTGTGGTTGACAGACAGTACATACAATGTCGTTGCCCAACGCAGTTTGTGGGTTGGCAGTGATGGTATGGCCATGCCAAACGTGACGGTCAGTGTCGCAGATAAGCCTGGCAACAGCATTATTGTAGCCATTCCCGATACAAGTTGTGCATACAGGACTTTCGTCAGATTTTTGCCGGAGGGGTGTTCCTCAACAGCAAGGTGCGCTTACAATACACTGAATTTTGAGAATGACATACAGTCGGCCGTACCCATGCCCGACTTTACTTTTGGTGGTGCTGGCGAGCGCAATGAATACAGTCGTGACATCGACTGTTGGCTTCTCTCTGCTGTGCGCACCATGCCGGATGTGAGACAGATGGACAAGGACACTGTCTTGTACGAATTTGCACCCGAGTACACAATGTCGATAGCGGGAGAGGTCAAAGAGGACAAGACTCCACTGAAAAATGCACAGGTGCAGGTTTTGAACATGTCTACTTTACAGGCAGCGATGGGCATGACAGACAAGAATGGACGTTTCCTCATAGCGATAGACGACTGCTATGAGGATGAGAAGTTGTTCTTGCAAGCCTATGACAAAAACGGTAAAACAAGGAAGTTTGGCTTCACGATTGACGAGGAACCTGTTCCCTTCTTTTCCGCCAACAATACAGTCCCGCAACTAAAAACTTCGTACAGGCCGATGATAATGGACACATTGGACAGATACAGCATAGATGAAGTGATAGTGAAAAAGAAAGCCGTGAACAAAGACCCATACAAATGGGGGCGTGTAAAGAAACTTTACAATTATTACGACCGTCAATTTCTTGAAAGCCATAAAAGCATCTTCGATGTCGGCGACGCAGTGCTGTACTATAACAAGGTGGGCATAACATCCGACAAGAGTTGTGTATACTGGTTGAATCCAAAATACAACTCGGTAAGTGAAACATATTTAAAACCCAAACAGGACAACACAACCAATTTGGATACCAAAATAGCGTTTGTTGTCAACGGATTGTTAGTTGACCGTCAAATATCCGACATTCTCGACTTGCCAATAACCGACGTGGAATCGATAGAACTTGTAGAGCCGGTGGACGGACGTTCTGCGTGGTATGGTGCAAAGTATGGCTTTTTCGATATAAAGCTACGTTCGGGAATGTCAGTCAAGGAAATCTCGTCGAATGGCGTGACGGTGCGTCCACGTGGTCTGTCAGCTCCTTTGAAGCAACAGGAATGCCGCATGCCCCAGCGCAAGGGACGCTACCGTATGCTTGTGGATGTGGTGGGTGCCAACCGCACTATATATTCATTTTCAAAAATCGTGGAAGTAAAATAAATAATCAGTTGTAGACCGACAGGCATCAGCTTGTTGTTCACCATGTTAGTTTCGGCGTAGCAGTTGGGGCATTGTGAGTCGTAGCAGTAGAACACGGCTGGCGATGACAGGTTGCCATAGCCGACGATGATGACCGTCTTGTTGTAGATGCCGAGGGCGCATGTACGATGCATGTCGTCGGCGTTGGCTCTAGCCTACATTATTCATATGTCCTGCCTAAAAGGCCGATAAGCCCAATATAGACAATCGACTCTACATGAAGAAATAAAAAAGCGCGTTAGGAAGTTGTCTTTTACGACAAAGCCCGAACGCGCTTTTATATAAGATAGTTGTATACCTTTTTTTATTTTGCCTCGGCTACAGCAGAACCGTCGTAGGCCCACTTGTAGAATGAAGCTCCGTGAACGAAGCCTGCGCCGAAAGCGGTGAAGATGACGTTGTCGCCCTTCTTCATGTTTTTCTCATTGTCCCACAATGCCAAAGGAATTGTGGCGGCACTTGTGTTGCCATAGTGCTGGATGTTAACTACAACCTTTTCCATCGGCAAACCGATACGCTTAGTCACGGCCTCGATGATGCGGAGGTTGGCCTCATGAGGCACAACCCACTTAACGTCATCAGCAGTGAGTTCATTGCGTTTCATCACTTCAGCCACGTCGTTGCTCATGTCGGTCACAGCATAGCGGAACACTGTGCGTCCCTCCTGATAGAGGTAGTGCAGACGATGGTCGACTGTGAAGTGTGACGGAGGGCATACAGAGCCGCCTGCCTTCATGTGAAGGAACGGAAGACCCAAGCCGTCGGTGCGCAGGAATGAGTTCTGAACGCCTACATTCTCCTCCTCAGTAGCCTCCACAAGTACGGCTCCGGCACCATCGCCGAAGAGCACACATGTGGCGCGGTCCTGATAGTCAACGAGTGACGACATCTTGTCGGCACCAATAACGATTATCTTCTTGTAGCGACCACTCTCGATCATTGTGGCAGCCAC
>CAKPZC010000081.1 GCA_934203355.1 uncultured Prevotella sp. | reverse complement strand
GCGCCTCATTTTAATTATACCGATGTTTAGTTACCTTTTGCGGAGATATTCATTTCTGTTTTATAGAGGAAAGATAGCAGAAAAATCCGTATTGACACATCCTCTTGTTCATTTTAACTTTTTTATCAATTAGAATTTGTCGGAAGAGCCATAACGTATTTTCTGGCTGAAATTAGGTTCGAAAACGCCTAACAGCTTCTTAACCAATTGAGTTGCCACGAGGAAGTAATAGAAGTACATCAGAACGTTGGCTTTTACCACAACATATTGTCTGCAAAAAAAATAATGAGGGTGTGCCAAAACTCATAAACAGGAGTTTATATGACGATTTGACCCACCCTCTTCCATTCTTCCCTTACGCTAATATTTAGGATGTTTTCCTTTTTATTGTCTATAGAGTGTATTCTACGCTATCTACTTACTTCGAGAGGTTAGCAATCGTAGCCATCATAGCAGCGACAGACGCGATACTTGAGCCAATACTCATAGTCTCAGCCACACTCAAACCGCGCTTCAGTTTGGCAGGTACAACAATCTCACAACCCGGCTGCACCTTTGCTCCTCTGCGCACCTTCGACACCTTGCCATTCATATATATAATGTAGGCACGCTTCTTCACAGCGTCGTTGGCATAGCCACCAGCCTGGTTGATGTAGTAGGATGTAGGCTTGCCATTCTCGAATGCCACGGTGTTGGCATACATCACAGCTCCATTCACCTTCACCGTACCATTATACTGCGGCACAATAAGACGGTCGCCCTCGCGGAGCACCATATCCTGGTCGGAACCTGGATTCTTCAACGCTTCCTCAAGGTCAACACCCACTGGATACTCGTCGGGCACCTTGAACTTCGACACATTGGCCTCCTTGGCCCCCTCGGCAGCCTGTTGCAATCCTGCGCCAGTGCTGCTGGCGGCGAGCAGCAAGAGATTCTTCTTCTGCTGTTCCTCCTCCATCTTCAGAGCTGTCTTCATACGGGTCTTCTCGGCCTCTGTGGCACGGCGCATGAGTCGCGCACCCTTTATATAAGCAAGTCCGTTGCCACCTCCAGCACGTTTGAAGAGATCACTCAATCGAGTATTATTGGCGGAGAGCGTGTAGGTGCCGGCGAACATCACCTCGCCCTCAACCGTCACATTCTTCTGCTCGAAATATGCAGGACTCTTGCGTATATACACCTCGTCGAAAGGCATCAGCACGAAACCCGGCTCACCGTCGACCACAAATCCATCTTTCAATGCAAGTGTGTAGGTCTTGGCAATAATGCTATCAGGCACCAACGCCTTGGGATTGTTCACACGGCGACTTATGCTCACGTTTACAGTCGACGCCTTGTCGGTGAGTCCGCCTGCCTGAAGCACAAAGTCCTCAACCGTCTCGTTGTCGGCATATTTATACACACCGGGGTATTGCACCTCGCCACGTATGGTCAGCGTGCGGTCTTCCATGCGATCTTGCTTTGTGGGCACAAAGACCACATCGTTCTCCTTCAGAGGCACGTCGGCTACCGAGCCACTCATGATACCCGCAAGGTCGACACGCAAAACTTCAAGCGTGCGGTCTTCCTTCATACGATGGATTACGGCGCGCGACGTGAAGGCGGCTTCGGTCACTCCGTCGGCACTCTCTATGAGTGTGCGCACGCTGTTCACATGCTCACCAATATTATAGAGTCCTGGGCGGAAGACGGCTCCCTTCAGCTCAACAGTGTTGGCATAGCGCGGCATGATGGAGTCGACCGACACAGAGTCGCCATCGGCAATGCGGAAACTTGAGAACTCAAACTCGCCCACGTTAAACGCAGCATATTCCTTGCCCGACTTGCGGTTGACACGCACAGCCTTGCGATAGGCATCACTGGCAAACGAACCGGCATACTTCAAGAGCGAAGCTACCGACTCGTTCTGCTTCATCTCGTAGAACATAGGTCGTTTCACCTTACCAGTAATGTTCACAAGGCAGTCGTAGGGACCTACAACGATGACGTCGTTGTCGGCAAGACGCACGTTGCCAGTGAGTTTGCCATTAAGGATATAATCGTAGATGTCGACCACTGTCACAAGACGGTTGTTGCGATAGACCTTAATATTACGCAGGGTACCAATATCATTGGTGCCGCCAGCCATATACAACGCGTGGAACACTGTGGCGAATGCCGACAGCGTATAGGTACCAGGCAATTTCACCTCGCCCATAACGTTGACCATAATTGTACGTGTCTGACCAACAGTGAGCTTCACACGGCTGCTCGAATAGCGGCTACCAAGTGTGGAACGCAGGCGTGCGTTAGCCTGTGCCACCGTGAGTCCAGCAACAGCCACCGGACCATAACCCTCGATAGTCACCTCACCGTCGGGCGACACGGTACACTCCTCAGTCTTTTGCGAGGCACCATAGATGTCGATAATCACAGCATCGCCAGGGCCGAGATGATAGTTCTGCGGTGTGGCAATGTTCATATTAGGCTCAAAAGTGAGGTCCTTATTGTTGAAAATGTCGCGTCCGAACACGCGTCGTTTTTGTTTGCGCTTGCGCTCCTTCATATACTGGCGCACGATGTCGGCGGTGTCGGGCTCAATCTTTGCGATTTCGTCCTGGAAATCCATATACTCCTCGTCGTCCTCGTCGTAGGTGTGCTTATAGTCATAGTCGCGCTCCGGACGAAGTCGCATATTAGAATAATTAGACTCGTCGGTGTCCATATCCTTACCATAGTCTGTGCGCTTTTTAGTGTCGCGCTCTGAGAGCGAACCGTCAGGATTGCGAGTCTTGCCGTTATTGATGCGCATTCGCGAACCGTCGGATGTTGTTTCTCCCTTGCTTCCAGCTCCCATCGAGCTGTTTTTCATACGCTTCTCATACTTGTCGCGCACACGGCGTATCTGTTGTATATCGACACCCTTCTGCATGAGTTTTGTCACAATCTGCGCTGTAGAAGTACCTGCAGCATGCTCCTTGGCAACGAAGCTCATCACCTGGTCGTCGGTCATCGACTGTGCCGACACAGCCATTGGCAGCGTCAGCAGCATCATAATGATGCAAACTAAAAAATTCTTCATTCTGTATTTATTGCAGTTTACGCGTTATACATATTATTAATGTGTATATATATAACAACAAAATGATATTTTTGTTGTTTTTGCCTTTCTATTTTTTATTCATCACAATTCTCTTTCTCCACATTCACTGCCTCAGCTGCGGCAAGCGACTTCTGATTGATGTCGTTGAGCACCATGCCAGCTATAGTAAAACCGAAGATGGCTGTGATGTGCGACATGGAACCATTCTCCCTGCCACCCGACTCGCTCCGACCACGATTATCGAGCAATTCCTCGCTATAAACACACTGAAACTTATGAGCTGGCCTAAGCTTTGCCTTATTCATGCGCTTGCGCAAAGCGGCACCAAGCGGACAGCCACGCACCTTCCAGAATTCAGCCACACGTATTCTTGTGGGGTCCATCTTCAATGCCGCCCCCATCGAAGAGAAAAACACGGCACGTGTCTCGCAGGCACGCATTATTAGCGACACCTTATCCTTCAAGGAGTCGATGGCATCGATAATGTAGTCGTACTGATCGAGATGGAACTCCTCATGGTTCTCGTCGGTATAAACCTTATGCAAGGCTACCACCTCGCATTCGGGGTTTATCTCAAGCAATCGTTCCTTCAGAGCCTCAACCTTCACTCTACCCACCGTCTTGGTTGTAGCCATAAGCTGTCGATTGACGTTGGATGCACACACAATGTCGCAGTCGACGATGGTGATGTGGCGTATGCCCGAACGCACAAGACACTCGACACACCAACTGCCAACTCCACCCACACCAAACACTATTACGCGCTTCGAGGCAATGCTGTTCATCGTGTCGCCGCCTAAAAGAAGCTCGGCCCTCTTGAAAATACCTTCTGCTATACTCATTTTCGAAAATTCGCTATTTTGAAATTTCACTTTTGTTACAAAAGTGCAAAGATAAGCATTTTAATCGAAGATTGCCATAGTGCTTAAAAATTTTTAGTTAAACATAGATTGTGGTGTGCGCCTTTCGGTTATCTTTGTCCACAATGCAAAGTTACTAATACTTGCGACTATATGCAATAGTTTTCCCACGGAGCGCTCAGGGCGTTCCCATAGGATGTGCAGGGGAGAGGGAGAGGTGGTGTGGTCGTGGAGAGGTGGAGTGGTCGTGGAAAGGGGTGGAGATTTTTGTTTCCTCGGGAGGTTGCAAATTTTTCTCCCCGAGAAATTGGTTTTCCGTCGATTAACAAATTAACAATTTAACATGCGGGGCGGTGTCGCAGGGTTCAGAGCCAACGCAAGAATGTTAAATTGTTAATTTGTTAATTTGTCGTATTTTGAACACATGCGCAACTTGAGTGAAAGTAGAGTCTTATAGTAAGTAAAGTAATAGTTAATCTTATTATTATATTATTATACATTATTATATACGCGCGCGAGTCGACATTGTGTTCACTTTATTACGTTTCGCATGTCCCGATAGACGGCATGGAGCATGCGAAACGTAGAATTAACAAATTAACAATTTAACATTTTAAGTATGTGCTCATATTTATCCTCATCAGTCTGGAATACATCTGCGTAAGCATTATTACAGTTATAGATGTTCAGCACATACCGCCTTGATGTCCTGATCCACTTGGCTGGTACAGAGATAAACTTGAAGACAAACGCTTTTATGCGACTTGTTGTATTGAGTCCGAACCTCTTTACGTCAAGTTTTGGGATGATAGCCCAAGAACTAAACCTTATTCCAGTCTTTCAAGCCCCGATTGTCCTTATCAAACACCAACGCCAAACCTACAACCGATTTATGACTTGCACAATAGGCATCTTTATAGTGACGTGTAATGATTTGTTGGGTAGCGACAGGCGTACCGCCATTGTCCGACATTTTAAGCTCGATTACATATATAATATTGGAGGTTTCAACGACGAGATCAATTCGTCCATCAGCCACCTGCACCTCCTCTTTCACGTTGAATCCACAAATGTAGAATAAGTTCTTCAGTATAAAACGGAAGTGCTCTTCAAAAACAAACTTTTCCTTTTTCTGTGTACTATACGGCGTATGAGCAATCAATTGCTTAAGACAGAGTATTCCTTCCTCTACATTTCCAGTTGAAAAGTTCATTTTCAACTCTTGTATTGCATTCTCTGTCTCGTCCTTGTCTTTTTTCAGCATTATCGGAATAACCAATTCGAACAACGCCTTTTTCACCTCACGATTGGGAAATCCGAGTATATAACTATCCTCAATGACATTCTTTATTGTAAGATAGCCCGACTGATAAAGAAACAGTTTTGGATTAGTAGTATTGACATCCGATGTCTCAATATAATCCATATCGATGAGCGAACCATCCAGCTTCTCTACATCACGTTCGAAATTGGTCAGTATCTTAGGCAGCATCTCGGTGGCACCGCTTGCAATCCAGAACGATTTCAAGCGCTGTTCGTTCAAGGCGCAAAGCACGCTGAAAGGATTGTAAACGCCCTGCAGACTTTCGGAGAAATGATAGCCGTCATACATATCCCTCAATCTTGAAAGCGTATCGTCCATATTCCAACCTTTCTTGTTGGCAAGTTCGTGCAACTCTTCGCCAAGACACGACTCGATTTCATCCTTAGTCAATCCGCAAACAGTGGCATAATCGTTGTAGAAACTGATATTGGTCACCGTGTTAAGCACACTGAACAGACTTATTTGGGTGAACTTCGTAATGCCTGTGAGGAACACACACTTGATACAATAGCCATAGTCCTTGAGTCCTGTGAAGAAGTCGCGATACAGACTACGGCATTCGTCATGATGAGGAGTATGGAAGGAATGTTGCAGAGGAGCATCATACTCATCCACCAAAATAGCAATCTGAACACCCGATTGTTCGTATGCCCTTTGTATGATACCAGTAAGTCGGTTGTTAAGCGTGGCTTCAGTAGGCCGTCTGCCATATATATCTTCATATTTAGACAAAGTATCATCCAAATAATGCGATAGCGATAGGGCATTTGAACCGCCCTGGTTCATACTGAAATGCAGAACCGGACGCTTCACCCATTCTTTCTCCAATGCCATGATTCTGAGCCCCTCAAACAACTCTTTCTTTCCCTCAAAATAACATTGCATGGCAGATGTCAGCAATGATTTGCCAAAGCGTCGCGGACGACTCAAAAAGTTATACTTGTCGCCATTGGCTATTTTCCAAAGCATATCGGTCTTGTCCACGTAAAGATAATTGCCCTTACGCAGCTCCTCAAAGTCTTGTATACCTAAAGGTAACTTCTGTTTTGCCATGCTCTTTATTGTTATTTTATTAAAATACGAACCTCACAACAAAGATACATCTTTCTTTTGGATTACACAAATACAATTCCTATATTGTGACACTTATAAATTATAAAGCAATAAATTCAATTACAGTACCCTCGTTCCTTCTCTGTTCATTCATCATTCCTTCTCTGTTCCATCCTCGAAATACCTTCACTGAAGAACCGCGATAAAAAGTTGTCCACACACATGCAAAATATTGGCATTTTATTTTGTGGTTTCGTGCTTTTGTACTAATTTTGCACAAAGAAACCACTTGAAATAGAGATGATAATCAAGGATTAATGTCCACACATTGTCCACACGATGGGGTTTCTTAGTACGCAAAACGCTGAATTTCAGTGTGGTGCGACATCTCGGGGTTGACTGGATTTGACAGCGGGATGAAATGGTATGTAAGCACGCGGAGCCTTGATGGCTAGCTCCTTAATCTGAGTGATCAAAAATTTAATTGGCGAAAACAACTACGCTCTCGCTGCTTAATCGAAGTACAGTAGATTAGCTTTATTCCGCCACAAGGTTGGCGGAACGAGACATCGCTCCAAGGATGTTGTTCCGAATCTGAGGACAAAGCGGTGCAGGTAAATCGGAAATAGTCTGTGTATGCCTCGGTGCATTGATGAAGTTTTAGAGGATAAGGTCGCAATTGGTGGTCCAGGTCTTGTCGCGACACGAAAACCGAAGGCTGGAATAAGCGTGTAGAAAGCATATGGTTTCCCTGTTTGGACGTGGGTTCGAATCCCACCAGCTCCACAAAGAGGTAATTATCTGTATTTACAGATAGTTACCTCTTTTGTTTTTTATCTTAAAAAACACACTGACTACAAAACCCACACCCTTAATACAATAAATTCATAAACGTGGAGTTATATTAGATATATTGATTTGGAGAATATGCACTATATATATATTAGTGCACTATTATTATATTGATAAGTAACAGTTCAGAATTATCTTTACATATAAGGGTGTATCAAAAGTCAAACAAATGCGGGCTGAAAGCCCAATG
>CAKPZC010000080.1 GCA_934203355.1 uncultured Prevotella sp. | reverse complement strand
GTCCGTTAACTTCCATCCATCGTAGATGGATTAACTTCTTCTTAACTTCTTCTAACTCCTATTTTGACACACCCTCCACTAAATAGGCTGGTCAATCATGGCAGAGTGAAGGGTGTGTCAAAATAGGAGTTAAAGGAAGTTAGGGCTTCGCCCGAAGTTAACGGAAGTTAGCGGACATATGTATAATTTGTTGAAAATAAAGCATTTGTCCGTTAACTTCCATCCATCGTAGATGGATTAACTTCTTCTTAACTTCCTCTAACTCCTATTTTGCCCCTCCACTCTACCATAATTGTCCAGTCTATTTAGTGGATAAAGCAGGGATGCCCCTCCTACTTGGTTCCCCAACATTAGGTCACAACAGCACAAAGGCAAAGATTTTTATTCTTTTTACTCTTTCTTTCCTTTTTTTTTCTTACCTTTGGACAACCTAACAACAAACGAACTTGAAAGAGAACCAACAATTCCACAACCAATAATGACCATTAACTTCAAAATACGCTATACGGCAGGCTATGGCGAGGAGGTGCGCCTCAACGTGATAGTCGACGATGGAAGCCACGAACAGACTGCTTCCATTAGCATGACCACGCTCGACGGAGAACTGTGGACATGCCGTATTGGCGATATTGAGCCAAAATCCAACCCACATATCGACTACTTCTTTACCGTCGATAGTGCTGGACGCGAACTAAAACGCGAGTGGACCGGAATAACCCACCGTATCGACCTGAACCTGACACATTGCAAAGTTCTATCAGTAGAAAATATACTGTACGACATACCTGACGAATCGCGACTCTACACCGCTGCCTATGCCGACTGCCTATGCCGACGCCCTGCAACTCCAATACAACGCAATGCACCCAACAAGAATCTGAGACTCATTGTGAGGGCACCTCAACTGCTCTCCGGACAACGACTCGCCATCTTTGGAAGCGGACGAGCACTCGGCGAATGGCAAACCGATAAAGCCATTATGATGAACGAGCACAACGCCTGCGAATGGCAAGTCGACCTCAATGCCACGGCTTTGGGCACTGCCATGGAGTTCATGTTCGTAGCCATCGACAACAACGGAAACATTGATATGGAGACTGGCAGCCGACGCTCAATGTGCATTCCACAAATACTGCCCTACGAGGCTGTTGCCATGGAATTGACACAAGCCAACTTCAACCCCGACAAACGACAACTGACCATAACCCACGTGTCGATGTCGCAACTCCACGACGAAGGCCGATTCGGAATGGGCGACTTCGGGAGTCTTGCAGCATTTGTCAAAGATATAGCACAGTCGGAGCGTGCCAACATTATCAGCGTGCCGCCAGTCAACGATACAATATCCACACACACGGCTGCCGACGCCACCTTCTTCTCGACTATAAGCGTGTTTGCACTCCATCCGATACTCGCCGACCTTAGGCAACTACCCGACATCGACGACCCGCAGGAAAACAAACGAATGGAGAACATACGCACACAACTCAACGCATGTGACGACATTGACTATTGCGCCACTCTCGACGCGAAACTCGAATATCTAAGGCTCGTGTTTATGCAGGAAGGCGACAAAACAATGCACTCTGCAGCCTACCGCCGATTCTTTGCCGAAAACGAAAGGTGGCTCGTGCCATACGCACAATACAGCTATCTGCGCGACGCATACTCGATAGCCGACTTCCATAAGTGGCCCAGCCACAACGAATGGACCGAGGCAGAGCGAGGACTGCTGCAGAACCCGCGAACCAAAGCCTACAAAAAACTCGCATTCATATACTACGTGCAGTTTGTGCTGCACAGCCAACTCAAGGCAGTCCACCAATTGGCACGTGAACACTCAATAGTACTCATGAGCGACCTCACAGCCAACATCAACCCCAACAGCTGCGACAACTGGCAGACTCCACACTCTGTCGGCTCGGACGAATGGTGGCTGATGCGAATCAACACACAATGCCAATACTTCGACGCTTGCAGAATAAACAACAAACTAAAACGGCGCACTGCTATAACAAGCCGAATAAGAATGCTGCTTGCCGACGACGACGACTGCCAAATTCTTAAAGTATACTGACAATAAAAACAAAAAGCATAACAAAAACAAACCACAACAAATTATTACAAAAAATGAAAAAGAAACTTTTAACTCTTGTGGCAATGGCTGTCCTCATCGACACTATGCCTGCTAACGCACAGCAGACAGCCCTACCGCTGAAATACTGGTTTGACTCGCCAGTATCACTGCGCGGCAAAGCTATATGGTATGGAGGCAAACCAGAGGCATGGAAAAACGGCAAGAAGCCAATATCAGCCGGCGACACTGCAACCAACCCCGACTCCGACTGGGAATCGCAGTCGCTACCTATAGGCAACGGCTCGCTCGGTGCCAACATCTTGGGTTCGGTGGAGGCTGAACGAATCACCTTCAACGAAAAGACCCTATGGCGCGGAGGACCCAACACAGCCAAGGGAGCCGACTACTACTGGAACGTTAACAAGCAGTCGGCTGGTGTGATGGACGAGATACGACAGGCTTTTGCCAACAACGACTGGGACAAAGCGGCTCTACTCACACGCAAGAACTTCAACAGCGAGGTGCCATACGCCGCGCAGGATGAAGACCCATTCAGATTCGGCAGCTTCACAACTGCTGGCGAGTTCTATATCGAGACTGGACTTAGCACGGTGGGCATGACTGGCTACCGCCGCTCGCTGTCGCTCGACTCTGCCGTTGCCGTAGTGTCGTTTGCCAAAGACGGAGTGGAGTACAACCGCGAATATTTTGCAAGCTATCCTGCCAACGTCATCGCCGTGCGCTATCGTGCGTCGCGACCGGGAATGCAGAACCTCACCTTCTCCTACGCTCCCAACCCCGTGTCGGAGGGTCGCATGACAGCCGACGGCAACGACGCGCTGCTATGGAACGCACGCCTCGACAACAATCAGATGCAGTATGCCATACGCATCCGAGCCATCAACCGCGGCGGCACACTGAGCAACAAGAACGGACGAATCACGGTGAAGAACGCCGACGAGGTGGTGTTCCTCATCACTGCCGACACCGACTATAAGGAAAACTACAACCCCGACTTCAAAGACCTGAAGACTTACGTGGGCGTCGACCCACTGGCTACTACTGGCGAATGGCTCAAAAACGCCACTGCCAAGGGCTATGACAACCTGCTTAAGGAACACTATGCCGACTACTCGAAACTATTCAAGCGAGTGAGCTTCTCGCTCTGCGACAAGTCGCAATACGTAGACAAGTCGATAGCACAACGCCTTGCCGACTACCGCAGAGGCTCAAACGACAAATATCTGGAGCAGCTCTACTACCAGTTCGGACGCTATCTGCTCATCGCCTCGTCGCGACCAGGCAACATGCCTGCCAACCTTCAGGGAGTTTGGCACAACAACGTCGACGGTCCGTGGCGCGTCGACTATCACAACAACATCAACTTGCAGATGAACTACTGGCCAGCTTGCACAACAAACCTGCCAGAGTGTGAATTGCCACTGTTCGACTTTGTGCGCGGACTCATCAAGCCAGGCGAGGTGACAGCAAAGTCGTACTTCGGAACACGTGGATGGACAACATCCGTGTCGGGCAACATCTTCGGATTCACCACTCCGCTCAGCAGCGAGGACATGTCGTGGAACTTCTCGCCCTTTGCCGGACCGTGGCTTGCAACCCACCTATGGGACTACTACGACTACACACGCGACCGCAAATGGCTCGCCGACAACGCCTACGACATTATCAAGGGTAGCGCCGACTTCGCAGCCGACTATCTGTGGCACCGCCCTGATGGTGTCTACACCGCAGCTCCATCAACATCGCCCGAACACGGACCTATCGACGAGGGAGCAACATTTGCACATGCCGTGATACGCGAAATTCTTATCGATGCCATCGACGCAAGCAAGGTGCTCGGCAAGGACGCCAAGGACCGCAAAGTATGGGAAGACGCGCTGAAACATATCGCTCCTTACAAGATTGGCAGATACGGACAACTCATGGAGTGGTCGAAGGACATCGACGACCCGAAGGACGAACACCGACACGTGAACCATCTGTTCGGACTCCACCCAGGACACACACTGTCGCCAATAACAACTCCCGAACTCGCCAAAGCCGCACGAGTGGTGCTCGAACACCGAGGCGACGGAGCTACTGGATGGTCGATGGGATGGAAACTCAACCAGTGGGCACGACTCCACGACGGCAACCACGCCTATAAACTCTACGGCAACCTGCTCAAGAACGGAACTCTTGACAACCTGTGGGACACTCACGCTCCGTTCCAAATCGACGGCAACTTCGGAGGCACAGCTGGTGTTACGGAGATGCTAATGCAGAGCCACATGGGATTCATCCACCTGTTGCCTGCCCTGCCCGACGCATGGGCTGAAGGCTCTATAACCGGACTCCGCGCCAAGGGCAACTTCACTGTTGGCATAGATTGGAATGGTGGCAAACTGGCAAAAGCCACAGTTTATTCTGGCTCGGGCGAACCGTGCGAAATGCGCTATGGCAACAGCGTGTGCAAGTTCAAGACACAACGCGGCAAAACATATACCGTCACTTTCGACGGCAAGTCGTTGAAGGTTGCCAACAAATAAAAATATTAGCTTTAAGATTACCAGAACTCAAAACATGGGCTCCCAAAGCCTGAAACATAAGGTACCAAAGCCTAAAACATAAGGTACCAGAACCCAAAATAAGGGTTACCAGAACCAGGGACATGGATTACCAGACCCAAAACAAACCGCAGGCTGACACATTTCCTGTTTTTTCAAGCGAAAAGGCATGAATGTGTCAGCCTTTGTTGCTTGCGAAACTTAAATTAATAATTAACAACATTGCTTATCCGATTCTTTTTTGTATTTTTGCAAAGAAATAAAATAACAATCTGACTTGCCACCCCTTAATACACCCTGACACATACAAACCACAATAGAAAAATAGCAAAAATTGGATTTAAAGAAGACCATAAACGACTCACTAAAGGTGGGACTGTCGTTGATGCTCGGCGGACTGATACTCTTCTGGATGTACCGCGGTTTCGACTTTGACAATCTTGAGCACGTGCTGCTCCACGACATGAACTGGACGTGGATGCTACTGTCGTTTCCCTTTGGCATACTGGCACAGATGTTCCGCGGATGGCGCTGGAACCAGACACTTGAGCCAATAGGCGAAAAAGCGCGCACGTCAACCGCCATCAACTCCATTTTCCTGTCATACGCCGTGAGCCTTATAGTGCCACGCATAGGCGAGTTTGCACGCTGCGGAGTGCTCAAACGCTACGACGGAGTGTCGTTTCCTAAAGCTCTCGGCACAGTGGTCATGGAGCGAGCCATCGACTCCGTGCTCGTGATGCTGATAGCATTGCTCACATTTGTGTTCCAGTTCAAGATATTCAACATCTTCTTCAACCGCACTGGAACCAACATCGAGACCATCCTCTCGGGCTTCTCAGCCACAGGATACATCGTGACAGCCGTGTGCGGCATTGCCGTCTGCATACTCGGATGGTACATAATGCGCCGCTTCGCCATATACAACAAGGTGAAGACCACGGTGAGAGGAATATGGCAGGGCATAATGTCGATACGCAATGTGAAGAACCCACTGCTCTTCATCGCACTCACACTCGGCATATGGGCAAGCTATTTCCTGCACTATTACCTGACATTCTTCTGTTTCGAGTCGACCGCCCATCTTGGCATGGCATGCGCACTCGTGACATTCATCGTGGGAAGCATTGCCGTGATTGTGCCCACACCTAACGGTGCGGGTCCGTGGCACTTCGCCGTGAAAACCATGCTCATACTCTATGGAGTTGGCGACATCGACGCGCTCAACTTCGTGCTTATAGTGCACAGTGTGCAGACGCTGCTCGTCGTGGCACTCGGCGTATACGCATGGGCGGCTCTATCATTTACGAACAAAAAGCCCAGCAAGGCTTAGAATCTTTATAAACATATTATTACTATGAGTGAAATCAAAAACCTGAACCCCGAATGTATTTGGCGCAATTTTGACGCACTGACACAGGTGCCGCGCCCGTCTGGACATCTTGAGAAAGTGCAGCAGTTCCTGCTCGACTTCGCTGCCCGCGTTGGCGTAGAGGCTTTCAAGGACGCTGCTGGAAACATAGTTATGCGCAAGCCTGCTTCTCCGGGCATGGAGAACCGCAAGGGAATCATCCTGCAGGGACACATGGACATGGTGCCACAGAAGAGCAAGACATCCAACCACAACTTCGAGACCGACCCCATCGAGACTTTCATCGACGGCGAATGGGTGCGCGCTAAGGACACCACTCTCGGAGCCGACAACGGCATGGGAATTGCAGCCATCATGGCTGTGATGGAGGACAAGACTCTGGTTCACGGTCCTATCGAGGGACTCTTCACCGCCGACGAGGAGACTGGAATGTTTGGTGCCAACGACCTGCCCGAGAACGAGCTCAACGGCGACATCCTGCTGAATCTCGACTCTGAGACATGGGGCAAGTTTGTCATCGGTTCGGCAGGAGGCGTAGACATAACAGCTACTCTCGACTATAAGGAAGTTGCAACCGACAAGAACGACGCTGCCGTGAAGGTGACTATCAAGGGACTGAAGGGTGGACACTCTGGTCTGGAAATCAATGAGGGCAGAGGCAACGCCAACAAACTCATGGCACGCTTCGTGCATGAGGCTATCGCCGAATATAGCGCACGTCTCGCTACATGGAACGGCGGCAACATGCGCAACGCCATCCCGTTTGAGTGCGAGGTAGTGCTCACACTGCCCAAGGAGAATGTTGAGCCACTGAAGGAGAACGTTGAGGAGTGGTGCAAGCTCTTCAATAGCGAATTCCGCACCATCGAGGAGAACATTCAGTTCTTTGCCGAGGACGTGGAGACTCCCGAGAACGAGACACCCGAGGAAATCCAGGACAACCTGCTCGACGCCATCTATGGCTGCCACAACGGTGTGCTGCGCATGATTCCGGTATTCCCATCGGTGGTTGAGACATCGTCAAACCTTGCCATCATCAACATTGGCGAGGGCCATGCCTACTTCAAGCTACTGGCACGCTCTTCACGCGAAAGCATGAGAGACTACATCGCTGCCACTCTTGAATCGACATTCTCAATGGCTGGCATGAAGGTGGAGATGAGCGGCGAATACTCGGGCTGGGATCCAAATACCGACAGCGAGATTCTGCACCTGCTCGAAAAGAACTATCGTGAGCTCTTCGGCGAGGAGGCTGTTGAGCAGGTAGACCACGCTGGTCTGGAGTGCTCAGTGATACTTGAAAAGTATCCTCACCTCGACGTTGTTTCGCTCGGTCCGACCATGCGCTCACCGCACACCACAAACGAGCGTTGCCTCATCTCGACAATAGCTCCGTTCTGGGAACTGCTCAAGAAGACCATGATTGAAGTACCGGTGAAGTAACCGATAATTCAATCATCAACAAACAGAATAAAAACTTGGAGCGAGAGAGGGTGTCAAAATAGGAGTTAGAGGAAGTTAGGGCTTCGCCCGAAGTTAACGGAAGTTCTTGCTAAGGCAAGCGGCAAAGCCGAGCGAGCGGACATATG
>CAKPZC010000079.1 GCA_934203355.1 uncultured Prevotella sp. | reverse complement strand
GCGAGCACTCGGAGATATTCATTTCTGTTTTTTATCCCAACTGGCTTATAATTCGGAAATTTTATCTAAATTTGTAGTGTAACACATATGTGCTTAATATGAGCTATATTGTGACATACAAAAAATAAATATCAAAATTGCTTTAAGCAATTATGTTGTCTTTAAAATCCTTTTGAATGAACGAAAAATTATTCCTAAATACCCTCACTTTTGAATACCCAAAGGAACCTGTTAAGTTATACTTTTCAGATAAAGATGATGCTGAGCGCAAAAGCACTCGGCTCAAATCACCTTTGCTTATTCCAAAAGAGGTAAAACAATCAAACTCATTCACCAGCCAGTTTGCAAGCACTGGTACTCCAACAATCTACACATCATTCTCATCACCAACTGAAGGATTTGAAGTAATAGCCATAGACTTTAACGAACCTCAGAATAAATATTTTGTAAAGCGCTATTACAACAGACTCTTAGAAAGATACTTCAGATATTATGACGATATGGTTGTTACCAAGTCTGGGATAACAGACGACATACAGGTATGGTTACTCACAAACGGGGACAAAAAGCATATAAATCACGACAATAAACAATACGAGTTAATGGAGATGGACAGATTCACAATTAGAGTGAAATATGACCATTTCAATAATTCTCCGTATCTTTTGGTAGCTAACGACCGCCCTGCACTTATGTTAAACGTACCTATAGCACGCTTACTTTACGATGAGGCAAATGATCCGTTCACAAGCAGGTCTGGTATAACACCAAGCATGATTAACAAAGTTATGACACGGGAAGTTCGTAAAGGTTCTGACGGTACAGAATATGTTGTGCGCAGAATCGATAGATACGATTATCTACAATCGCATAATAAGTATTGTCCTCCAGAGACAACTCGGCCAATTATGAGTGGTGAACTGAAACGTTTCTTTGGCTTGGACAAACATGAAGAAACACGAACATTCGAAAGTAAGTATATAAAATACTTGGAAAAGATTGAGAATTTCAGAAAGAAATTCCTTAACACTAAGGATATAGAAAGGATTTTTCCTAATCTTGCTTATGAGTTTACAAAGGTCAATCCTTTACAAGTTGGAGAAACAAGTAGTTCAAAGCGTATGCTTATATTTGGTAAAGATAGTAACGGCAACGATGTAAGGAATGTACGTCAACAATATGGAGTAAATTCAGGTCCTCGCATCAAATGTCCATACACAGACATACAACTTATCGCTATATATCACACGAGCGATAAGAAATACGCATCGCATTTGCTTGGATATTTCAGAAACGGCAACTATTGTTCTGGAAACAACGACGAGCGAAAGAAACTTGAAATGTATATAGGAACGAACGTTTCTTATGCTGATAAAGTACTTCATATAGAGTTTAAGGATATGCTTAATCCTACCAGAGAAATAGAGGAGGCACTCTATGGCAAAGAATATCGTAATCTCAATCCTAAGATTAAATACGTTGGCATATACGTTTCTCCTATTCACAAATATGCAAGTTCCAAAGAGTCTAAAGAATGCTACTACAAGATCAAGGAAATGTTTTTGAAGCATAATATCCCGACTCAATGCATTGACTCAAACAGAATGAGAGGTCAGCTGGAACGAGACGTTAAGAAGAATAGAAAAGATTTTATCTACACTCTCCAAAACATGGGTGTTGCTATTTGTGCGAAATTAGGAGGTTCTCCATGGCTCCTTGACGAAATAGAAAAAAAAGAACTTATAATTGGTATTGGAGCTTTCCGCAGCGATAATCAACAATATATTGGCGCGGCATTCTCATTTGACAACACCGGGGTTTTCAACGATTATAGCTACTTCCAAAAATCAGAACTTGATGAGTTGGTTGGCGCTATTAAGATGGCAATTATACGTTACTCTGCTGTAAATAGTCAGCCAGAGCGCATCATCATACACTATTACAAGAAGATAAGTCGCAAGCGTGAGTTCAAGAAAGTTGAAGATATGCTCAAGAGTCTCAACCTTAATGTACCTGTTTTTATTGTGACTATCAATAAAACAGAATCTGAGGATATTGTACTTTTTGATGAAGAAAGCACATACACATCATACAATTATCAAACCCGTCAAAATGAAGTTGTTAAGAGTCTAATGCCTTATAGTGGGAAATGGGTTAACCTTGGACCATCTAAAGAAGGGCACCGCTATCTGCTCTGCAACAATACGCGATACGAAAATGAGCGTTTCAGCAATATGGACGGATTCCCGTTCCCGATAAAATTGACAATTGCCTGTCCAAACCGGAACGACAAAATAGAAACGCCAGTCGTACAACAATTGATTGATCAGGTATATCAATTCAGCAGAATCTATTGGAAATCGGTAAAACAGCAGGGATTACCTGTCACGATCAAATATCCTGAGATGATAGCTGAAATCATGCCACACTTCAATGACAAGACTGTTTATACAGACAATAACTGTTTATGGTTTCTTTAGTTTAAATGACCTATGTATAATTTTGATTTAAAGAAAGTACACGACCTGATTTCGTTTAAGGATATTTGTACAACAGACAGCGAGTACTTAAAGGAAGCAAGTCATTTACCGCATATCGAATTGGAAACGGATGCGTTGTATGTGCTTGCTTCTAAAATGTCTGTGCTGTTTACTGGTAAACTACGTTACTATAGGTATGTTATCGAAAGCGAAATAAATCGTCATATCAATGCTGCCACGAAGTTGTTGGAGTCTGATTGTAGTGAAGAACTAACAAAGTTCATCTTGAAGAAGACTCGTGAATCGGTTTTGACCTTGGCTAACGAAGCAAACAGACAACTCGATTTTTTGGACAATAGTGGCTTGGCATGGAAAAATATCACATCTGGCAGCCCTGTAGTATCGGATTTTTCAAAGTCTGCTATAGAGCTTGTTGTTTACATGCACTATATAATTGCGGAGTTAGCACGCTGCTGGCTTGAATTACAAGACAGATATGCTTATGTTATCGGTACTGCTGGTTGTTACGACGTTTCATTATTTTACACGGCAAACTTTAACAAATTTCCTGATAAAGAATTTGATATTAAACGCTCTGAAAAATATAATGAAGAATCAAGGAACTTCAAAAAGTGTCGTACAGACTGTAGTTTCTTGTACGATAACGAAGAGTATTTTGCAATAGCCATTCAAGAGTTTACCAACAAATTGAAACAACACAAGCTAATAAATGATACGGTCGACATTAAAACAATGGAATCATTATTCCGTGGTCGTTCATGCAGAACCACAATACAATGGTTAGGTGACAATCCCGTACTTACATGGATTATTAAAGGACTTTGCTCTGATACCGATCCTACTATTACCACATGGCCAGAAGGCACGTCTAAATGGGATGTTGTGTCAAATCGATTCCTTGATAAAAATGGCAAACCTATGCCAAATATCAGGACAGAAAAAGAACGAAAAACAAAGACTTCAATTGTCAACGAGGTTGTAAAAGCCCTTGTTGACTACAAGTGATAAATCTAAACTTACAACGCAATATACTCGTCGTAACTTTTTCTTGATTTTTTTTTAATATTTTTATCGACCCATATCTATCTGAATTTCAAGGTAGATATGGGTTTTTATTAGTACACCCTACAACCTACGACGGCAAAAAAATGTGGGTGTCGTAAATCCACCATCTACGAAATTGCCATCAAACGCCTATGTGGCAAATCACTCCACTTGGCGTTGGCAACAATGTTTTACAACAAAAGCACTCAGATTGGCAGAGGACAGGACAACAGATGTAATCAGCCTCGCCCAGTAGGAGACATCCTCACAGAGATGTTCTCAAGTAATTCACCCTTCGCTCGCGGCTACCGCCAGCACCAGTCGGTCTACCCCAACACCGAGCCTTGCGTCGACCTCAAGCTCCTCACACGCGAGCCTGGCCGCATTCCCCTTGGCAACTATCTTGACGGAGCGATCACACGCGATGCCGAAGACCACTTCCTCTTCATCGAGAACGCCACCAACAAGAAGCGTAATGATGTGCAGCAGCGCAACCCGCATGTATACGAGGGTGTCTACATCAACATCAATCGCAAGCCCGACGGAACGCTCTACCCTACCTTCAACCGACCGCAGTTCAACGAACAACTCTCATTCTTAAAGTTCTGCCGAAGGGCTGCCGAAGAACTCATACTGGTAGCGAGTGGCTTCGCCATCGGCCTTGGAGAAGAGAAGTAAGCAAGGGCGCTTCGCGTTCCAGTTCCAGTTGTTCCAATTGTTCCAAATACTATATCTACATGCGACATTCCTCTTTATAGACTATCTAATTAATTGATTATTAAGTGGTTATATATAAGAAAATAAGAACGCGCATACCACAAACATTAATTGGAACAACTGGAACAATTGGAACGGGAACGCACCATCTTCCCTCTAAAAGGCTCATTATCAAGAGTTTAATCTTTAAACAACAAGAAGAAAATGAAGTACGATATAAGTAAAACCACCGCCCCGAAGATGCCAAACCTCGGTCGCGGACTCGAAAGCGTGGCACTTTTGCTCTCGCAAGTCTCAAAAGACATGCACCAACCCATCGTCCCAATGCTTTTCCCTATCCTTGGCGCACACGTAAGTGGAGCAGAATTTATGTATCCCGACCTCAGCTGGAAGGAACCAAGCGGAATGTTGGCGAATCTCGTAGCCGATAGTGGCGCTGGAAAGGGCCAACTCTCAAGCATAGTGGAAGCCATGTGCCGCGACTTCCGCACTCATGACGACGAAGAACTTGCCAAGCTCGTAGAGTGGCAGAAGATGATGAAGACCAAGAGTGCCAACAAGGAGAAGCCAGCCCGACCCGACGTGGCGTTCTGGTTTCCGCCTGCCGACGTCACCAACGCTGCCTTCATACAGAACGCCATGGGATGTGAGAAACTCGGACAGCGCACACAATACCTCAACATGCCCGAGGTGGAAATGGCAGACCGCGTGTGTGGTGGACACCGACAGATTTCCCAAATGATGCGCAACATCTACGACCGCCAGCGTGCAGGAGCCCTCAGAGCCACAGCCGACGGAGTGACTGGCAATCCCGTTCTGCGAGCCAATATCACCATCTCCTCAACGCCCTTCGCTGCACGCAAATTCTACAAGAACGAACTCTTCAACGGCACCTTCGGACGCATGGTCTTCTCTTACAAGCCTCGCCAAGGACGCGACGGACGTATACCACGCCAAGGCAAATATGGCGACGACTTCTACAAGAAGCTCGACGAATACCTCGCCCGACTTGCCATCTGCAAGGGTCGCTTCATAATCAAGCCGCTCAACCGACTCATCGACCAGCTCGCTGCCGACATGGCTTCGCTTGCCGACCTTGCCGACGACGACATTCTGTGGGACATCTCAAAACGTGCTCTCGTCTCGGCATGGAAAGCCGGATGCCTGCTTTGGGCGCTCAACAACCAGACATGGACAAAGCCGATGAGCAGCCTCGTGGAATGGCTCGTCTACCACGATATATGGTCGAAGATGCAGGTCTTCGCCGACATGCTCGGTCAGGACGAGGGAAGCGTCAGCGAGGCTGGCAGACGTGGTCCGAAGAATCTGCTCGACGATTTGCCCGACTCGTTCAACGAAGCTCAGCTTGAGGCGTTGCGCATCTCGCTCGGCAAGACTAAGGAGGGCACGAACAGTCAACTGCGCAAGTGGGTGTTCCGCAAGTTCATAGTCCATTCCGCACAAACCGGACTCTACACCAAGACTCAAGAATATTTAGGAATTAGGAATTAGGAGTTAGGAATTGGATTTTTCACTTTTCTCTTTTCACTTAACATCATGAATCAAGAAACCATACAACAGCTCCGCCAACTGCCCATAGAGGCAGTGGCTGAGCGCCTCGGACTCCGCATCTCTCGTCACAAGAGCCTCTGTCCTTTCCACGACGACCATCACGCCAGTCTGACATTCAATACTCGTCGCAACACCTACCGTTGCTTCGCCTGCGACGCACACGGCGGCACTATCGACCTCGTAATGCGTCATCTGCACAAGGACTTTCCCGATGCTTGCCGATGGCTGGCAGACTCTACAAACATAATAGTAGAAGAGTACAAATCGCAAACGTCTTCTGCCGACATGCCAACCAAGCCTTTTGACGCAGCACGCTACGCACGCCATTTTGAGCATCCGTGGCTGAGCGATGAAGCAAAAAGGTTTCTCTTCGAGGAGCGAAGACTCGACCCACGCGTAGTAAGATGGTGTCGCCTCACATCGTGGACGGACAGCCAAGGCATCCATTGGCTCCAAACGCCCTATTTTGATACTACTAGCAAACTGATTGGATTGCAGAACCGAAACCTCGATTATCATAAGGCTAATGGAGAGACAATTCCCCGTTTCCGTTTCCCCTACGGTGCCCGCTGTTCCATCTACAACCTGCCCGTCGTCGCCATGCTGCGCCCTGGCGAACCGCTATACATAACAGAAGGCTGTTCCGACTGTTGGGCTATGCTCTCATCTGGTCACAAAGCCGTGGCGATACCATCAGCCACACTCCTCTCCAAAGCCGACAAGGACTTGCTACGCAACTTGTCCGACCGTCTCGGCACAACCTTCCACATGTATCCCGACCGCGACGCACCTGGCGAGAGGCTCTTCATGCAGCTCAAGGAAGTATTGCCCTCGTTGGAACACCATCAGCTGCCCGTGGGCTGCAAAGACTTCTCCGATTACTATGTATCATCAATTAAAGCCAAGACAACATGAACGATTTCAAAATCCAACCATATACCAAGAAGGAGTTGGCTATCTTCTATTTCCCCAGAGCCGACCCACACGTAGCAGTCAACCGCCTTATGTCGTGGGTGAACCGTTGCAAGCCCTTACACAAGGCACTACTCGACCAAGGCTATCAGAAGACATCCAAGTGGCTCTCACCACACGAAGTAAAACTAATAACTGAATACCTGGGAGAACCATAGCAATTTTGAGTTTTGAATTTTGAATTGTCGCCTTCGGCGATTTTGAATTTTGAATTTTGAATTTTGAGTTAGCCCAATCACAATTCAAAATTGAATAATTCCTAATCGGCTTCGCCGATAATTCAAAATTCAAAACTCAAAACTCAAAATTCAAAAATCGTACTGCAACGTACGCTATCGTATGATTGCCATTCGCGAATGTCGTATCTTTGCATTGTAAAAAAAACGAGACAAGCGCGCGTCCCGAACAAGTCCCGAAGGATTCCCGAAGCCATGACGAACGTGTCACGAAGCCATGACAAACGAATCTCCTCACGAAAGGAAACTCCCCAGGGAACAACACCTTCAACAACCACAAACCAGTATTCACAAACCCTCAAAAAAAACAAAAAATTATGGCAGAACCCAAAAAGAAAGAAACCCTCAAAACTGTACTACAGTTCATCGTCAGCGTTCTCACCGCTCTCCTCGCCACTCTCGGCGTACAGAGCTGCAGGTAGAAGAATGTGGAATGTGGAATGGTGAATGTGGAATGGTCGGCAAAGCCGATGAAGAATTATTCAATTAAGAATGAAGAATAAATCAACACTCAAC
Organism: uncultured Prevotella sp.; assembly: GCA_934203355.1. Classification (GTDB taxonomy): domain Bacteria; phylum Bacteroidota; class Bacteroidia; order Bacteroidales; family Bacteroidaceae; genus Prevotella. Next base: position 230 of record CAKPZC010000079.1, on the reverse strand, counting down.
ATTCAGCATTCAACACTCAACATTCAACACTCAACATTCAACATTCAACATTCAACACTCAACACTCAACATTCAACACTCAACATTGCGGCTCTGCCGCAACCATTCAACACTCAACACTCAACATTCAACATTCTAATTATGGCAAAAATTACTCCTATCGATGTCATTAAGGGCATCAGCGGCAAGTACGGCAACGGTTCAAACGACTACTTCGCCACCAACTCATC
>CAKPZC010000078.1 GCA_934203355.1 uncultured Prevotella sp. | reverse complement strand
CGAACCGGGATGGATTGCTCCACTGGTGTTTGAGACCAGCGCGTCTACCGATTCCGCCATCTGGGCGTTGGCGTTTTTGCGGTTGCAAAGGTACAATTATTTTTTTATCCTGCAAAATTTTTAGAGCTAAATTACGAATAAATGTTCATTTGGCACATACAAAATACTAATTATTGTTCATTTAGGATAAATTCATTTTAAAATAATGCCCATCATTTGGCGCTCTCGCAAGAAATACGTAACTTCGTAATGTCTAAAAGTCTTACACATTGGAAAACCTATAATGACATGAAAGAAACAAGCAATAACTACTGTGTCATTCTTGCCGGAGGCAAGGGACGCCGCTTGTGGCCGTGCAGTCGCGAAGAACGACCGAAACAATTCATCGACTTCTTTGGAAGCGGACGCACTCAACTGCAGCAAACATATGACAGATTTACAAAAATAGTTCCACCAGAAAATATTTTCGTCAACACCAACGAGGCATATGCCGACATAGTGCGCGAACAATTGCCACAGCTCTCTGACATTCAACTGCTCGCCGAGCCTATTCACCGAAACACTGCCCCAAGTGTGGCTTGGTGCACACATCGCATTATACACATCAATCCAAATGCCAACATCATTGTTGTGCCATCCGACCAGGCCATTGTAGGCGAGGAAAGATTTGCAGAATGTGTGAACCGCGGACTCGACTTCGTTGCCCACAACAACCGAATGCTTACGATGGGAGTGAAACCCACACGTCCAGAACCAGGATACGGCTACATACAGATGGGCGACCATCTTGGAGGAGAAGTGTATCAAGTGAAATCGTTCACCGAAAAGCCAGAACGTGAGTTCGCACAGATGTTCATGAACAGCGGAGAATTCTTCTGGAATACAGGAATGTTCCTTGCCAACGCTCGATATACGCTCGAATGCGTCAGCAAAATCCTGCCGCCTGTGCTACGCGACTTTGGCAAAGACTGCTGCCAAGAGGAATACAGCTTCGAGGAGGAAAACCGGTATGTGCACGAGAACTTCCCGTCATACCCCAACCTCTCCATCGACTACGGAATTCTTGAGAAACTGCCCGACGTGTGCATGATGCGATGCGATTTCGGATGGGCCGACCTCGGCACATGGCACAGCATCTATGAGGCACGACAGAAAGGCGAAGGCGACAACGTGATTGTAGACACCGAAGCGGTGCTCGACAATTCACACGACAATGTAGTGAAACTGCCAAAAGGAAGACTCGCCGTCATCTCTGGACTCGACGGATATATTGTGGCTGAAGAGGGCAACGTGCTACTGATATGCAAAAAGGAAGACTCGTCGGCTAACATCAGAAGACTTATAAACGACATACAACTCAAAAACGGCGAAGAATTCGTATAAAAAGCAAAGAATACGTAGAAAAAGCAAAGAATACGTAGAAAACGACATACTAAAAACGGCAATAGAGACAGAAGTGAAAGTCTCCATTGCCGTTTTCTGTTTTTAATGCCAATTAAAACTACAGTTTTTGAAACTCAGCATAAATCTTGCCAGCTATCTCACTGAACTCCTCCTCCGACAACTTAAGTTTAGGATTAGAGAACAGCATGTCCTTCTCCGACTGCATTGGGATGAGATGGATATGGGCATGAGGCACCTCAAGCCCAAGCACCGCTTCGCCCACCTTAATACACGGGAATGCGCGCTTGATAGCAACTGCCACCTTCTTGGCAAACACCTGATACTCGGCAATCTCGTCGTCGTCCATATCAAAAATATAGTCGACCTCGCGACGGGGAATAACGAGTGTATGACCCTTCACAATAGGATTGATGTCGAGGAAAGCGTAGAACTTTTCACTCTCCGCACACTTGTAGCTGGGAATCTCGCCAGCTGCGATTTTTGAGAATATATCCATATCGTTGTCTTTAAAAAAAGTAAATCTCAAGTCTTAATACCTAACAAAAAAACGCCATGCCATCATACAACCGTTTTCCACATGGGGGAACTTTGTCTGACAGCATGGCGTCATGCTACCAGACATCCTAAACAACAGGAAGCCGGAAGCCGACTGATTTTATTCAATTGTTATCTTGTCGATGCGCAAGTGGATGATGCCGCGCGGAATCTTAATCTCCACCTCGTCGCCAACCTTATGGTTCAGCAAGCCCTGAGCAATAGGAGTAGTGATAGAAATCTTGCCCTCGCGAAGGTTTGCCTCGCTCTCGCTCACAATAGTATAGGTCATCTTTGCCTTGTTGGCAAGGTTGGTCATCTCCACCTTCGAGAGAATCTGAACAGAATCTGTGCTCAAGCGCGAAGTGTCGACAATCTTTGCCTCGGCAATAGCCACCTTAATGCGGTTGATTTTCTCCTCAAGATGTGCCTGTGCCTCCTTGGCGGCGTCATACTCGGCGTTCTCGCTCAAGTCACCCTTGTCGCGGGCTTCAGCAATGGCGGCCGATGCCTTGGGACGCTCTACTGATTCGAGCTGTTTTAATTCGGCAACGAGCTTGTCGTAGCCTTCTTGTGACATGTAAGCCATAATGTAATCGTTGTTTTTTGTTAGTTATTGTTTTTTCGTATGTATTAAATAAAAAACCAAGAATTCCGACACTGGTCTTACTGCCGGAATTCTCAGTTCATATTACTTCCAAAAAGTTTACAATTGCAAAGTTAGACATTTAAATCCATATAAACAAGCGATTTGGCTTTTATTTCCTTATTCATAGATTTACAACTAAAGACATTTTATATAAACTTTGCACAAACGGTCTTAATAATAAATAAATGGGTTGTAGGGCAGACTACTTTTGTGTAAATTTGTAGACATGAACAAATTTGCGACAATTATACTCCTTACCTTGATCGCCAGCAAAACATATGCACAGAAGAATACGGTCATTGCCGACATGGACACACGGATGCCTTTGTCGGGAGTTGTCGTGACAACTGGCAACGGTCAACGAGCCACTACCGACTATCTCGGACACTTTCACACAGAGCTACCTTTCTCAAGTGCTACAATCTCCCAAAAAAACTATATGCAACGACGAGTGGGCGCAACTGAACTTCAACAAGACACTATTTTCCTCATACCACAGGAGGTGGTGCTCAACGACGTGATAGTCACAACACCTGGATTTGCTTTCGACGCACAGAAAGCCACAAAGAGTATTCGCGACAATGCTGCTCTACCCAATCCCAACCAAGGGTTCAACCTGCTCGGACTGTTCCAACTATTCGCACCAGGCAATAAAGCGAAAACACAGACACGGGCAAAAAAAATAAAGAAAATACTTGACAAATATTAAAAACAACAAATCAATAAAAGACTATGAAAATTATTCCTGCCAATCCATCACACGCTGCCGACATAGCACAACTCATTATGACAGCTATGACCGAGGACTGCTGCCAGTTTCTCGTAGGCGACAAACACGACCTCGACGACTTCTACCAGACTATGGTGAGACTCGTACTAATGGACGACTCGCAATACAGCTGGCGCAACGCCTTCATGGCTGTCGACGAGGAAGCTACTAATGGCGACATAGAGCGGGCACCGGTAGCAGGAGCTATTGTAGGCTACGACGGTGGTGAACTTCATAGACTGCGTCGACGCTTCCAAGAGGCTGCCCTCAGCGACTGGAAGATGGACTATTCACAAATGGACGACGAGACACAAGCAGGCGAATTCTATCTCGACTCACTGGCGGTATATCCTGAATACAGAAAGCGCGGCATAGCATCAATGCTTCTAAAACGGATGATTGAGCACGCAAAATCGCTAAATCTGCCAGCGGCACTGCTCGTTGACAAGGGCAACCCAAACGCCGAACGTCTATACTTGTCGATAGGATTCAAGTATGTAAACGACGCTAAATGGGGAGGCCACGAAATGCGACACTTGCTTGCCGAAATATAAAGAAATACAGCATGAAGCTGAACTATACAACAAGATAGTTCATCCTATACAACGCGATAGAGGAGGGAGTCAAAATAGAAGTTAACGGAAGTTAGGGCTTCGTCCGAAGTTAACGGAAGTTAGCGGACATATGTATAATTTGTTGAAAATAAAGCATTTGTCCGTTCGCTCGGCTTTGCCGCTTGCCTTAGCAAGAACTTCCATCCATCGTAGATGGATTAACTTCTTCTTAACTTCCTCTAACTCCTATTTTGACACACCCTCCTCCTCTTGTCTTTAATAATATTGTTGTTATCAGAACGCAACATTGAAGCCTACGTTCACACTTGCATTCGAGCTGAGCGGTATAAACTCCTTGCTCACCTTGCCGAGCAAGTGGTCCATGCCCACAAACACGTTGAAGCCCTTGGGATGAACATTTACAACCCATCCGCAACTTGCCGTGAAGCTATTCACTGCAAAGTTTACACCACCATCAAGCCACTTCAACGGAGCCACATTTGCGCTAAGGCGTCCCTCGGTCCATGTGTATTTGCCATTAAGACGAGTAGAACTTAGAAGTCCGAACTTGAGCGGTCGGTAGAGCGGGAATACGTATTCGGCTCCCACATTAACAGTAGCACCGATGCCAGTCATGCGACCTCCCTGGTCACCCTGGTCGGTAAGGTTGGCAAAATCGGCAAGCTGGTCGGAGTATTTGTTGCCCTGACCCTTGAAAGAGTTGTCCTTGATATTACCGTTTTCGTCGCGCTTCTTGATAGCAATGTCGTGGAAACCGTTAAATTCAAACGACTCCTGCTTGTTCACAGCCATCATGTCGTTCGACCAGCTAATGAAGCCAAGGTCGACAAGAGCTGCACTCACCTGCCAGTCGTCGTTTATCTTGTAAACAGCACCAAGGTCGAGAGCCAAACCGAATCCGCTCACGCCAGCACCGTCGACATCCACGTCGTTCACGTAGCGGTAGGTGCCTTTGCCATCCTGCTTATACTCCTTCTCCTTCTGCTGATAAGTGAAACCCTTCATCGACATGTTGGCAACAGCACGTCCCGACATTGTCCACTTGTTCTCACCGGCCAAGTCGGCACGAAGGTTGGTTATCTGCACATCGCCACGAGCAACACCGAAGAGCATCTTCAACTTTCCACCCACACGCAACTTGTCGCTGAGCTTGCGCGAATGACCGAAAGCCAACTGCACGAACGACTGGGCATGCACATTGATGTCGTCCATCACGTAAGTCTGGTTGCCAGTGTTCTTGGCAAACTCAAACAGAGTATAAGGAAGTGCCACTCCCATATTTGCACGTGCGTCAATCGAAATGGTGTTGTAGCCACCGAATCCCTTGAAACCAGCCGAAAGGAGTGTGATGTCAACATCAGCATTCACCTTATTGGTGCCTGTTGAGAATCCCGCCAAAGCATCAGCAGAAGATATGTAGGGGTTCATGAATGTGGTCTTCTTCTTGTCGCTGTCGATACCGTAACGCGGATTGTCGAGCACCACGTCGCCCAGTCCGAAGTTACCCTGAGTACGCACGTTCAAATTGCCGAGTGCAGGTACCGACACGTAGTTTTGCTCATTGTCAAAAGCCGGATTCATGTTGTGGCGGAACTTGTAGTCCTCAGTGAAATAGCCAGAGTTGAGACCCTGTGCCATCGCGTTGCCACCCACAACAGCAAGCGAGGCGGCGAGTATGTATTTTCCTATTCTTTTCATGTAGCTATAGAATTGTCATTATTAGTTGAAGTCTGCTATAATCTTGCCAACAAGTTTCACCTTGATGTTGCGTGCAATAAGAGTGTGCTTATAGGCATTGATTGTTTGTCCTACAATAGCCTTTGAGCCTTCGTCTTCCGATGCTGCTACAATGCGGAACACAATGCCGTCGACTTTCTTCAGCGCACCCTTCTCTGTCTCGTGGAGCTGGATGGTCAGCGGAGTTGTAGCGGCTGTAACGCCATCTTCTGAAGCCTTCACTGAATTCGACACATCCACTCTGACGCGATTCTGAGCTATCTCATTGCCTTCCACGTCAATAGCATACGCATTCACCTTGAGATAAGCGGGCATCTTGTTTTCAAACTCGGTGGTCATTTCTATATATGAACCTTCGGCGAAACTGAATTTGTCGATGTCCTCGTTCCATCCGTCTATAGTCTCGGTGTAGACAATCTGAGCACCCTCGTCGAAAGCGAGCGGAGCCGACATTGAGTATTCTGGCTCTATGTTATACTCTCTGCCAAGAGCTACAGTGCACTGGCGTGTGGCATCAGCATGAGCATCGGCAACAAAACGAATGTGATTAGGAATCTTTGCCACAATGTCGGAGAGATTGGGCACAACCTTCACCTCGTCATACTTCGAGGCATCGATGCCTTCGAGACGCTTGCAAATGCAGATATGTGTCACAGTATTGGGCTTGATGGTCATCTGCGGTATTGCTACCTGTGCCATCTTGTTGCCCTGTGCGTCTTCTGCCACAAGGTTGCCATTGACAAGACCCACTACGTCGATATCGCTTGTCACAGTAAACTCGATAGTAGGATTATAGAGATTAACTGTCACATCGTCGTCGGTAAGAAAATCGGGCACGTCCTTGATGTCAACACGTCCGAGGTCGTTAAGGTCAATCTCAGGGTCGAACTTTCCAGTTGCCTCTGATATGGTGATTGGCCCCATGGTCATGTTAGACGAAAGATAGAGATTGGAAGTTGAATTGCCATAAACAAACACCTCGTCGAAGGTTATTCCCATATGCACCTCACCATTAAGGTCTACACTGCCATCGGCTCCGTCGACACCTGGAGTGAGTTTCAGACTGTTCTCGGCAGTCATCTTGGTAGTAAAGTCGAGTGTGTTGACAGTAGCGTGAAGATAAATATCGGCTGAGCTCGACACATTATAGAATGTCACAATACCATTGACGGCATCATAATCGGGCTTGGATGGCGAGCAGTTGCCCACATTGAGCTTCATATATGGCGGTAGGGTGAGTGTCATTGTCTTGAATGTAGGAACAACCTTCTTCAACTCTTCAGTCACATTGACATGTATGGTTACATCCGAAGAAACCTTAGCTGACACAAGCTCACGGATGTCGCATGAAGCCGCACCATGATAATGGAACTCCGATGTCTTTCCCTCTACAGTGGCTGTTGTGCTGAGCTTCGAACGACGCAATGTCTTGCGCTTCGACTGTGACAACACGCTTACGGGCACTTCAACCTTAAAGTCGTTGTTGATACTTGCCTTCTGAACCACAACCTCATTGATATTAGGATGAGCAGGATTCACATTCTCGCCTTCCTTGCGGAACATGTAATCACCATTTTCGGCAATCGTGATAAAGTCACTGTTGTTAAGATCCAATACATCGTCGAGAACAATATTCTCAGTGCTGCTGGTAGGAAGCTGAAGTCCGTCGCCTCCCAATCCTACTGTAGAATCAATGTTCGACAAGTCGTAGTCATTGTCGGTACAACTCGTGCCTACTGACATAAAGCCAAGCGCGAGCATACAAGCAACAATTTTTGAGTTGTTGATACCTTTATGCATAAATATTTTTTATTGGGGTTTGTATTAATCTACCTTAGTTTTATAAAATAAACTTAAATTCAAAATCTTTTGCAAAGATAACAATTTTAACTTCAACTAACGAATGAATATAGAAAAATATTTTACTTATATATACTTTTATAAAAAATGAGAAAGACACATGTAATAGATGAAAAAGAAGTTCACATAATGTAAACAAGCCAAAGAAGGCTGCTAAATATTAACAATCAAGTTGTCAACTATTATATAATGTATAGCGCGTGCAAAGGGTAATTATCGGAGGGTATAGCTTCCTTGCTACACCCACTCAATCTACGATAATAAGGACTGAGTGGGTATGGCAGGGATGCCATACCCTCCTAAGTTTGGACATAAAAAAAAGGTCTCCAAAGTCGTTAGACCTTGAAGACCTTAAGTAAAGAAGGCAGCCACCTACTCTCCCGCATTGCATTGCAGTACCATCGGCGCAAGCGGGCTTAACTTCTCTGT
>CAKPZC010000077.1 GCA_934203355.1 uncultured Prevotella sp. | reverse complement strand
ATAGTGTTGTTGAGCATGTGGCCCATGTGAAGCACACCAGTCACGTTAGGTGGCGGTATTACGATAGTGTAGGGCTTACGTCCGTCGGGCTTGCTGCTGAAAAGCTTGTTGTCAAGCCAGTACTGATACCATTTCGACTCCACTGCTTGTGGGTCGTACTTAGATGCTAATTCCATATTTTAATGTGTATTATGTTTCTTTTGATTTGCAAAATTAGTAAAAAAGCGTGGGATAACGGCAAATATCAATTATAAACCTTCTTCAATTCCCAACTTTTCTATTTTATTGTAAATCGTCTTTCTGTCAACCCCGAGCAGTCGTGCCGCCTTAGCCTTGTTGCCGTTGGTTTGTTGCAGTGCGGCGATGATGCGCGAGCGTTCGGTGTCCTCATCGTGTAGTGTTGTCACGGGGATTGGTTTTGTAGGTCCCATAGCCATGGACAGCTCTGTGGTGGTGATGAGTTTGTCGCGTGTCAGTAGCACGGCACGCTTCACCACGTTGTTTAGTTCGCGCAAGTTGCCTGGCCAAGAGTGCGAGGCAAGCATTTCGGCAGCAGCCGAGTCGAAGCCCTCAACCGAGCGATCAAGTTCCTCGTTGGCGTGGCGCATGAACAGGTCGGCAAAGAGGAAGAGGTCGGTGCCGCGCTCCGATAGCTTAGGCATGTAGATGGTGAATTCGTTGATGCGGTGGTAGAGATCTTCGCGGAAACGTCCCTCGCCAACAGCTTCTGCAAGATTCTCGTTGGTGGCGCATACAAGTCGTATGTCGATAGGAATCTCCTCGGTGCCTCCAACAGGACGAATGCGTCGCTCCTGCAAGGCACGCAACAGTTGCACCTGAACGTCGTAGCTCAGGTTGCCCACTTCGTCGAGGAATAGCGTTCCTCCATTAGCCACCTCAAAGGCACCTCGCTTGTCGGCATCGGCACCTGTGAATGCACCCTTCTTATGACCGAAAAACTCCGATGCGGCAACGTCGCGAGGAATGGCACCACAGTCGAGTGCAAAGAATGGGCGGTCGCGGCGTTGGCTGAGTTCATGAATGCGATGAGCCACATATTCCTTGCCCGTACCCGAAGCTCCAAGTATCAGCACCGACATTGGGGTAGGAGCAACAAGTTCCACATAACTGTAGAGTTGCCTGGAAGATTCGCTCTTGCCTTCTATGTAGAGTGGAGATTTTGAAGAAGAGGAATTAGCAGAAGAAGCGTTTGCTGAAGGCTTTTTGTTCTCCTTGGCTGTTGTTGCTGTGTTACCTTTAATTGCGTCATTGATTTTCTGAAGCAGAATGTCTGGCTGCACAGGTTTTGCTATGTAGTCGGCAGCTCCCGATTTCATTGCAAGTACGGCATTCTGCACTTCGGCATAATTGGTCATAACAATAAATGGAGCATTGATGTTATTCTTGCGCATCCAAGCGAGCAGACGCAGACCGTCGTGGTCGGGCAGTCGCAAATCAGACAACACAAGGTCGACATCGTTGTTATTGGGCGAGAGTAATTTCACGGCAGCTCCCACCGACGTGGCTTTGGCTACCTCGAACCCCTTTTTTCGCAACCAAGTTTGCAACATGGTTCCGAATGCGATGTCATCCTCTACAATTAATAAATGTGGCATATTCAGTAAAAAATGTATCCTTAAATATCTTTTGTTGGTGGAAAGATATTGCAAAGTTAATGCAAAGTTGCATATAATCCCACTAAATGGCCGATGTTTTTATTTGTTTTAGCTTTTCGGCCAATTGTTTTGCCAAAGATTCGCGTTCTTGCCCATCGGTCTCGCCTATATGTTCGGGTGTAAGTTTCGATAGCCATTCGTTCTTGCCTGGCTGTAGCATTTCGAGCAACGGCATTGCTTTGTGGGCAGCTTTGGCAATGAGTTCGGTGTTCGTTGGGTCGAGCAACATTTCAAGATACTCGTCTATCGACTTCCTAATATCGGCAATGATCTGGTTCTCAGCTTCCTCGTCGCCGTCGGTAAATGGGAGTAGGGCTGAGCGGATAGCATTGTTTTCAGCCATCTTTTTTTCTTCTCTTACTCTCACCATTCTGCCTGTGAGCTGACATATGGTAGCTGCAAGAATCTGTACAGAGAATGGCTTGAACAGGCAAGCGTCAAACCCCTCGCTTCTTAGTTGGGGCATGATGCTCTGCTCATGGGCGGTGATAGCAACAAATTTTATTTTGTCATTGTTGTTGCGTATGCGCTTCATAATTTCTCTTCCGTTCATTTCGGGCATTTCGATGTCGGTGAACACGATGCGTGGCACTTTTTCTTGGGCGATATTTATGGCCTCATGTGCGTGTATGGTGGCGGTGATGTCGAAGTGGATGCCTTCAATTCTATCAAACATTTCCTGAAGCAACTGTTGCTGTAGACGGTCGTCATCGACTATCAGAACCGAAATTCGATTTGAGTTGATAGTGTCTGTGCTGTGGTCTTCGGCATTGTTAGGCACAATAGTATCGCTAATGTTAGGCACAATAGTATTACTATCGCTAATTCTGTTGGAAGTATCTTTATGTTCAATGTTGTTTTCGACAATTTCCACAGGTATGATAACAGTAAACTTCGACCCATAGCCCTTGCGTGAAGACACGTTGATACTTCCGCCAAGTTTATGTACAATTTCGCGTGTGATAGAGAGTCCAAGTCCTACACCCTCTTTACCCTGTGCGTCGGGCAGACGTGTGAAGGCGTTGAACACGCGCTGTTGTTCCTCCTGTGTCATTCCGCAACCTGTGTCTGCCACATAGATGGTTATGTTTCCTTTTGTCATAGCAACGCCTACGATTACTTCTCCATTGTCGGTGTATTTAATGGCGTTGCCAACAAGGTTGTTGACAATCTGCTTTAAGCGGAAAGCGTCGGATCGGCACATCATTGTCTCTTTCACCTTTATTTCGGTCTTTAGACAGAGGTTCTTTGCCAAAGCTTGCGGCATCATGCCGTTGGTGGATTCCTTTATGAGTGTGGCAGGAGCGAAACTCACTTTGTGTAGTTCTGCCTTGCCGCTTTCCAGCTGATGGTAGTCGAGCAGTGCCGACACGAGTTGCAGCAGATGTTTTGCCGACCCATTGATGCTCTGTAGATAGTTCACAGCCTTAGGGCGATCGACATATTCGCCGAGCAGGTCGATGAATCCGGCTATTGAGGCAGCCGGAGCTTTTATGTCGTGGGTGATGGTGAGTAGTAGTCGTTCGCGCTGTTGCATTATTCGTTCAGTCTCGGCCTTAGCCTCGATGATGCGGTTGTGGTCGCGTCGTTCGCGTCGTATGTCGCGCAGTATGTACACCACGAGTATTGCAGCCGTGAGAATGGCGAGAAGACCGAGTGCGGCAATTCTTATAATCATGGCGCGTCGCGAGCTGATAGCCTTGCTCAGTGCTTTTTGTAATGCAGTATGCTCGTCGCTTTGTATGTCTTCAAGCAATTGTCCTGTGCGCCATGCCAGTTGCACACTCACCATTTGCAATTGGCTGTTGCGGTTGGCTATTATTTCCTTGTGTTTTCCTGTTGCGCGTTGTTCGTCGTGGCGGATTTCAGCAAGAGCGTTGGCAACAGAGTCGGCAATGTTCAGTCGGTGGTCTACGGTGTCGGTAGCCGAGTGTTTTGATATATGTGTCATGCCAACGGTGTCGGTGTGTTGGCGTCGGAAGGCATCGCCCAATCGTCGGAAGAATCCTCGTTGGCTTTTCACAACTTCATACACCGTCTCATGTTGCTCGCTGCGTTCCTGTGTTCGTGGATTGATAACCACCGAGTCGCGTCCGCTCTGCAAAGCCATCATCTTGTTGTTGAAAAATATGTCGCGGTTGTCTTTGCCCAGTTCTGCCATTATCAACATTGTGTTGGCGCGTTTGTCGGCAAGCAAGTCCACGAGTGAGTCGATTCTTTGTTGTTTTATAGTGTCTGAAAGCAGTGGGCGCAATTTGTTTGCTTTGTCGGCAGAACTCTTGATTGCGTGGTCGAAACGACGCCATTCACCCGCATTACCGAGAAGAATGGAGCGTTCGGCATTGGCAGTCTCAAGCATTGAGTATACGAGTGAGTCCACAATGTCGCGGCGTGCCATAAGTCTTTCCGAAGCGCGGTTGACGGCAGAAAGCGAGCGTGTGTTGTCGTAGACCATCCATGTGGCAGACAACAAAACAAAGGCGAGAAGAGCGTAGCCTACAAGTATTTTTATTCTTGTGCTGAACATATAAGTATTCTTTTTGTTTTTATTCTATTCTTATATAATAACGCAGATTATGTGTTTATATTACAGGTGTGGATATAAACAAAAAAGCCTGCACTATCTTGTTCGCGCAAGATAGTGCAGGTTAAATAGGCTATTGGTATTAGTAATTATGTCAGGAAAATGGTTTGTTCATATATTTCTTTAGGACTATGAACCTATGCTTTCTTAAAATGAAGTTACTATACTATGTCATTTTTGATAGCCTGAGTCGTTGTGTCTGTCTCTGTAGAGTCCACATTTGTTGTGTCTGAGAACATTAGCATGGCTGTTTCTTTATATTCAGAATGGTCGCCTATTGTTGTGTCAACAGGTGTTTCTACTGGCTCCTCAACCGGAGCAACAGAGTCGACTGTTGTTGTGTCCTCAGGGATTGCTATACCAAGGTCTGCCTTTGAGTTGTTGGCAAAAACGTTGCTTACTGAAACCATTACGATAGCTGCGATAGCTGCAAAAAATAACTTCTTCATATGCGTTGAATTTTTAAATTGTGATTATTAATTGATTTTATTTGTTGAACTCTGCTTGAACTTGTTTGTTCGTTGCGTCGTTCGACTAATAAAATGCAATGGGCGTGCCAATACAATATGAAAAATGTAAGTTATTGATAATCAGAAGGGTTTGAAAAAATACAATAAAAAGAAGAAGTGTGGAAGTGTGGAAAAACGTGGAACGAGTGTGGAAAAACTCCACACTTCCTTATAGAGGTATACTAAACTTAATATTTTTGATAAGCCAGTCGTTCATAATCGTAATCCAGGTCTATGATATGCACAATACCGCAATATTTGAACCCGTATTTATCTATAAGATGTCTCATTATGCTATTGTTGCGGTGGGTGTCGATGCGTATGTTGTTGGAATGCAGGTTGCAAAAGTGCATAATCTCTTCAAACACCCCATGGGCAGATGGCAGGCTCATTACACGATGTATCACGTGGTAGGGGAGGGTGTCGTCAATCCATGCTCCATTGTAGATTTTGGCATACGAAGGGTCGGGGCCTTTGCGAAACACAAACGAAGCGACAATGCTGTTGCTGTCAACAGAGCATATTGCGTGGCAATCGCCACGTAGAACGTCGTCTTCAACAGTCTCTATTGAGGGGTGATTGTCGGTCCATTGTGTAGGGTTGCCGTTCTGTCGCATTATCTGGCGTGAAGCCGCGGCAAGCAGCATTATTGAATCAATATCTGAAGGGGTAGCTCTGCGAATGATATAGTTGCTCATGTCTGTTTTATTCTAATCTTTTAGTATCATTGACTTTTGGCAGTGCAAAGGTAGATAAATTACAACAAATTTTTGTTCTAAGTGTCGATTTTTATTCTTACCTTTGCGTTGTAATTTACCCATTAGGCACGATAGTGTCGGTTAAAAAAATAACTATGCATACAAGAGAAGAAAAAATAAAGGCTTTTGGACGTCTTTTGGATGTGCTCGACGAGCTGCGCGAGAAATGTCCATGGGATCGTAAGCAGACCAACGAGTCGCTGCGCCCAAATACAATAGAGGAAACCTATGAATTGTGTGACGCGCTTATGAAGGACGACGAGCCCAACATTTGTAAGGAACTTGGCGATGTTCTGTTGCACGTGTGCTTCTATGCCAAGATTGGGCAGGAGAAGGAGCAATTCGATATAGCTGATGTCTGCAACAAACTTGTTGACAAACTCATCTTCCGCCATCCACATGTGTATCATCCATCACAGGTGGGTGTGGCCGACCCCAAGCCCTTGCCTTATGGCGAAGACCCGTCGGAACGCGACGATTCGGAGGATGTGAAGACAGCGCAGCAGGTGATAGAAAACTGGGAACAGATAAAGCTGCGCGAGAAGGACGGCAACAAGCGTGTGCTCTCAGGAGTGCCCGACGCTCTGCCGGCTCTCATCAAGGCATACCGCATACAGGACAAGGCACGCAACGTGGGTTTCGACTGGGAAGACAAGGGCGACGTGTGGGGAAAAGTGCGCGAAGAGCTTGGCGAACTCGAGACCGAGCTGCGCAAGGGAGATAAGGAACACTCTACCGATGAGTTTGGCGACTTCCTATTCTCGCTCGTCAATGCCGCACGCCTATACAAGATTAATCCAGATACCGCACTCGAAAAGACCAATGCCAAGTTTATTCGACGCTTCAACTATATCGAGGAGCATTCTATACGCATTGGTAAACCCCTAAAAGACATGACACTCGGAGAGATGGACGCGCTATGGGAAGAGGCCAAAGCGCAGGAAAGAAAATAAAAACAAAAGAAAAATCAGAACCATTATGAAAAACTATGTGATACTCTTTGCGTCTGTATTGCTGTTGGCATTATCAGGATGCACATCTAAGAAAGAAAAACCACAGGCTGAGGCTGAAGTGCAGGAAGAGGTAGCCGATTCTACAATATATGGAGTGTGTGGCGACGGAACTTCGATGCACTCGCTGCAACTTGTTACCGACGGAGGCGATACTCTCACATACACCATTCTAGATGCTGAGGCCGACTTCGACGGTGGAGAAACCACCGAAGGCGGCATTGTGTCGGATGTCGAGGGTGGACTAATGGTTGGCGACAAGGTGGCTGTGACTGGTCAGAAGGTGGATGGTGAACTCATTGCCGACCGTGTGATAAATATAACCTCTTTGCTCGGCCATTGGACCAGTATAGACAAAAATTTCGAATTGGAGGAGGGCGGTACGGTGCGCTCAAGTGTAAAGGCTGAAACTAATCCATGGACTTCATGGAAGATACTTAACGGGCAACTGTTGCTCAATCGCGACACTTTCGACATCACATCGCTTGGAGCCGACTCGCTATATATAGAGAACTCGAAAGGCATTTACACGTTTAAACGACAGAAGTAGAACAAATATAACGACAGAAGTAGAACATATATGGAACCATTTAAAGTCCACATACTTGGCTGTGGCTCAGCCTTGCCTACATTGCGCCACAACCCTTCGTCGCAGGTGGTGGAGCTTAGGGGTAAGCAGTTTATAATAGACTGTGGCGAGGGCACGCAAACCCAAATGCGTCGCTCACGCATTGGCTTCAACAAGATTGTAGCCATATTCATATCGCATATTCATGGCGACCATTGTTTTGGGTTGATAGGCATGTTGTCGTCGTTCGGCCTGCTGGGCAGAACCATGCCACTTGCCATCTATGCTCCAAAGGATTTCAAGCCAGTGCTCGACATGATGCTACATACTTTCTGTACCGACTTCGACTATGAGATTCAGTTTCACCCAATCGATACTACCAAGCAACAGGTGGTTTACGAAGATCGTAGCTTGACGGTAGAGACTGTTCCGTTGAAGCATCGTCTGCCCTGCTGTGGCTTCATGTTCCGCGAAAAGCCAACGCTGCCACACATACGCCGCGACATGATTGACTTCTACCGCATACCTATATCGCAGATAAATAATATCAAGAATGGAGCGTCGTGGGTTGATGAGGAAGGACGTGAAGTGCCAAACAACCGACTCACAACGCCAGCCGACCCGGCACGCAGCTATGCCTATCTGAGCGACACTTGTTATCTGCCCGAACTGCATAAGATGGTGGAGGGAGCCACGTGTATATATCATGAGTCAACCTATACAACAGCCGATGCCGAACGTGCTAGGATGTATTTTCATAGCACAGCGGCACAGGCAGCACAGGTTGCGCGCGACGCACATGCCGGAATGCTACTGCTCGGACATTATAGCTCAAAATACGACAATGAGCAACTAATTCTTGACGAGGCGCAGAAAGTGTTTGCCAATTCAAAGCTTTCAGACGAAGGTATGACCATAGAGGTGAAGTAGGAAAGCTGAAACACGTAACTATTCAGCGAATGCCATAGCATAGCTGTCCGTGCTCCCCCAAAGGGCACGGATAGCTTTATATGGTGATA
>CAKPZC010000076.1 GCA_934203355.1 uncultured Prevotella sp. | reverse complement strand
TATCATCGTCAAACGGTAAAGAAGAATTGAATTTATCAAAATCAGAGCTGAATAATTTGTCTTGTATCACACGGTACTTCTCAAACTCTGACTCTGCAAAGCTCTTGGCAAATTCTGCTGAAACCTTTCCTGCATCATGTAATACGGCATCACCCCCAGCTTCAAGAATAATATCAATACGCTTTGCCCAATCTTCCATTGTCATTGGTATATGTCGATTTGCCATGCGTTCAGCTAAATCAAGTACAGAGTTGACAAGTTTTCCCATATCTTCAAGTTCCAATTGTTTTAGATAGTTTTTGGCGATACTTACATCTGGCTTGACGATTTTACCATCAGGTGCATTTTCCCAAGTAGTCAGTCCCATGTGTTCTTTCTCTGCATTGGCTCTTTCAACAATAAGTTCTGCTGCGGTATGTCCATGCACAGCATAATGCATCTTATTCTGAACTTTTTTATAAAACAGACGTGTGGTAGGTGCATCCTTATTGTAGTCAACAGCCGTAGCATATATATCCGTGAGCTTTTGGTAAAATCTTCGTTCACTCAACCTAATCTCACGTATCTCCGCCAGCAAATGCTCAAAATAGTCCTCACCGATAAATGAGCCGTTCTCCATGCGCTTCTTGTCTATGATATAGCCCCGGAGCGAGAACTGCCGGATGACATAGGTACACCATTGGCGGAACTGTGTGGCACGGATAGAGTTAACTCGATAGCCCACGGAGATGATTGCATCGAGGTTGTAGAACAGCGTGTTGCGTCGCACCTCTCTCGCACCTTCCTGTTGAACTACCGAGATTTTCTCGGTAGTTGCCTCCTTGTTCAATTCATTTGTGTCATATATGTTCTTCAGATGCAAACCGATGTTATCTGCGGAGCAGTCAAAAAGCTGTGCCATAGCCTTTTGTGTAGCCCATACCGTTTCGTCTTTATACAACACATGTATGCCTTGTTCCTTACCTTCTGCAACGAAAGTCAGGAACTCTGCCGTACTGTTTCGTATTTCAAATTTCTTTGCCATAAAACTATTCGTTTACCTTTTATTTCCGATTATTGTATGTTTCAAGTAGATAGTTCAACTTTTCTTCATTATCGTCAGAAACATCAGAAAGGCATCCTGCCAATTTCTCCAAATGATCAGGAAGGGTCAATGCTGCATTATCTTTGGCACTTGGTGTTTGAAGTTTCATGAGAAAACTCTCTATGAGGTGCGACAAATTGATATTATTCAACTTGGCATATCTCTCAGCTTGTTGATAGATATCGCTGTTAATAGTAATTGTACTCATATATTATTCCTCCTATTAAATCAATAATATGCAAAAATAACGAAATGATTGCATATTAACAATATATTTCCAACGTTTTAATATTTGTAAAAATAAACCAATACAGGCTACATGCAATAGGATATGCCTATTGGTGCATGTAGCCTGTATTAGAATAGGAGTGTGAACGGTGCTTGATTAGTCGTTGAACTGTGCTGTCAGTTCACAAATCTTGATAATCACCTGCATGGCCTTCTCCATCACCTGAACGCTCACAAACTCGTGAGGACCATGGAAGTTGCAGCCACCAGCAAAGATGTTGGGACAAGGCAGACCCTTGAACGAAAGCTGTGCGCCATCAGTACCGCCGCGGATGGGCTGCACCTTGGGAGCTACACCACTCTCCTGCATTGCCTTGAGCACGATGTCGATGACGTGCATGTTGGGGTCGATCTTCTCCTTCATGTTATAATACTGGTCCTTGAGGTCGACAGTGACAGTACCCTCACCCCACTTCTCGTTCATCTTGCGCACGCAGTCCTCAATGAAGTCCTTGCGATTCTCGAAACGCTCGCGGTCGTGGTCGCGGATGATATACGACAGAGTGGCCTTCTCGCAGCACGAATTAATGCCAAGAAGGTGGTAGAATCCCTGGTAGCCCTCGGTAGCCTCGGGAGTCTCGGCAGCAGGAATCATGTCGGCAAACTCCACAGCAAGGCGCGAAGCGTTGACCATCTTGCCCTTGGCATAACCTGTGTGCACGCTCACACCCTTGATGTGAACCTTGGCACCAGCAGCGTTGAAGTTTTCATACTCCATTTCGCCGAGGTCGCCACCATCAATGGTATAAGCCCACTGGCAACCGAACTTCTCCACATTGAAGTGGTGGGCACCCATACCAATCTCCTCGTCGGGGTTGAATCCCACGCGGATGTCGCCATGCTCAATCTCGTCGTGGTCGCGCAACCAGCACATAGCCTGCATTATCTCGGCAATGCCAGCCTTGTCGTCGGCACCCAGAAGAGTAGTTCCGTCGGTGACGATGATGTCCTCGCCCACATGTGCCTTCAACTCAGGGAATTTCGACGGGCTCGACACTACACCCTCAGAAAGGACGATGTCGCCACCATCATAGTTCTTCACGATGCGCGGCTTGATGTTGGCACCGCTGCAATCGGGAGACGTATCATAGTGAGAGATGAATCCGATGGTAGGAATATCCTTCTTGGTGTTGGCCTTCAGAGTGGCGTAGATGTAGCCCTGCTCGTCCATCTCCACATCGCTCAATCCTTCACGCTCAAGCTCCTCCTTGAGGTACTTGGCAAAAACGAGCTGTTTCGAGGTGCTCGGAACGGTTTCTGACTCTTCGCTCGACTGTGTGTCGAACTGGGTGTAGTTCAAGAATCTTTCGGTAATATCCATTTTTCTTATGATTATTATTTTTTATTGTTGTGTGACTTATTATTTACGTTGTAGATGCAATAGAATTATATTGCAAACTTACTCATTTTTTTTCAATTGCTGCCACATTTATATATTAACTTGCGTTAATGCCAGTATTATCACATAATTTCACAGTCATTATTCAACCTATTTTGTTTTTTTATTCATTATCGCTTTTGCTTTCAAACAAATCTTTGTATTTTTGCAAATCAAGAACTTAATAAACTACGAATATGAACAACAGCGACAGCATTGTAATAATTCCTACATACAACGAGAAGGAGAACATCGAGAAAATAATACGTGCCGTGTTCGGCCTTGAGAAGAGTTTCAACATTCTCGTTATCGACGACGGAAGCCCCGACGGAACAGCCAAGATTGTGCACCGACTCATCGACACTGAGTTTGCCGACCGCCTCTTCATCATCGAGCGTTCGGGCAAGCTGGGACTCGGCACAGCCTACATCACCGGCTTTAAGTGGGCTTTGGAACACGGCTATGACTACATCTTCGAGATGGACGCCGACTTCTCGCACGACCCCAACGACCTGCCACGACTCTACGCTGCCTGCCATGATGAAGGCTACGACGTGGCGATTGGCTCGCGCTATGTGAGTGGAGTGAACGTGGTGAACTGGCCCATAGGACGTGTGTTGATGAGTTATTTCGCATCAAAATACGTGCGCTTCGTAACTGGATTTAAGGTGCACGACACCACAGCAGGATTCAAGTGCTACCGCCGATGCGTGCTCGAATCGATGGCATTGGATCAGGTGAGATTCAAGGGCTATGGATTCCAAATCGAAATGAAGTTCACCGCCTACAAGATGGGGTATAAAATCAAGGAAGTGCCAGTGATATTCGTCAACCGACGCGAGGGCGTGAGCAAGATGAGCGGAGGCATATTCGGCGAGGCTTTCTTCGGAGTGATGCGACTGCGCTGGGACGGATGGTTCAGAAAATATCCAGTGGCAAAGCACTAAAAATATATGGAAATCCAAGAAATTAGCAAACTATACACAGCCCTGCCGCAATGCGGGGCTTTTTTGAATACTATCAGCGACAAGTCGGTGGGGCATGTATTCCTGAAAGGAATGCTTGCCTCATCGGCTTCTGTGTTTTTCGCAGCTATTGCCAAACGCAAGGAAGAGCGAAAAGGCAAGAAGGAAGAACAGAAGCCGCTCACTGCCGTTTTTGTGCTTCAGGACAACGACGAGGCTGGATATTTCTATCACGACCTGACGCAGATTCTCGGCACCGACAACGTGCTGTTCTATCCTTCGTCTTATCGACGCGCGGTGAAATACGGACAGCGCGATGCCGCCAACGAGATTCTGCGCACTGAGGCACTGAGCCGACTGTCGGCTATTGGCGACAACAACAACAGCGGCAACAAATCATATCTATTCGTCGTGACATGCCCCGAGGCGTTGAGCGAACTTGTGGTGTCGAAACGCCGACTGGACGAGCGAACCATAAATGTTGCCGTGGGCGACATCATCAATCTTGCCGACTTCGGACGCAAACTGCGCGAGTTGGGCTTCAAGGAGGAGGACTATGTCTACGAACCGGGACAGTTTGCCATGCGAGGCAGCATTGTCGACGTCTACTCCTATGCGTCGGAACTGCCATTCCGCATCGACTTCTTCGGCGACGAAGTGGACACCGTGCGCACATTCCAGGTGGCCGACCAGCTGTCGAAAGACAACAAACAGAGTGTGCAGATTGTGCCAGAACTGGCACAACTCGCTGAAGAGAAACACCCCTTCACGTCGATTCTGCCCGAAGACGCACTGCTCATTGTAAAAGACCGACTGTTTATGTGCTCAACCATAGAGCAGATATACAACGACGGATTCTCACACCAGGCACTCGCCGAACGAATGGAGGGCGCAACAGAGGTGGAACAACAGCAGATAATGCGCGACATGCACAAGGACAACAACCTCGTAGCACCAACAAAATTCCGCGAGGAGATATGCCGTTTCCGACTCGTGGAGTTCGGGACACAACCCACAGGAACACCACAGACAACCATCGAGTTAGACGTGTCGCCACAGCCTCTATTCCACAAAAACTTTGAACTGCTCGCACAAACACTCGAAGATTATCTGCTGAAAGGCTATAAACTGTTTATTCTCGCCGACTCGGAAAAACAAACACGACGACTGAAGGAGATTTTCGAGAGCGACGAACTGAAGGCAATGCGCAACATACACCATGGAAAATCAAAAAACTCAGAGGCTCTGTCGGTGGCCGACGCACTGGAGTTCACTCCTGTAGACCATACGTTGCACGAGGGATTTGCAGACAACAACCTGCGCATGTGCTTCTTCACCGACCACCAGATATTCGACCGATTCCATAAATACAACCTAAAGTCGGACGCAGCACGCACTGGCAAAATGGCACTGACAATGAAAGAGTTGCAGGAAATGGAACCAGGCGACTTCATAGTGCACATCGACTTCGGCATAGGCAAATTCGGAGGTCTGGTGCGTGTGCCCGTAGGCGACAGCTATCAGGAAGCAATAAGAATATACTATCAGCGCGGCGACATCGTCGACGTGTCGATACATTCACTTTACAAGATTTCGAAATATCGACGCTCGGACACTGGCGAACCGCCACGGCTGAGCACTCTCGGCACTGGAGCTTGGGACCGACTGAAGGAACGCACTAAGAAACGCATCAAGGACATAGCGCGCGACCTCATAAAACTATACTCGAAGCGACGCTACGAGAAAGGATTCGCTTTCTCGGCAGACTCTTATCTGCAACACGAACTGGAAGCATCGTTCCTATACGAGGACACGCCCGACCAATCGAAAGCCACGCAGGACGTAAAGGCGGATATGGAGAAGGCACGACCCATGGACCGACTTGTATGCGGCGACGTGGGATTCGGCAAGACCGAGGTGGCTATAAGAGCTGCATTCAAGGCGGCTACAGACGGTAAACAGGCGGCTGTGCTTGTGCCAACAACGGTGCTGGCTTTCCAACACTACAAGACATTCCGCGACCGACTGAAGGACATGCCGGTAAGAGTGGACTATCTGTCGCGAGCACGCTCAACGAAGCAGACACGCGAAGTGCTAAACGACCTAAAGGATGGAAAAATCGACATTATAATAGGTACGCACAAACTTATTGGCAAGTCGGTGGAATGGCACGACCTGGGACTACTGATTATCGACGAGGAACAGAAGTTTGGTGTTGCCACAAAAGAGAAACTGCGCAAACTGAAGACCAATGTCGACACACTCACCATGTCGGCAACACCTATACCGCGAACCCTACAGTTCTCGCTGATGGGGGCACGCGATATGAGCATCATACGCACTCCCCCACCCAACCGCTATCCAGTGCAGACAGAACTTGGAGTATTTGGACACGAAATTATCGCCGATGCCATAAACTTCGAGATGTCGCGCAACGGACAGGTGTATTTCGTAAACGACCGCATATCGAACCTGCCCGAGATTGCATCGATGATACATAAGTATGTGCCCGACGCACGTGTGGCTATCGGTCATGGACAAATGAATCCCGAAGAGCTTGAGAAGATTCTACTCGGATTTATGAACTACGACTACGACGTGCTGCTATCAACATCAATCGTCGAGAATGGCATCGACATTTCCAACGCCAACACCATAATTATTAACGACGCCCACCGCTTCGGACTATCCGACCTGCACCAAATGCGTGGACGTGTGGGACGCTCAAACCGAAAGGCATTCTGCTACCTACTGGCTCCACCAAAGGCGGCATTGACACCCGAGGCACGACGACGACTTGAGGCTCTGGAGAATTTCTCGGAACTTGGCAGCGGATTCAATCTCGCCATGCAAGACCTCGACATTCGAGGAGCAGGCAATCTTTTGGGAGCAGAACAAAGCGGATTTATGGAGGACCTGGGATATGAAACCTACCAAAAGATTCTGAACCAAGCCGTAACAGAACTGAAAAACGAAGAGTTTCAAGACATATATGCCGAGGATATAGCTCAAGGCAAGGAAATAGAGGGCAGCGAATTTGTGGAAGACTGCGCTGTGGAGAGCGACCTTGAGATGTATTTCCCCGAAACCTACGTGCCGGGATCATCAGAACGAATGCTGCTATACCGCGAACTCGACAATATCGAGGACGACAAACAGCTCGACGCCTACCGACAACGACTCATCGACCGATTCGGCAAAATGCCACACGAAGGTGAGGAACTGCTGCAAGTAGTGCCACTCAGACGACTCGGAAAACAGATGGGATGCGAGAAGATTATACTGAAGCAAGGCAGAATGCAAATGCAGTTTGTGACGAACCCCGACTCTGCCTACTACAAGAGCCAGGCATTCGGACGAGCACTCAACTATATTGCCACACATACACGACGATGCACGCTGAAGGAAGTGAAAGGCAAACGGTCGATGGTGATAAGTGGTATTCCTACTGTGGAGGATGCGGTGGAAGTGCTGAAGGAAATGAATGTGAAATAAAAAAAGAAACAAATAGAACCGGTAAAAAAAAAGTAATACAATATAAAAGCCAAAGTAATACATTATACTTGCCCAAGTATTATATATTACTTTGGCAAGTAATATGTATTTGATTATTCCATATATTTATGCTAACTTTGCCATAGAATATAAATCATAAGGAGAATCGCTCATGGATAATAACCCTATAAAGAAAAGAATGGCCAGACGTCAACACATTTATCGCAAGCGCATCCCTTACGGAATGATGAACTTCGTTTCTGTAAGGGAAAGAGATTGTTATTACGTTGACAAGACCCTATTTATAGAAGAAATTGAAAATTCAAACATGTATTTCTTCTATATCCGCCCTCGCCGTTTCGGCAAGAGCCTTACCCTCTCCATGCTTAAGCAGTATTACGACATAAACATGGCTGACAGGTTTGAGGAACTGTTTGGAGGACTGTATATCGGTGAAAATCCGACACCGGAGCATAATACCTATCTGATTATCTCGCTCAACTTTGCCGTGGTAGATGCCAATCTTGAGAATTACAAAAAGGGACTTGATGCGCATTGCAACACAGAGTTTAACTACTTCTGCGATGTGTATGCACAATATCTGCCTGCCAATTTGAAAGAAGAGATGAACAAAAAGGATGGTGCAGCAGAGCAGTTGGACTATCTCTGCAAGGAATGCAAGAAGACCGGACAGAAGGTGTATCTCTTCATTGATGAGTACGACCATTTCACCAATACCATCCTGGCTGAGCCGGATTGCCTCAACAGCTATCAGGCAGAAACCCATGGAACGGGATATCTCCGCAAGTTCTTCGATACCATCAAGTCAGCAACCGATTCCACCCTGGAGCGAGTCTTCGTAACCGGCGTTAGTCCTGTTACCATGGATGATTTGACCAGCGGTTTCAACATCGGTACCAACTACTCCCTATCATACGAGTTTAACGAGATGACGGGCTTCACGGAAGAAGAAGTGCGCGAAATGCTCACTTACTATACCGATACCCTCAATCTCCACAACTACACCGTGGATGAATTGATAGAACTGATGAAACCATGGTATGATAACTATTGCTTTGCAGAGGCTTCTTACGGAGAAACCACCATGTATAACTCAAACATGGTGCTCTATTTCATTGATAATTATATCAGAAATCGAGGAAGACTGCCAAGGAATATGATAGAGGAAAATATCCGACTGGATTACAACAAGCTCCGCATGCTTATCCGCAAGGACAAGGAGTTTGCCCACGATGCCTCTATCATCCAGCAACTGGTAGAAAACGGTTTTGTGGCTGGTGAACTCA
>CAKPZC010000075.1 GCA_934203355.1 uncultured Prevotella sp. | reverse complement strand
AGGACGTGCAGGCTGTGCTCATCGACAACTTCCGCAAGTATGTGCCTGCCGACCAGCTCCCCGCTTTCTACAAGACCATCGAGGAGAAGTTTGGCGGCGACTCTCATAAGTATGTCGACTGGCTCTATGCCACTTCGATTGTGATGAAGTCGGGCAAGAAAATCTCTCTCAACGAGAAGGCTCTCGCCAAGGACCCTGGCTATCAGTATGGCAAGCAGATTAGTGAACTTATGAACAAGTGTGGACACCAGCTGGCAGAGCTCCGCGAGGACATCGAGGCTCAGGAGCGTTATCTCTGCGACGCCAAGGTGCGCATGGAGCAGGAATTGCCCCACTACTCTGACGCCAACTTCACTATGCGTCTCTCCTACGGACAGGTGGGCGGCTATCTGCTCGCTGGCAATCCTTCGGGCTACTACACCGATGCCTCTTCTATCGTGCGCAAGATGGAGTCGGGCGAGAAGGGCACCATCGACTACCAGGCAGAGCCTATCATGAAGCAACTCCTCTCTTCCAACGACTTCGGCAAGTACACCGACAAGACAACCGGTAAGATGCAGCTCTGCTTCCTCACCAACAACGACATCACTGGCGGCAACTCTGGCTCACCGATGTTCGACGGCAAGGGCAACCTCATCGGTCTTGCCTTCGACGGTAACTGGGACTCTCTCTCAAGCGACATCTGGTTCGACAAGCGTCTGGCTCGCTGCATCGGCGTGGACATCCGCTACGTGCTCTTCCTTATGGACAAGTGGGGACATGCCGACCGACTGCTCAAGGAGCTGGGAGTGAAGTAATTTTTTTAAGTTGACGAGTTGACAAGCTGATTGATTTATAAGTTGACGAGTTGACGAGTTGACAAGTTGACGAGCTGATTGATTTATAAGTTGAAGAGTTGATTTATAAGTTGAAGAGTTGATTTATAAGTTGTAGAGTAGACAAGTAGACGAGCTATATCCTGTCGACTTGCACCTTGTCAACTTATCAATCAGCTTGTCTATCAGCTTGTCAACTCGTCTACTTGTCTACTCGTCAACTTATAAATCAGCTTGTCTATCAGCTTGTCAACTCGTCTACTTGTCAACTCGTCAACTTATAAATCAGCTTGTCTATCAGCTTGTCAACTCGTCTACTTGTCAACTTATAAATCAACTTTTCCCTCACAAATATTCTCCCATAAGATTATTTGTTCTTAATTTAGCAGATGTTTGAAATCTAATTATTTATATACACAAAACATCAGTTAATGCTAAATTTTATGACAAACTTTATTTTCAGGATTTCCTTGGACCGCGCCATTGTCAATGGCGACAATATTGTGATAAACATCAGCGACAAGGACTTACTGACTTCTATGGGACAACCGCCTGCCACGTCGTTCTTCAACTTCATGAAGAAAATCATCACCAAACTCCACAACAACGGCAAACTACGCACATCGGAGACCTATCGCAGTGCTCTCAACTCTTTCCAACGCTTCCGTAATCAAGAAGACATCTGCATCAACAACATCGACGCCCCACTGATGGAGGCATACGAGGACTGGTTGCTCGCCAACAACGTGGCGCCAAACACCTCGTCGTTCTATATGCGCATACTGCGCGCCACCTATCACCGAGCTGTCAACCAACACCTCGCCATCGACCGCCAACCCTTTGCCAATGTCTACACCGGACATGCCAAGACACGCAAACGGGCATTGCCGCCCGAACTGCTAAGACGACTAAAGGCATACGCCGCCGAGAACGAAGCGGAGCGGTTCGCACTCGACCTCTTCTTCCTGAGTCTCTACACCAGGGGCATGGCTCTCGTCGACCTCGCCTTCTTGCCAAGCGGCTCTATCGGCGAAAAGTATATTGTTTACACACGACGCAAGACTGGACAACAACTCACAATAAGACGCACACCGCAAACCGACTCTATTTTCAGACGCAACACACCTCACAACCCTCACTATGCTCTGCCCATAATCAGCCACAACGACGGCACTGAACGAGCACAGTTCCGAACACAACAATACCGCATCAACCGCACACTGAAAAAGATAGCACGCAAAACCAATATCGACAACCTCACAATGTATATGGCACGCCACTCGTGGGCAAGCATGGCCCGACTGGCGGGCGTGCCTATGGAGACTATCTGCAAGTGCATGGGACACCACTCCGAACGCACAACACAAATATATCTGAAGGAGTTTGACACCGACACCTTGCACGATGCCAACGACCAGGTCATCAGCCTGCTCGAAGGAGAATGAAACTGTTGATGAGTTGACAATGGACAAGTTGACGAGTTGACGAGATACTAGTTGACGAGGAGGATGGCATGTCAAAGACATGCGAAACAAAAGTTATTTAAATCATGTTGTGTTTTATTTAAATAATGTGTGGGACTATTTAAAATAAAAATGTTACTTTTGCATATATATATAAAGTAACAACTTACAACACGATGCAGAAAACAGGTATTTTCGTAGGATCATTCGACCCCTTCACCATTGGGCACGACTCTGTGGTAAGGCGAGCCGTACAACTCTTCGACCGTCTTGTCATCGGGGTGGGGGTCAACGAGCACAAACGCTATATGCTCACAGCCGAGCAACGCGTCGAGGCTATTAGGCAACTCTACTACGGCGACGAGCGCATCAGCGTGGAGCAATACTCCGACCTCACTGTCGACTTTGCACAACGATGCGGAGCAAGATTCATTGTGAAGGGAGTGCGCTCGGTCAAGGACTTCGAGTTCGAACGCGAGCAAGCCGACATCAACCGACGGCTCACCGGTGTCGAGACTGTGCTTCTGTATGCCGAGCCGGGCATGGACAGCATATCGTCGACAGTGGTGCGCGAACTGACGCATTTCGGACGCGACTGCTCCGAATTCATGCCCCAAACGGACAACACTCAACTTTAATACATAAAACTCTCAGACAATGATTACATACAACGTTGACGGCGTGAAAATGCCGAAGATAAAGAAGCGCGAAACATCTGCATGGATACGCGCCGTTGCTGCCTCCTACGGACTGAAGGTGGGAGAGATTGGCTATATGTTTGTCGACGACGAGAAGATTCTTGAAGTCAACAACGAGTATCTGGGCCACGACTACTACACCGATGTCATAACGTTCGACTACGACGAACCGGGAATCGTGAGCGGCGACATTGTAATATCGCTCGACACCGTGCGTTCCAACGCCGAACTATTCGGCAAGGAATACGACGACGAACTGCGACGGGTCATCATACACGGCATTCTACACCTTTGCGGCATCAACGACAAGGGACCAGGCGAACGCGAGATAATGGAGGCTGCCGAGAATAAGGCTCTCGCCATGCACCCATAAACTAACACTCAAACCATACTCTCACAGAACAATAAGTAATGGACATACAGGAATTCAACAACTCTAAATGGAGCCGCAACGTGATTCTCGTCGACGGCGACTATGTCGACTCTGTGGCTTTCAACCTCATCGTCAACTTCGAACGCATGCTCGGACGACGCATACAGAAGGCCGACACCGCACGATGGATCGACTGCATAGCCCTCGACGGGGGTATGCGCGAGAGCCGCGACAGCGAGGGCGAGACGCAGGTGATATTCATTCACTCGAAGGATAAAAAACAACTCGACAACTTCAACCCGGGATGCTATGCCACCGACCTCAATGCGCAAGCATTCAAGGACCATCTCGGCGAGTTCATCATCAGCTCTTATCCCGTGGAGGAGGTGGTGAAACACGACGACTTCTTCCTCGACGTTCTCAAGACGGTGGTCAACCATAAGGATGTACACAGGGTCATGGCAGTGCCCAACGCCGAACACGCACCTCTCTGGGACGCACTGCGACACGCACTGCGCGACATCGACGACGAGGAGAAACGAGTGACGATGTTTGCAATGCAACCACTCGAAGGGGGAAACTTCAAACAGGAAATCCTCGGCTACTCGCTGATGAACGCATTGGGAATAAAGGGAAACGAGATTTAGAATGTTGAGTTTTGAATTTTGAATGTTGAATTGTTGCGGTTGCACCGCAATGTTGAATTTTGAGTTTTGAATGTTGAATTTTGAATTGTGCGCTATGCGCATTAGGAATTATTCAATGATGAATTTGGAATTATTCGATTCACAACTATTCGATTCACAACTATTCGATTCACAACTATTCAATTCTCAATCTTGGGTTATTCAATCTTTAAATCTTTATATAAGTAACAGTTCAGAATTATCTTTATATATAAGAGGAGGGGGTATCAAAACTCATACAATGCGGGCTGAAAGCCCAATTACCTCCATAGCCCAGGGCACCGCCCTGGGTAAACGGATACAAAACCGAACAACGCGCCCTGTAAGGGCAACTATAAAAACAAAGGAATATTAAAGCTGCCCTTACAGGGCGCATTATCCTAAATACATTATACACAGGGCGTTCTTGCTTAGGCAAGCGGCAAAGCCGAGCGCAGCCCGCTTTTTGTTTGACTCTTGCTATATCCTCCTACAGATTGCCGCTTATATATAAAGATAAATATGAACACATACTTAGACTAAGTAGAAAGAACAAATTATTAAATCAAATAAACAACAAAGAAATGGGAAAAGTATTAATGATTGGCGCCGGTGGCGTCGCTACCGTAGCAGCGTTCAAGATTGCACAGAACGCTGACGTTTTCACCGACTTCATGATCGCAAGCCGCACGAAGTCGAAGTGTGACCGTATTGTCGAAGCTATCGGCAATCCTAATATCAAGACGGCTCAGGTGGATGCCGACGATGTGGAGCAGCTGAAGGCTCTCTTCAACGACTACAAGCCGGAGCTTGTCATCAACCTTGCCCTGCCCTACCAGGACCTCACCATCATGGAGGCATGTCTCGCCTGCGGTTGCTCTTATCTCGACACCGCCAACTACGAGCCTAAGGATGAGGCTCACTTCGAGTACTCTTGGCAGTGGGCTTATAAGAAACGCTTCGAGGAGGCTGGACTCACAGCTATCCTTGGATGTGGATTCGACCCGGGTGTGACAAGCATCTTCACTGCTTATGCCGCAAAGCACCACTTCGACGAAATTCAGTATCTCGACATCGTCGACTGCAACGCTGGCAACCACCACAAGGCTTTCGCCACCAACTTCAACCCCGAAATCAATATCCGCGAAATCACTCAGAAGGGTCTCTACTGGGAAGACGGCAAGTGGGTGGAGACTGCTCCGCTCGAAATACACAAACCGCTCAACTATCCCGAAATCGGACCGAAGGAAAGCTATCTGCTCCACCACGAGGAGATTGAGTCGCTGGTGAAGAACTATCCCACCATCAAGCGAGCACGCTTCTGGATGACATTCGGACAGCAGTATCTCACTTATCTCGACTGCATACAGAACCTCGGCATGTCGCGCATCGACGAAATCACCTACGAGGCTCCGCTCGCCGACAACCCAAGCGAGAAGGTGAAGGTGAAAATCGTACCTCTGCAGTTCCTCAAGGCTGTGCTGCCCAACCCGCAGGACCTCGGCGAGAACTACGACGGACAGACTTCTATCGGCTGCCGCATCCGTGGCATCAAGGACGGCAAGGAACTCACCTACTATATCTACAACAACTGCTCACACGAGGCTGCCTACAAGGAGACTGGCATGCAGGGCGTAAGCTACACCACTGGTGTTCCTGCTATGATCGGAGCCATGATGTTCTTCAAGGGACTCTGGCGCAAGCCGGGCGTGTGGAACGTTGAGGAGTTCGACCCAGATCCTTTCATGGAGCAGCTCAACAAACAGGGCCTGCCTTGGCACGAACTGTTCAATGTAGACATTGAGTTGTAAATGAGGAATGTGGAGGGTTGAATGTTGAATGGTCGGCTGCGCCGATGAAGAATTGATTAATGAAGAATTAGTTAATGAAGAATTAGACAATTTGACATAGAAAATCAGTATTGGCGAAGCTTTCCACTCAATGGTGTGGCATAAAAATAAAACAACAAGATACGAATATGAGCGACTTCAGTAATCTAATAGAAGAAAAGTGCATGAACTTCTCTATACGGATTGTCGGTCTTTGCCGTTTCCTTAATGAGGAGAAGCACGAATATCGTATTGCTGACCAGATGTTCAGAAGTGGCACAAGTATAGGTGCAAACATTGCCGAAGCTCAATGTGCCATCACAAAGAACGACTTTGTTGCAAAGACGTATATTTCACTTAAAGAGTGTAACGAAACTTTGTATTGGTTGCGTCTTCTACATAAGACCCACTATATAAGCCAACGCCAATTCGACTCTATATATAATGATTGCGAAGAATTGAAACGCATCCTTGTATCGATAACCAAAACAACCAGACAAAATATCGCCCACCAAAAGTAAACCATTCAACATTCACCACTCACCATTCAACACTCAACACTCAACATTCAACATTCAACATTGCGGCCCAGCCGCAACCATTCAACACTCAACATTCAACACTCAACATTCAAATATGTCTAAAGAAGAAATGAATCTGGCTCAGGAGGGCAAACTCAAGGCTCTCCAGGCAGCCATGTCTAAGATAGAGAAGGACTTTGGCAAAGGCTCCATCATGAAGCTCGGCGACGAGCAGGTGGAGAACGTCGAGGTCATCCCCACCGGTAGCATTGGTCTTGACGCAGCTCTCGGTGTGGGCGGCTACCCAAAGGGACGCATCATCGAAATCTACGGTCCGGAGTCGTCGGGCAAGACCACTCTCGCCATCCACGCCATAGCCGAGGCACAAAAGAACGGAGGCATAGCAGCGTTCATCGACGCTGAGCACGCCTTCGACCGCTTCTATGCAGCCAAGCTCGGTGTCGACGTCGACAACCTGTGGATTTCGCAACCCGACAACGGTGAGCAGGCTCTCGAAATAGCCGACCAGCTCATACGCTCGTCTGCCATCGACATCATCGTCATCGACTCTGTGGCAGCGCTCACTCCAAAGGCGGAAATCGAGGGCGACATGGGCGACAACAAGGTGGGACTACAGGCGCGACTCATGTCGCAGGCTCTGCGCAAACTCACGTCCACCATATCCAAAACCAACACCACATGTATCTTCATCAACCAGTTGCGCGAGAAAATCGGCGTGATGTTCGGCAATCCCGAGACTACCACCGGTGGCAACGCCCTGAAGTTCTACTCTTCGGTGCGACTCGACATACGCAAGGTGACGGGCATCAAGGATGGCGACCAAATCATCGGCAACCAGGTGCGCGTTAAGGTCATCAAGAACAAGGTGGCTCCACCCTTCCGCAAGGCTGAGTTCGAAATCACATTCGGCGAGGGCATCTCTAAAGTGGGCGAAATCGTAGACCTCGGCGTGGAGTATGGCATCATACAGAAGTCGGGATCATGGTATTCATACAATGGCTCGAAACTTGCGCAAGGACGCGACGCCACAAAGTCGCTAATCAAAGACAACCCCGAACTGATGGACGAGCTCGAAGGTCTCATAAAGCAGGCTATAGCCGACCATCGCGAACAGTAAAATAAGATAACTTGAAAAAAAGTTTTGCTGAAAAAAAGTGACATATCTGCCATAATCGTTACAACCGACTATGTGTCAAGCGTTTAACGCATGTCACTTTATGTCACTTTTGCTAAAAAAACAGGCAAATCTGCCATCCGAAAACCAAAAAAAGCAGCAACAGTCCATATAATAGGATTGTTGCTGCTTTTTGTCGTCGCCAGTTGTCTGGCAGTCAGCGGAAAATCGCACCTCGTTGCGAGGATGTCGATTATTTTCCGTGGTGCTCGTCAGATACTGTCAACTTCTTGCGGCCATGAGCGCGGCGAGAAGCCAACACGCGGCGACCATTCTTTGTAGCCATACGCTCACGGAAACCATGCTTGTTCACGCGACGACGGTTGTGCGGCTGAAATGTTCTTTTCATCTTGTTTTATTGTTTATTTGTTATTATTCACGCTTTTGGGTTGCAAAATTACTCATTATTTTTGAAACCACAAAAAGTTGCCGCTCTTTTCCGACAGTTTTTTACGATTTTTTACAGGCTTAGGGCTCTAACGCTCTCAAAACTACACCTTATCGCCATAACACAGGTCGCCCGCGTCGCCAAATCCCGGCACAATATACTTATGCTCGTTGAGTCCCGGGTCTACAGCTGCACACCATATAGTGGTGTCCTCGGGGAATGTCTTGCGCACATGCTCTATGCCCTCGGGCGAAGCAATCACACACACCACGTGCACCTTCTTGGGGTGGCCCTTCGACAGCAATGCCTTGTAGCCCATCTCCATCGAACCGCCTGTGGCGAGCATCGGGTCGACGATGAGCAGAGTGGCATCGTTAAGATCGGGAGTGGCAAGATACTCCACATGTATGCCCACCTTGGTGTGAGCCTCGTCCTCATATTCGCGGAAAGCCGACACAAAGGCATTGCCCGCATGGTCGAAAATGTTGAGGAATCCCTGATGGAAAGGCAGACCAGCACGGAAGATGGTGCCGAGCACAAGTTTGTCGGTGGGCACGTTCACCTTAGCCACACCAAGCGGTGTCTCCACCTGACGCTCCTCATAGTCGAAAGTCTTGCTCAACTCATAAGCGATAAGCTCGCCCACACGCATGATGTTGTTGCGAAACAAGAGACGGTTCTTCTGATAGTTCTTGTCGCGCATTTCTGCCATATACTTATTAATAATGGTGTTTGATTTGCTGAAGTCGATAATCTCCATAGTTATATTTTGGGTTTTAAGTTATTACTCTAACGGTGCAAAATTACACATATTTCCCCACTAAATTGCAACCTACAAATGGCAAACAACACACATGTGTTACATTTTCCGATATTTTAACACAAAAAAGAACGCATACATGCAAATTTTGTCACTCAGAAACATGGTTATCTTGTAGTTTTTTCATAACTTTGCGGTTGAAAAAGATGCAAGGCAGTCAAGAGGGTTGTCGGCATCACACATATTTATATAATAAGACAATGAAAGTCGCCTGCACAGAAGCAACGGCCCCGATCAGGCAATAGTGGAGTCAGGCCATGGAAGTTGATCTATATTCACATCTAAATTATATTTTCAAAAAAAATGGCAAAGTTAGATTTGACACAGTACGGAATTACTGGTTCTACAGTAATCGCTCACAATCCGTCTTATGAG
>CAKPZC010000074.1 GCA_934203355.1 uncultured Prevotella sp. | reverse complement strand
TTATCAACTCCAAAGAGTTGCGCCATAGCCTTTTGCGTACACCAAAGCGTTTCGTCCTTGATGACCACTTGCACCTTGCCGTCGGCATCCGGCATATTGTAAAGAAGAAACTGTATCTCGTTACTCATTAATGTTATCCTTTCCTACATTAGCATTGAAACCGATGCTATCCAACTGCTTCAATATATCTTCTTCGAGGCGATGGCTCTCCTCAAACTGTGCTTTTAGCGTAGACCTGTAATTATCCATACGCTTGTTGAACTCCTCTTCCGTAATATCAACATAGTCAATTTTGATATCGAAGTATTGACCAGCAGAGAGGCTGTAACCCTTCTCCTTGATATCATCGTAACTGACGGCAACTGAGAAATCATCCACGGCTTCCCTGTTTTGGAAAGTCGTAACAATCTTTTCTATCTCCTCGTCACGCAGACGCACCTTCTTCAATCCGTTGCTGTCTTTGTACTCCTCACCGAGCTTGCTCGCATCAATGAGCACAACCTTGTCGGCACTCTTGGATGCATCGAAGAACAACACGGACACGTTTGTACCCGTATTGGCAAATACATTACTGGGCATAGACACACAACCATACACAATCTTATTGTCGACAATCTGCTTCAATATCTTGTTCTCAATACCACTCTTTGCCGTAATGAAACCTGTCGGGATAACAATGGCTCCCTTACCAGAATCCTTTTTCAACGAGTTGATGACGTGCTGTATGAAACAAGTGTATATGGCCATGCTTTCCTTCTTCTTGGCTGGAACCTTTGGCACACCAGCCCAAAAGCGTGCAGGGAAGGCAGCTATCTTCTCACGTGTGTCGCTGAAGTCCATCTTGAATGGAGGGTTACTCACCACGAAGTCGAACTGGCGTAGACTCTGACCATTGTCGCTTTTGTGATAAGGCGAAACAAGCGTATCACCCTGAATGGCATGGTCAAGCGATGACACCAGTCCATTGAGCAGCAGGTTGAGTTTGAGCATCTTGTTGCTTCGCTGTGATATATCCTGTGCAAATATAGTGCAACGATCTTCGCCTATCTGATGAGACAGAGCCATGAGCAATGTGCCAGTACCAGCCGATGGATCGTAACACTCTACGTTGTGAAGATCGGCATTGTCGCCAACCAAGAGGCGCGCCATGATTGTGGCTATAGCATGGGGTGTGTAATATTCGGCATACTTGCCGCCACCTGCCGTGTTGTAATCTTTGATAAGATACTCAAAGATATTGGCAAAGAAGTCGTAGTGCTCAGCGAATGCTTCCTCGAACGAGAAGTTGGCAAGCTTGTCAACCATAGCACGGGCAAATGGCGCACGTTGTGCCACGTCCGTCACGTATTGCGTAAGTGGCTCAAAGAGCGGTATCTTGGTGTTCTGTGTGGTCTGAGTGGAAAATATAGCGAGGTTCTGCTCGGCAATGTCGCTCATCGTGTTATCGAAGATGAAGTCGAAGTCGCCCTTTGCCTGCTGGTTCCACAGGTTTGCTATCAGATGTTCAGGCTTTAGGCGAGGTAGGTCGGGCGACAGTGAGGCCCAAAGCATCACGCGCTCCATGTCGGTCAATTGGCTGTAAGCCACTTCCCATTTTTCTGCTTCTCGTATCTTCTTGGCGAATGGACTCTTTGATGTCTTCAGTGCATAGCCGAACTTATCATTTAGAAATTTATACAGAAACACCTGAGTAATGATTTTGTACTCATTTCCGTCATTGCCCATGCCGTATGTCTTACAAGTGGCTTTCAAGGCATCAATGAGAGCCACTGTCTTTTCTCTTATAGTCATATTCTTGTTTAACTTCTGGGGTATGTAGCGTTATATTGATTTATGTACTGTCGAGCTATGCGAGTCTGAATGAACGAAAAGTCGTCCAGCTGCGGCTCGATAGTGGGATAGTTGTAGAGAGCCTGTGCTATTTCCGTCATGACAGTCATTTCGAAGTACTCGTCTTTTTTCAGAATGTCGTTGCGGTCGTACACTTTTTGATCTATCTCCGATTTTATGTCGGTAAGTATTGCCACGATATTGTCGTCATAATAGCTAAATATGGCGGCTTTGTGTTCTGCGAAACGCCGTTTGTTCTCCTCGCGTATGCGTTTGTGAACATTGGCAAACTTGGTGTCGCCATTATATTTTTTCAGCAAGCGATTGTTGCTCTCTTGCAACTTCACAAGCCGCTCGATTATTTCATCAAGTTCCTTACTCTCTTGGTTGAACTTGGCTATGCTGTCAACCACAAAGCCGTGCTCCTTGAACCGCTGCATAAAGGCATCTCGCAAGGTGATGTATTCGGGGTCATCCGGGTCGGTATTCTCTGTAAATTTATGGATGGCAACCGACCATTTGTCCTGCAACTCACGTCCTCCAGCTATCATCTTCATCTCCTCTTCGCCAATCTTTGAAAAGTTGAAACGAATGTCCTGCATAGCCTCATTGACAAGTTGCTTGGTCTCGTCGGACACAGCAAAGGCTTCCTTCTGGTTGATGATGTCAATGTGGTGCTGCACCTCCTTCAGCATATCAGGTAGCCTTGTTATCTCCAACTTGCCGAAAGCCTCCTTCAATTCGTCATCGCCAAAGGTGCGCACGATGTTGGCACAGTCCTTAGCCGAGATGAGAGTCTTCTTTAAGTCGAGCAATACCTGCTTGTCTTCAATGGAAGATATTTCTGAAGAAAACTCTTCCACGTTGTTTGTTGTGTAGTCAAACAGCGTTTGGCGCACGTCGCGCATCTGTCGTATCAGTTCGGCGGGGTCTTCTATCACCTGTGAAAAAGTGTCGGTCGTATGGTCGCCCTCTACATCGTCGGGGTTGTTAAAACGATTCAACTCTTTCAAATACGCCTCGTTGGTTTCTTCAAAGTTGCGCTTTATGTTGGCAAAATCTATGACATAACCATATCTGTTGTCTTTATACGGGCGGTTTACACGAGTAAGAGCTTGCAGCAGGTTGTGGTCCTTGAGCTTTCTTCCGAAATACATGCGCTTCAGTCGTGGAGCGTCAAATCCAGTAAGGAGCATATTGAAGACTATGAGCAAGTCTATGGTCATGTTCTTCTTGAAATCCTTGATAATTTGCTTGCGAGTTTCCTTGTCATCGCTGTCATGAAGTATTAGGCCAACCCTCAAAGGCCTTCTTTGGGTTTCATATACAGACACAGCTTCGGCCGCCATCCATATTTGGTTGCCCATCTTAATTTGTATGGGCTGCGACTGACCACCATCTGGCATTTGCTGAAAGGCTTCATATAACTTGCGTGCCTGTTCGCTTGTTTCGCAAATAACCATACCTCCCAATGTATCGTCGCCCTGAATCCTGCGGAACTGGCGTAGGTCATCAGATATGTAATGCGCTAACTCACTTACATAGCTCTCATGCTCTATGATTTGCGAGCGCTTGATGTCCTTTTTTTGCACAAGAGTTTCAAGCTTGTCGTATACCTCAGACAAACGTTCCTTATAGGACGTTTCTATATCCTCGCGAATGATTTTAAGCGTGTATCCATCGGCAATGGAGCGGTCGTAATAGTATGTATGAAAATAGCGTTGGAATACAACACTCGATGCACAATCGCTTTTCAACAGCGGTGTGCCCGTCAAGGCAATTTTGATGGAGTTTGGGTCGGCATCGAAAAGGTTTGCCAAGAAACAACCGCCCGGCTTATAGCCTCGATGTGCCTCGTCCATGATGAATATGCGTTGCAAGTTGGTGGCGTAAGCAGGAAGACAAACCTTCTCCTTGTCTTCAGCAAAACGTTGAATATTCACAACCGTAATTTCCGGTTTACCACTAACACCTTCTTGCGCATGATTGTTGCGGAATTGTGCCATCAGTTCGGCACGTGTGTTGGCTGTAGAAACCACCAATCCTCTTGCCTCAAATTCTTGCGTAGCCTGTTCCAATAAGTCTATTCTGTCGACAATGAAATAGAACTTTGCCACCATATTGCGCTTTGCATAATAATCGGTGAGAACATAAGTGAGGTAATAGGACAACGCAGTCTTACCACTTCCCTGAGTATGCCATACAACACCAGATGTGGCACCATCTTTTAACTGCTCACGAATGGCCAGAGAAGCGAACATCTGTTGATAGCGCATGATATGCTTTTGGTCGGTACTTTCAATTTTGCCGTCCACCTCCTTTTCCATTTTTACATAGGCTATGCCATACTTGATGAGAAAAAGCAAACGTTCGGGACTGCACATGGATGTAAGTATTCTGTTTGTCGGTGTGTTCACATTAAGATTGGTATGATATTCGGGCGTGTGGTGAATTACCTGACAATTGAAATCAGACAGTATGCTTTTTTCTTCATCCAGTTTGATGCTGTCGTATGGGTATTCTTTTGTGAATGGTGCAACAGGAAGGTTAGATGGATTCTCTTCGCGGAAGCAGTTGAACGGAGCATTTTCTCTTGCTGCCGTGCAATAGAAAGCTCCCTGTATGGGCACAATGCCTCCCATTGCATCATACTCCATATTGTTAGAGAATATCATCAATTGAGTGATGTTGATGAATCGACGGAATTTTTTGTTAGGAAAGCGTTCATGGTTCATTCGCTTGCTCTCAGCCACCATGCCACCATGATTATTCGGCTTCTTCACCTCAATGAAGCAAAGCGGCAGACCGTTGACAAACAGCGTTATGTCAGGACGAAACTCGTCTTGACCATTTTTGTAAGTAAACTCAGCTGTGAAATGGAATGAGTTGTTCCGAGGAATATCAAAGTCTATCAGTCGTACAGGTGAAACCGTAGTAAGTCGTTTATAGAATGATTTGCCAAGGTCGTCATTCGCCAGTTCCTGCCTAATAGCACGTAATGTTTGAGCAAATTCGCCCTTTGCAGATGGATTCAATTTCTCAAATTGCTGCTTGAATACATCTGTAAGTATATTTGTATCTGGGTCGTAAACGCTGCCGGCCATGTCTTCATTTATTTTACCGAAATAGGCATACCCTAATCGTGTCAAATGTATCATGGCAGGTATTTGAACCCTTGTCGCTTCGTTGAACTTACTCATAATCTACTTGCTTTATGACATATTTGTTACTTAATCAAAATTTATAATTTCACTCACGTTGACATTCAACAAAGGTGGATATGTCGGGAAGCGATGTTGCTCGTTCCTGCTTTTTGCCTCATGATACATATGTTTTTATTTCAGCGATTTAAGGCTGGCAGATTTCCACTTAAAAACTCGAAAGTGACATGTATCTACCAGCCTTTAAACGTTTGATATTGAGTATGTTGCGAGATTTATGTCAGATATGGCACATTTTTTCACAAAAACATTTTTTCAATAATCTGGTCCCTACTTGATAAGGAACTTACCCGACTGAGCCTTACCGCCAGAAATAGCGCGATAGGTGTAAACACCAGGTGTGTTGAACTGTAGCTGTGCTGTGCCCTTCACCGACTGCTGAGCCACACGGCGTCCGGCGGCATCCCATACGATGACAGTGGTGGGAACGTCGCCCGTCACAAAGCTAACCTGACGGTTGTTGAACTGTAGCTGGAGCGACTTGTCGCCACCCGTAGGCATTGTGGTGCCGATAACCGAAGTATACTTGTCGAGGTCGCTGCGGTCAATCTTGTAAAGGCCACTGTTCTTGTCGCCAGGATATGTGTATATTGCCACATACACACAGTCGTCGGTAGGAACCATAGTAAGAGGAGAGAGATACATTGGCTCCGAATCAGGACCATACTGTTTAGAAGGCAGACCTTCGGAAATGTTGTACCAGTCGTCGCCAAAATTAGGAGTGAAGTAGATGCCACGCATCTGTAATCCGGCATATATGTTCTTGTCGTCGCTTGCCAAACAACGCACGTTGTTGTCCATCAATCCCACCGGACGGTCAACTTCGCCCCAGTTGCCATTCTCGTCGAGCGTGACGAGGAACGGCACCGAGAATGTCTCGTTCATCACCGAACGGCCCATAATCAGCTTGTTGTCAAACTGTGTAGACACAGCCATAAAGTTGCTGTCGTCTCTCACAGGCTTCCAGGTGAGGGTCTCGTCGTCGAGCACAAACACAAAGTAGATGCCACAAGCATAGAGATGTCCGTTGTAGTCGACAAGCTGGTAGATATTCTCCACATAGGAATCCTGCTTGCCCCCTTTGGCTCTGTCGGCGAGTCGCACCATCGGCCGACTGATTTCGCGGCTTCCCTTAGCCATGCTCTTCTCGTAGTCCTTGTCGGTGAGAGTATACTTCAGCGACTCGATGTCGGTCTTCTTCCAGGTCTCGCCGTAGTCCTCGGTATAGACGATGCCTCCCTGGCAAAAATCAGCCACGAAGAGTTTGCCGTTATGCACAGCCATGGCATAGCTCACTGTTTGGCTCACGTCGTCACCAATGACATCCTTCACGGCGTCCTCGTAGAATTTCGTTTCCCATGTCTTGCCGTTGTCGGCAGAACGGGCTATGCAGGTGCTGTTGCCAATCGCAAAGATGTAGTCGCCAAAATGAAGAAATTTGTTGTAGTTGTAGTCTTCCACATCTGTCTTCTCCCAAGTGGCTCCCTTGTCGGTGGAGAGATAGATGCCTCCATCGTATTCGAAGCGATAATCGGAGAGCAGCAGATTGCCCGATGGGGTGACGTCGGTTGAGTAGGTGGCTTCGAGTTCCTTCACGAGTTTCCACTGAGCAGAAACCTGAAGCGACGACAAGCATACTCCTGCCAAGACAATGGCGCGTAGTACACGACGAGGGTTAAAATTCTTCATAAGTTTTAGTTTTTTAGGTAAAGCAACACTACAGTTAATACACTTCATAGATTCATCACAAGTCAACCCCAAGTTGCTTATGACTTGCCATATTAGCCATTACCTTGTCTTAGTGTTGCAAGAAAACAAGTAATAACACTAATCGACATGGCAAATGTACTAATAATTATTTATATGTATACAAAAAATATAAGAAAAACAAAGACATTGGTTAAAAACAGAACAATTAGTCTACAGTCTTACCTATTGACAAGCAACTTATCTTCAGATTCTCTGCCTTAGCCAGTTCCATACCACACGAGGCGACGGTGGCTCCTGTGGTGATGATGTCGTCGACAAGCAGCACGTGCTTGCCAGCTATAAGTTCGGGACGGAGCAGACAGAAGGCACCCTTGACATTGCCCACACGCGACTCGCCCGACATGGTGGTCTGGCTCAGGGTGTTGCGCGAACGACACACCACTCCATCTGCCAATGGCACATGAGCTACACTCGACAGACCTAAGGCAAACTCGCGACTTTGGTTGTAACCACGCTGACGCTCACGCTTCTTGTGCAATGGCATGGGTATTATCATGTCTATGTCCTCAAAAAATCCATAAGGCATGAACTCCATAGCCACCATTCTACCCAAGGTCTCGGCTATGTCGCTCCTGCCGTTGTATTTCATATTGTATATGGCACTGGCATGGCCCGAATGTGGCACATAGTCGATCCACGACGCTCCACGCTCTAAAGGCATCAATCCCCAGAACAGTCTTGCCACCTCGTTGTCGCAGGGCGAGAGCATGTCGTCACGGCGAGGCAGACTACCGTTGCAGCTGGTGCAGAACATCTGCTCGCCCATGCAGAGACGCTGACTACAACTCTCGCAATAACGAGGAAACAACAGTTCGGCAAGACTCCTAATATACTTTATCATACGACATATCTTTTTATCTTACTACACACACACCATTTTCATTACTCATCCGCGTCGCCATCCATGTAGTCGTCGCTGCCATCCATGTAGCAATCGTCGGCATCGTCGAGACAGCGGCGTATGATGTCCATGCCGAAGCCTCTGCCCAGGGCAAACCTTATGAGTTTGGTGTTGAGTTCATATTCGCTGTCGGCCTTCACCGTGCGTCGTTTGGAGGCGAGCACTGCGGCAAGAGCCTCGACATAATCGTCGGGCGACACCTCGTCGAGCACACGCCCTATGATGTCGCGTGCCACTCCCTTACGATAGAGTCCCTGCTCTATCTTGCGCCGTCCCCAACGGTCGAAGCGTATCTTGTCGCGGGCAAAGAAGCGCGCATAACGCTCGTCGTCGACAAAACGCTCGTCGACAAGACGGTCGACCACACGCTCAGCCACGTCCTGCGGCATGCCCCAACGACGCATCTTGTCGAACATCTCGCCCGACGAGTGTTCTGCCTGTGAGCAGAGGGCTGAAAGCTTGAGCAGTGCCTCCTGCTCCGTAACGTTTTTCTTGGATTTCTGAAACATATCGTTGTGTGTGTTTAGTTGTTTCCTTCGGCAAAGCGGGGTTTGCCGAAGCAGTCGGCTGCCACCCTCACATCATCAAAACCGCACGAGCGCATCATGTCGGCAGTGGCAGTGGCAAAGCGTGTGTTGCACTCGAAGAGCAACTTGCCGCCACGCCGAAGCGACCCATGGGCGTAGCGTGCAATGGCACTGTAGAAGAGCAGAGGGTCGTCGTCGGGCACGAAGAGTGCCGACTCTGGCTCATAGTCAAGCACGTTGACAGCCATGTCGGCGCGTTCAGCCTCGCGTATATATGGCGGATTGCTCACAATGATGTCCCAAGAGCCTGAGGTGTCGGAGGTGTCCAACGCATCGCGAAGCTTGAACGCCACGTCGGCACCAAGTCCACGGGCGTTGGCAGCGGCAATGGCAAGAGCGTCGGCTGATATATCCCAAGCCTCAACATAAGCCTCGGGCAACGCCTTCTTCATACTCACGGCAATGCATCCACTGCCAGTGCCGATGTCGAGGATGCGCACGTCGCTCGTATTGCGCTTGGTAGCCAACTCGACGGCACGCTCCACAAGCCACTCGGTCTCGGGGCGAGGGATGAGCACTCCCTTGCCCACATCAAACCTAATGCCGCAGAACCACGCCCATCCGAGCACATACTGCACCGGTTCGGAACTCTCAAGCCGCGCCACAGCCTCCTCAAGCCATTGGGAGTCGGCAGCGGGGAGAGCCTCCACCCCACCACAGATGATGTCGGCAAACGACATGCCGAAACGCTCCTCAAGCAACATGCGTGCAACAGCCTTTGCCTCGCCCACATCGTATACTGCGGCAAGACGGTGCCAGATATCGTTGTATGTCATAATCGTATATATACAAAAAAAGTGAACATCTTGAAAGAATGTCCACCTGCACTACTGAATCATAAAAATATATGGTTTATTACCATAAAAGTGCCGCGAGCGGGACTCGAACCCGCACAGCCATTACTGGCCAAGGGATTTTAAGTCCCTCGTGTCTACCAATTCCACCATTGCGGCGACCTGTGTGTCCCTTTATTGAGCGGCAAACGAGACTTGAACTCGCGACCCCAACCTTGGCAAGGTTGTGCTCTACCAACTGAGCTATTGCCGCATA
>CAKPZC010000073.1 GCA_934203355.1 uncultured Prevotella sp. | reverse complement strand
TCACCTATAAAGGTACAAAATATTTATGAGGCTACCAACTTTTTTAGAAACTATTTCTTATCCCGAACTGGGGTATTTCCTGTATATTTGGTATTATGCACTGATGATGTTGACAGTAAATGACTGATAATCAAACAGGTCTTAGAGTTATCCACAGGTTACTAACACCTGTGGATAACCTGTGGGGTATTCCATGCCTGTAACCTGTTGATAAGTGGCTTAAAAAACAGGTTTATCGTCATTATCTGTTGATAACAGTTTATTGATTATCAAGTTATTATGAAGTTATCCACAGTTATTAACAATAGTGGGTATTCTGTGGTTGTTTTGGTGTGTATAGTAGAGTGGGGGTTATTGTCTACAGGCTATAATCCTGTAACTGTTGATAACTGGCATAGGAATTATGTAAAACACCTGTTCGTTGGATGTTATGTGGATATTAGTAGACTGATAATAAACAGGTTGTAGGGTTATCCACAGGATTGTTGATAACTATTAATAAGGTAAAAAGGATAGGGTAGGAGAGTGTGGAAAAACCATTGTTAGTTTCAGTTATAAACAAATATAAACAAATAAAAAAACAACAAAGACAACGTGAATAAAGTTGTCTTTGTTGTTTATTTTATTTCTGCATTTCGTGCAGTTTATAGTAGTAACCTCCGAGAGCTATGAGTTCGTCGTGAGAGCCCCGTTCTACGATTTGTCCTTCGTGTAGCACGCATATCTCGTCGGCATTCTTGATAGTCGACAGTCGGTGGGCTATTGCCACTGTGGTGCGTGTTTTCATCAGTCGTTCGAGTGCGTCTTGTACGAGTCGTTCGCTTTCTGTGTCGAGAGCCGATGTAGCCTCGTCGAGAATTAGTATAGGTGGGTTTTTCAGTATAGCTCGCGCTATGCTCACTCGTTGTCGTTGTCCTCCCGAAAGCCGTCCTCCTCGGTCGCCTATATTTGTGTCGTAGCCATGTTCCGACTGCATTATGAAGTCGTGTGCGTTGGCAATTCGTGCCGCCTGTTCAATCTGTTCCTGTGTGGCAGAATCGACGCCGAATGTGATATTACCCCGGAAAGAGTCGTTGAAGAGAATAGCCTCCTGGTTCACGTTTCCTATGAGCTGTCTCAGGTCGTGTATTCCAAGTTGTCGCACGTCGATGCCGTCGATGAGCACCTCTCCCTCCTGCACGTCGTAGTAGCGCGGTATGAGGTCGACGAGTGTCGACTTGCCGCTTCCGCTCTGTCCCACGAGTGCCACAGTCTTACCTTTCTCTATTACGAGGTTGATGTCCTTCAGCACCCATTGTTCTCCGTATCTGAACGACACGTGTCGGAATTCAATCTGGTGTTCGAATTTCTCGATGTGCACAGGTTTCTGTGGTTCCTT
The DNA here is from genome assembly GCA_934203355.1 of uncultured Prevotella sp. Classification (GTDB taxonomy): domain Bacteria; phylum Bacteroidota; class Bacteroidia; order Bacteroidales; family Bacteroidaceae; genus Prevotella. The sequence goes on along the minus strand of CAKPZC010000073.1, from coordinate 8,046 downwards.
GATAGGGTTGTCGGCAAGTAGGATTTTGTCGATTCGCTCCATCGATGCGAGTCCCTTAGGGATGTTGTAGCCTGCCTTCGAGAACTCCTTCAGTGGGTTGATGATGGAGTAGAGCATCACGAGATAGTAGATGAATGTAGGTCCCGAGAGAATGTTGTTGTCGAGCACCAATATTCCTCCCACCCATAGCACAATGACTATTAGCACTGTGCCGAGAAATTCGCTCATGGGGTGTGCCATCTGCTGTCGTATGTTGACGCGCTGCACGGCAGAGCGGTATCCCGAGTTGATGTTGTCGAATCGTGTGTTCATCTTTTCCTCGGCACAGAACGCCTTGATGATGCGCAGTCCGCCGAGTGTCTCTTCTACCTGCGACATTGTGTCGCTCCACAGATTCTGGGCAGCTATCGACTTGCGTTTGAGCTTTCTGCCAACGAATCCCATGAACCATCCGAATATAGGCACGAAGACGAGTGTGAAGATAGTCAGCTGCCAGGATATGAAGAGCAGTGCTCCGAAGTAGAATGTGATGAGAATAGGGTTTTTGAAGAGCATGTCGAGCGACGACATTATAGAGCTCTCCACTTCCTGCACGTCGCCCGTCATGCGTGCTATGATGTCGCCCTTGCGCTCCTCGGAGAAGAATCCCAGTGGCAGCGATGTTATCTTGCGGTAGAGCTGGTTGCGTATGTCGCGCACGATGCCAGTGCGCATCGGTATTATTGTTGCCGAGGACAGGAAGTAGGCACCAGTCTTGAGGAATGTCATCAGTGCGAGGAATAGTCCGATGAGCAGCAGAGTGGTTGTTGAGCCTACGGTGTGTATTAGCTGTGTGACGTAGTAGTCGGCGTTGTTGGCTATTACATCCTTGATGTTGTCCATCGACCACGGCATGAGGCTTGTGGCGGTGCCGGCTCCCTCGGTGCGAAACAGTATCTGTAGAATCGGTATGAGTGCCGCGAACGAGAAAATGTTGAGCACCGCCGAGAGTATGTTGAACACTATGGTGAGCACGAGGTACTTCTTGTAGGGCGGTATGAACCGCCTGAGTACTTGTAGGAATTCTTTCATTTCGTGTCCTCCCGTTCGTTTACTTGATGCATTCTCCCAGCAGTGTAGCCGATGTTGAGCCAGTGATTTTCACCATGACGCGTTCACCGATGTGATGTCCGCATTTGTCGAACACGACAGCCTTGTTTTGTTCGGTTCTGCCCATGAGTTGTTCGCGTGAACGTTTTGAGAATCCCTCGACGAGCACTTCGAACGTTTTGCCCACGTCCTTGCGGTTTTGCTCGGCACTTACTTCTGTCTGAAGTTTTATCAGTTCGTTGAGTCGTTCAATCTTCACTTCTTCCGACACGTTGTCGGGCAGGTGTTTTGAGGCATAAGTGCCAGGTCGTTCGCTGTATTTAAACATGAAAGCAGAGTCGAACATGCACTCGCGCACCAGCGACAGGGTTTCGGCGTGGTCTTCGGGAGTTTCGTCGTGGTAGCCCACAAACAGGTCGGTAGTAAGTCCGCAACCTGGTATTATGCGTCGTATAGCTTCCACTCGCTCCAGATACTGTTCGCGTGTATATTTGCGGTTCATTAGTTTCAGTATTTTGCTCGATCCGCTTTGTGCCGGGAAGTGTATGTGTTTACATAGGTTGGGTTCTTCGGCGATAGCATAGAGTATGTCGTCGGTCATGTCCTCGGGGTTGGATGTAGTGAATCTCACTCTCATGTCGGGCACGCTCTGTGCCACCTTGTGCAGAAGTTCGGCAAACGAGCATCCTCCCTCGATTCTTTTTCCGGCAGGTGTGAGTCCGTAGCTGTTGACGTTTTGTCCGAGCAGTGTCACCTCCTTGAATCCGCGGTCGTGCAGGTCTTTCACCTCTCTCAGGATGCTCTCCACGTCGCGTGAACGCTCTCTGCCTCGTGTGTAGGGCACTATGCAGTAGTGGCAAAAGTTGTTGCATCCTCTCATTATGCTCACGAATCCGCTCACTCGGTTGGCTCCGATGCGCTGCGGCACGATGTCGCGGTAGGTTTCGGTTGTCGACAGTTCGATATTGCATGCGTTCTGTCCATTCTCACACTGTGCTATCATGTCGGGCAGGTTGAGATAAGAGTCGGGTCCGCACACGAGGTTGGCGAAGTGGTTTTGTATTAGGTCTTCGCGCACACGCTCAGCCATGCATCCCAATACACCAAGAATGAGCTGTCTGCCTTTTTTCTTCTCTGCGTGCAGAGTTTCAAGTCGGTTGTAAATCTTGTTCTCAGCGTTCTCGCGTATAGAACAGGTGTTGAGGAAGATGGCGTCTGCCTCGTCTTCTTTTTCACACAATTCATAGCCCGCCATCTGCATGATGGAAGCCACGACTTCGGAGTCTGCCACGTTCATCTGGCAGCCGTATGTCTCGATAAAAAGTTTCTTCATTTATATAAATATGTAAGTTTCAAGTGGATATAACTTTGCAAAGTTACGAAAAAATCAATAAATGAGCTGTATAAATGTGGCATAATGAGAGGGTAGGGGGATAAATAACTATAAGACAACAGGGATGTTAAAACCTTTGTTTGTCGTGGTAAAGAACTACAATGTGGGTCAACAGGTATACCCAAACAGCCAAAGTTATCCTTAAGGCTCTTAAAAGTTATTCTTTAATCTGATGAAACACATAGTACCAGAACTTAAAACACATATTACCAGAACTTGAAACACATATTACCAGAACTTGAAACATAAATTACCAGAACGCAAAACACGAAATACGGTTTATGTTTATTCTTTTTGTGATGATTTATTTGGATAAGTAACAAGTCAGAATTATCTTTACATATATAGGAGGAGGGGGTGTTAAAACTCATACAATGCGGGCTGAAAGCCCAATGTCCTCCATAGCCTATGGCATCGCCCTGGGTAAACGGATACAAAACCGAACAATGCGCCCTGTAATGGCAACTGTAAAAAACAATGGAACGTTAAAGCTGCCCTTACAGGGCGCATTATCTGTAAATGTCTGATACCCAGGGCGTTGCCCTGGGCTATGGAGAACATTGGGCTTTCAGCCCGCTTTGTATGAGTTTTGACATACCCTCTTTTTCATGACTTCGACATTCAAAAAATACATATTTTGTAACTGATTTATAAACAATATTTTGTATCTTTGAGTCACCTAATCTTATAATGCAAGTATTTGTATCCAATTATTGGCATTTCCTACGAAGCTGATGTATTTATATACTTCATATTTGGAATGTCTTATCGTACAATACCTCATTTTTATTGTTCGATATTTTGTGAATATCGATAAAAAGAATTAACTTTGCTAAATGAATATAGAGTTTGACAAGGAATATCTGCAAGACTTATATTTCAAAGGGAAAACAAGTGACAAGAAGCATCGATATCAACCAGAAGTAGTGCGTAGCTATCAAAAAGCAGTAATAGCACTTGCCAACGCCAAATGTATAGAGGATTTATTTGTGTTTAGGTCATTAAACTATGAAGTTCTTGTTGGCGACAAAAAAGGCATTTCTTCTGTAAGGTGTGGAAAACAGTATCGTTTGGAATTTATAGTCAAAGATAATATGGATGACATAACAATAAAAGTATGCCGTCTGTTAGATATTAGTAATCATTACAAGTAAATAGTATGGAAAGTATAAAGACTTATAATATAAGCGATTTGGTGCCTTCGTCTCCTGTACATCCAGGCGAGATAGTAAAGGATGAGCTTGAGGCACGTGGAATATCTCAGCGTAAGTTTGCCTTGTTGATAGGTTGTTCTTACACCGTATTCAATGAGATTCTTAATTGTAAGCGTCCCGTAACCACCGATTATGCTTTGCGCATTGAGGCTGCTCTTGGCATAAAGGCTTATATGCTCATAAATATGCAGAGCGAGTATAATCTTCAAATTGCAAGACAAGACTCTCATTTGTCTAAAATATTGAGCAAAATACGTTCGGCGGCAGCAGTGTTGTGATATTTTAGAATGCTAACTAAAGCTTAATGACTTACTAAGCTTTAGTTAGCACCTGACTTCTTAACTCAAAAAATACGTATTTTACAACTTAAAAGTGAAGTTTCTTAAGTTTCAAGAATCTTTCTATTTTTAGTTGGTTGCGTTTTCTCTTTATTCCACAACAATCTTTCGTCCGTTCTTGATATATATGCCCTTGACCGGCTTCTTTGTTCCAAGGCAGCGTCCTGTTAGGTCGTAGTAGGGTTGTGGTGTGGTTACATCTACCATTGTTGCCGACGAGATGCCAGTAGAGATAAGCTTGTTGATGTAGAGCTTATTGGCGTTGAAGTCTACTTTCACATCATAGTTGCCGTCCTGGTTGATGAGGAAAGCTGTGCTTGTTTTGTACATGTCGGTGACAGAGTTTTCGCCCACTTCAGTAGCGTCGATGTCAGGTCCCCAGCGGTTGTTATTGAAGTTGGTCCAGTCTGCTTCGTCGGCAGTAAGGGCTGTTGCAATGGTGAAGTATTGGCTCAGTTCCACCTCACCGCTGTAGATATTCTCCTCATTCTCGTTTTCTTCAAGTTTAGCGAAGCAAGAATTAGTTTGCCAGCTGTTGGCATCACCCACGAAGTAAATACATTTCTTTTCGTCTGGATTGTATTCAGGGTCATAGAGTTCGAAAGTCTTATCGGTGTAGTTGAATGTGACCATGTATTTGCCGAGACGTTCGATTTCTGATGTGGCGTTGGGGTCCTTTGCGGCGTAAGTGATAGTGTTAGGCATGATTTTGCCATTGAAAGCCCAGCGGTTTGCGTTGACGAAGTCCCAATCGTCTTCCTTCTCGCTGATAGTGGTGAAGAAAGCGAACCATTGGCTTGTGAAAGTCACCTCCTTGGTGTAGATGTCAGTACCAGTAACGCGGCTGAGAGTGGCAGAAGCATTGTTTGTTTGCCAATTTCCGTCGGATCCCAGGATGTAGATATACTCAGGATATGTGCCGTTCACTGTGACTGTCTTCTCGTTGAAATTAACAGTAATGTGATGAACGCCTGTGTCAGCCACACGGAACGAACCGTCTATGCCCTCGTTTGGATTGGCAAGTTTTGAAGGTTCATTGTATACGACATTCACCAAGTCGGGTTGCGTAGGATTGTAGCGGTAGTTGCGAAGTCCTTGCCAGTCGTCGCTTTCTTCCATAAGCTTTGTTGCCACGAAGAAGTAGTAGCAGTCTTCGTCAAAGGTCACGTCGCCCTCATAGACTCCTTCTGTTGAGGTGGCCTCAAGTTTCGCTCCTGCCTGGTTGGTAATCCAATTTCCGTCGTTGCCGATGATGTAGCATTGTGCGTCTGCTGTCATTGCCGAGAATACGGCGATGAGCGTAAGCAATAGTGATTTAAGTAGATTTTTTTTCATAATTGTAGGTTTTAGTTGGTTTATAATATTATTGTTAGTTTAATTTCTGTGCTAATTTAGTTAAAATAAATAGAATGACAAAGTTTTATGACGAAAAATTACATGAATAAAGAGTTAAGAACTAAGAATGAAGGATTTTTATGTGTTTTATTTGCAATATGCTGAAAGCCAATAGCAAATAACGGTAATTATAAATCCTCTTTCTTAGTTCTTAACTCTTAATCATCAATTTCTAATAAACAGAGTTATTTTGCTGCCTTTTTCATTTCTAATTTATAAAGGTCGCCACGGCGGTCGCGCAGGTTGCGCACAGCGCCGTAGGTATGCAGCTCGTTAAGGAGCGAGAGGTCGACGTCCGACACGAGAATCATTTCGGTGTTGGGCGTAGCCTCTGCGCGTTTGCCGTCGTTGGGGAAAGCGAAGTCGCAAGGAGTGAACACAGCCGACTGTGCATACTGTATGTCCATGTTGTGCACGCGGGGCAGGTTGCCCACGCTTCCGGCTATTGCCACGTAGCACTCGTTCTCGATGGCACGTGCCTGAGCGCAGACACGCACTCGTGAGTAGGCATTCTGTGTGTCGGTCATGAAAGGCACGAAGAGAATCTTCATGCCGTCGTCGGCCATAAGTCGCGACAGCTCAGGGAACTCCACGTCGTAGCAGATGACGATGCCTATCTTTCCGCAGTCGGTGTCGAAGGTCTGTATGCGCGAGCCTCCCGAGAGGCCCCAGCACTTCTGCTCGTCGGGTGTGACGTGAATCTTCTCGTACATGTCAACGGTTCCGTCGCGTCGGCACAGGAATCCCACATTATATAATGAGTTGTCCTCTTTGAGGAAAGGCATTGAGCCAGTGATGATGTTGATATTATATGAGATGGCAAGTTCGCGGAATCGGTCGCGTATCTGTTCGGTGTACTGAGCCATGGCGCGTATAGACTGTGCCTCGCCCATGTCGTTGAATTTCGCCATGAGTGGTGCGTTGAAGTATTCCGGGAACAGAATAAAATCGCTCTTATAGTCGCTCACCGAGTCGACGAAGAACTCCACCTGCTCGAAGAGGTCGTCGAGTGAGTCGTAGGGTCGCATTTGCCATTGCACCAGTCCGATGCGCACAGTGGGTCGTTTTTCCACATACGAGTCGGTTGGCGGCTGATAGTAGATGTTGTCCCATTGGAGCAGTGTGGCGCAGTGTTTCGACTCCTCGTCGTTGGGCAGATAGTTGCGCATCACGCGTCGCACGTGGAAGTCGTTTGAGAGCTGGAATGTGAGCACGGGGTCGTATATCTCGCGCGAGCGCACGCGTTCAATATATTCCTTAGGTCGCATTTTGTCGGCATACTTATGGTAGTTAGGTATGCGTCCGCCGAACATGATAGCCTTTAGGTTGAGTTTCTCGCATAGTTCCTTGCGATATTCATACATACGTCGTGCCAGTCGGAGTCCGCGGTAGTCGGGATGTATGAACACCTCAATGCCGTAGAGAATGTTGCCCTTTGGGTTGTGGGTGTTGAAGGTTTCGTTGCCTGTCACCTGTGCGTAGGTGTGGTCGCCCTTTACCATGTTATAGTCGACGATGATGGAGAGCGCACAGCCCACAATCTTGTCGTCGACGATAATCACTACCTGACCCTCGGGGAAAATGGTGATGAGTTTCTTGATTTGTGACTTGGTCCAGAACACATCCTCGTCGCCGTAGATGCGCTTGAACGAACGCGCGAGCTGGTCGTAGTCGTCCATCTGGAGATTGCGGAGCTCAACTTTGCTGATGTTGTGAGATTCCATAGCTATTATGAAAATATTGTTTGTGGGGGGATTGTTTTTTTTCTAAGCCTTGCTGGGCATTACTAAGCCTTGCTAAGCTTTGCTAAGCCTTGCTAAGCTTTGCTGGGCATTGCTAAGCTTTGCTGGGCATTGCTAAGCTTTGCTGGGCATTGCTAAGCTTTGCCGAGCTTTTCCAGGAACTGTTTAGCTACTTCCCAGATTACCATTCCAGCCGTGACGCTTACGTTGAGCGAGTGTTTGGTGCCAAATTGCGGTATTTCGAGGCATCCGTCTGATATATCTACCACTTCCTGGTGAACACCCTTCACCTCGTTGCCGAACACCACGGCATAGCGTCGCGAAGTGTCGAGTTGCAGGTTCTGTAGTTTGGTGGAGCCTTCCACCTGCTCGATGGAGTATACGGTCACTCCCTCGTTGTGGAGCGATTCTACTGCTTCGGTGGCAGTGTCGAAGTAGCGCCATGCCACAGAGTCCTCGCCTCCGAGGGCTGTCTTGTGGATTTCGGGATGGGGTGGGGTGGCGGTGATGCCGCAAAGATAGACCGCCTCCACACGGAAGGCGTCGCTTGAGCGGAACACCGAGCCCACGTTGTAGAGCGAGCGCACGTCGTCGAGCACTACGATGAGAGGCAGTTTGCGTGCCTCGTGAAACTCGTCGACCGAGAGACGCTGCATTTCTATTGTACGGAGTTTGCGCATATATTATATGTTGAGTTGTGTATTCTTGAATACAAAGGTAATAAAGAAAAATCAAGAATGGTTTCTATTTGTGCTTTTTTCTTGTTGATAAGAGAGATTTAGTAATACGAAAAGATAACAAATAAATAGGGTGTCCAGTTCGTTGTACCAAATTTAGCTCACTTTCCTAAGCGTTTTGGTTCGTTCTGTAACCCA
>CAKPZC010000072.1 GCA_934203355.1 uncultured Prevotella sp. | reverse complement strand
GCTCGCCTTCCTGAATCCACTGACCCATAGAGTGGAGGTCGGTAGTGAAGTCGCAAGATGCAGGGAAGATACCCTTTCCGTCCTTACCTTCAGACTCACCGTAGAGCTGCTTCCACCACTCGCTCATGAAGTGGAGTTTGGGCTGGAAGTTAACGAGTATCTCAATCTTCTTGCCAGCCTCTGCATAGAGAGCATTGCGAAGAGCAGCGTAGATAGCAGCAGGGTTCTCGTCGAACGGAACGTCCTTGCCAGTAGCCTTCTCCATATCAGCAGCACCTCCAACGAGGGCAGTGATGTCGAAACCAGCAACAGCGATAGGCAGCAAGCCAACCGGAGTCAATACAGAGAAACGACCACCTACGTTGTCAGGAATAACGAAAGTCTTGTAGCCTTCCTTAGTAGCTGCAGCACGAGCTGCGCCCTTGTGAGCGTCGGTGATGGCAACGATAACGTCCTTTGCCTCTTCCTTGCCGCGCTGGTCCTCGCACTGCTTTTTGAGAAGACGGAAAGTGAGAGCTGTCTCGGTAGTTGTGCCTGACTTAGAGATGTTGATAACACCAAACTTCTTGTCCTTCAAGTAAGTTGTGAGTTCAGCGAGATAGTCCTCGCCGATATTGTTACCAGCGAACACTACTGTCGGGTTCTTCTTGTCCTGTACGAGCCAAGCGAATGAGTTGCCAAGAGCCTCAATCACGGCACGGGCACCGAGATAGCTGCCGCCGATACCTGCAACAACCACAACCTCGCACTTCTCGCGCAGAGTATTTGCAACGCTCTGGAGTTCGGCGATGAACTCAGGAGTGATAGAAGATGGAAGGTGGAGCCATCCGAGGAAATCGTTTCCAGGGCATGTGCCATTCTCAAGAGCTTCCTGAGCGGCTTTTACTTGGGGTTCATAAGCTTTAACTGCGCCTTCAGAGAGGAACTGTGCAGCCTTTGTAATGTCTAAGCTGATACTTTTCATTTTTATTGATTTTATTAATGGTTTATATCCTGAGTTTTTAGTATATTTTTTAAAGGTTCTTCAACCACTCCTCGCCTTTTTTGGTGTAAGTCCAGGCAAGGAACCCTCCGACAATAATAATGCCTAAAGTGAAGATAAGAGCTAAAGCTTCCATATTATTAATATTTTAAAATTCTGTTGGCAGAAAATGCTGTTATATATGTTAATACAATTCCTGCAATAACAACGTATATGGTATATGGTTTGACTTCTCCAGTATATAGTGAAGACATTCCTCCAAGTACCATTGCTGTAAATATCAATTTCGACAAGTCGTAGAAATAGTCTGCAAGTTTTTCCTTGCGTGATTTCATTTTGTCTTTTTCGTCTCTTTGTCCCATAGATAATTGTTATTTATCGGAACGAGTCGGTGAGCAGTTTTATCTCAATCTGTGGACTTATTCGCTCGTATAATATATTATATACTGCGTCGAGAATCGGCATATTAACATGGTGGTGTCGGTTTTTCTCCTTCATGCATTTGGTTCCGAAATATCCTTCGGCAATCATCTCCATTTCTATCTGTGCGCTCTTAACACTATAGCCTTTGCCAATCATTGTTCCGAAAGTGCGGTTGCGCGAGAACTTTGAGTAGCCGGTAACGAGCAAGTCGCCGAGATACACCGAGTCGTATACGCTGCGTTCTATAGGGTTTATGGCTGTTAGGAATCTTGACATTTCCTGCACGGCGTTGGATATGAGCACCGCCTGGAAGTTGTCGCCATATTTCAGTCCGCTGCATATACCTGATGCTATGGCATACACGTTCTTTAGCACCGATGAGTATTCGATGCCTATCACGTCGCTTGATGTCTTGGTCTTGATGAATTCAGAGTCGAGTATTTCGCAGAAAGCCTGTGCTTTCTCTTGGTCGACACATCCTACTGTGAGGTAAGACAGTCGTTCGAGTGCCACCTCCTCGGCATGCGACGGTCCGCCAATGCACGCGAGGTTTTCGTCGGGCACATCGTAGACTTCGTGGAAATATTCCGAACATGCTATATTATCCTCAGGCACAAGACCCTTTATGGCGGTGACAATAAACTTGTTGCGCAGTCGTGTTTTGAGTTTCTTGAGGTGGTTCTTCAAGTAGGGCGACGGCACTACGAACACCAATGTGTCGTAGGCTTCCACAATACGGTTGATGTCGCTTGAGAAGAATATCTCATCGGTGTTGAAGTGTACACTCGTGAGATAATTCGGGTTGTGGCTGATGCGTTTAAACTCCTCTATGCTGTCGTCACGGCGCATATACCATCCTATGTGATGGGTATGACCTATCACAATCTTGGCGATAGCGGTAGCCCAGCTACCGCCGCCAATTATAGCTATTTTTCCACAAGAGAACACTTCGTGTAATGTTTTATGTTAGTGTTTGGAGTAGCTGTAGTAGGATATAGAATATTTGCCATAGCCTGTTTAAACAGTTACTCATTATTTTCTTGTATTATTATTTCAGTAGGCTATAGTTGGAAACCTATAGCCTACTAAATTAAATATTTGCTTATTCTGCTACTTCTTTGGCAGAGTTGTTTGCCGCAGCCTCAATCCATTTCTGGATATCGTCAACCGATGGCTTATCGTAGCCGAGCTTGTACTTCTTATTGATTTCTCCAATCTTCTGCTGCAAGCCCTGTGCCTTCTGGTCACGTATATCTGATATGAGGTTGAATCCTGCCTTGCGGAGCACATATGCCCAGTTTTCGGGCACTCCAATCTCTTCCCACTCCTTGATTGTGCTCTGTGGCATCTTCTTCTCGGGTTTCATCTGTGGGAAGAAGAGTACCTCCTGGATGAATGTCTTGCCAGTCATAAGCATCACGAGGCGGTCGATACCGATGCCGATGCCCGATGTTGGAGGCATACCATACTGAAGAGCTCGCAGGAAGTCCTGGTCGATAATCATAGCCTCGTCGTCGCCCTTGTCGGCAAGCTTCATCTGGTCAATAAAGCGCTCTTCCTGATCAATTGGGTCGTTGAGCTCCGAGTAGGCGTTGGCAAGCTCCTTGCCGTTCACCATAAGCTCGAAACGTTCTGTCAGTCCCGGCTTTGAGCGGTGCATCTTGGTCAGTGGCGACATTTCAACAGGATAGTCGGTGATGAATGTAGGCTGAATGAATGTTCCCTCGCAGAACTCGCCGAAGAGTTCGTCGATGAGTTTGCCCTTGCCCATAGTCTCGTCCACGTCCATGCCCTTCTCCAAGCAGAATGCACGAATCTCCTCCTCGGTCTTGCCGTTGCAGTCGAAACCAGTCTTCTCCTTGATGGCGTCGAGGATAGGCAGACGGCGATAAGGAGCCTTAAAGCTTACGATGTTGCCGTCGATTTCGCGCTCAGGCTTGCCGTTTACGGCTATACAGATGGTCTCAAGGAGTTTCTCTGTGAACGACATCATCCAGTTGTAGTCCTTATACTGCACGTAAAGCTCCATGCAAGTGAACTCTGGGTTGTGGTTGCGGTCCATACCCTCGTTGCGGAAGTTCTTGCCAATTTCGTATACACCCTCGAAACCGCCTACAATCAGTCGCTTCAGATAAAGCTCTGTTGCGATACGCATATACATGTCCTGATCGAGAGCGTTGAAGTGGGTGATGAATGGACGTGCCGAAGCACCTCCGGCGATTGATTGCAGTGTAGGTGTCTCCACCTCAGTGTAGCCAGCTTCGTCGAGCACTCGGCGCAGTGTGCGTACAACAGTGGCTCGCTGAAGGAATGTCTCCTTCACGCCGTCGTTTACAATAAGGTCGACATAACGCTGGCGGAAACGCAACTCAGGGTCGTCGAACTTGTCGTAAGCAACACCGTCCTTATACTTAACGATAGGTAGCGGCTTGAGACTCTTCGACAATAATGTGAGGCTCTCGGCGTGTACCGAGATTTCGCCTGTCTGTGTACGGAAAACGAAACCCTTGATGCCGATGAAGTCGCCGATGTCCATCAAACGCTTGAACACAGTGGTATAGAGTGTCTTGTCCTCGCCTGGGCAGATATCGTCGCGTGTGATGTATACCTGGATGCGGCCCTTCGAGTCCTGAAGCTCCACGAAGCTTGCCTTACCCATTACACGGCGGCTCATCATGCGGCCTGCAATGACAACCTCGCGTTTCTCGTCCTCGTCCTTAAACTCCTTCTTGATATCCTCCGAGAAGGTGTTGGTTGGGAATTCGGCTGCTGGATATGGGTCGATACCCAAGTTGCGCAACTCCTGAAGGCTTTGTCTTCTTACAATCTCTTGTTCACTAAGTTCTAAAACGTTCATATTCGTATACTGTTATTTTTTTTATTGTTTTTTATGCCGTTGGTTGTCGCGTTGCGCTAATGCTTTCTATATGATGTACTTACGTGTTCGCCTTGCTGTGATATATATAACAATGTGTAGGCGATTAAGCGTAATGCGACAAAATACACCTGCAAATTTACTAAATAATTCTGAAAGGTTGAGCGTTTTTTGCTTTTTTATCTTTCGTTCTATACTTCTGTTTGCTTTTTTCGCTGTTCAGCTTTTTGGGTTGCTTCGGCTCGTGCCGGTTTGCCGGTTGCGGTCATAGGTATTTCCTTTACGGTGATATAGACGTGTGGTTGTTCGTATTTCGAGAGCACTTCATGGCATATTTTTTCTATGTTTGTCGTTTCGTCGGTGGTTGTAAGCATAACTACTGTCTCGCCGAATTTTTCGTCCTTGCGTTTTGTTATCATAAATGGAGTGTGGATATATGGCTGTAGTTTAGCCTCTATTTCCTCGATTTGTAATTTTATTCCTCCGCTGCATATCACGTTGTCTTTGCGTCCGCGTATTCTGAAACGCCTTCCGTCGGGGTTTATCTCAACAATATCGTTGGTTGTAAGTATGTCGGCACACACCAGTGGTGCGTTGATGACCAAACATCCATCAGCATTTGTGCTTATGTCGACACTCTCAAAAGGTTCATACCAACAACTCGCTTGCGGCCCGTTGAGTCGGCGCAGGGCGATGTGGGATAATGTCTCGGTCATGCCGTAGGTGCTCCATACGGCATTTGGAAAGTCGCGTAGTTGCAATGCCAACTCGTCGCTCACAGCCCCTCCACCTATTATAAGATGTTGTATGCCGCTCAGAAGTCGCCTCTCGCTCTCCACCTGCATACTGTTGTATACCTGCATAGGCACCATGGCAGCAAACACGGGCGATTCGTGTAGGTCGCGCAGAGGGTGTCCACTTGGTTTTACGTTGACTAGCTGTAGTCCGCACACTAAGGAGCGCACCACCACCATTTTGCCCGCAATATAGTCGAGCGGCATACAGAGTAGGGCCGTGTCGCCACGTTTGAGTCCTAAGAAGTCGCACGTGATGCGTGCCGAAGCTTCCATGCGTCGTTTTTCTACGAGCATGGGTTTGGGGCTACCAGTTGATCCACTTGTGTGTACAAGCAATGTGGGTGAGGGAGAGTGCCATTCGGCAAGAAATTCTTCAAGAGTCATGTTCTGTTTTGTTGAGTTGTTTTGGTGGTTATGATTAACCTTGGTATGCAAAGCTACTAAATATTTATGATTCCCACGGTTTGAAGAACAAGAAAATGCCAAGAAAGAAGATATAAGTTTTTTTAACGGTATTATAATTGCCATATAGAATTATAATAGCTAATTTTGTGGCGAATATCTACTAAAAAAGACAAACATACAAATTTATGTTGCATGCGACACCCCATTGCATGCAGTCGTGTAAAACACGATTCTAACAAATAACCCAAATATAAAACCTAAAAACTATGAGTAATTATCCAAAAATTGGAATCCGTCCTACTATCGACGGACGCCAGGGAGGTGTACGTGAAAGCCTCGAAGAAAAGACAATGAACCTTGCAAAGTCTGTTGCAAAACTCATTTCTGAAAACTTGCGTAATGGCGACGGTTCACCCGTTGAATGCGTCATCGCCGATTCTACAATAGGACGTGTTGCTGAGAGTGCTGCTTGCGCTGAGAAGTTCGAGCGCGAGGGCGTAGGCTCTACCATCACCGTGACATCTTGCTGGTGCTATGGTTCAGAGACTATGGACATGAATCCGCACTATCCTAAGGCTGTTTGGGGCTTCAATGGCACAGAGCGCCCAGGCGCTGTATATCTTGCTGCTGTTCTTGCTGCCCACGCTCAGAAGGGGCTGCCTGCATTCGGCATCTATGGACACGACGTTCAGGACCTCGGCGACGACACAATTCCTGAGGATGTGGCAGAGAAGATTCTACGTTTTGCACGTGCTGCACAGGCTGTTGCCACAATGCGCGGCAAGTCATATCTCTCTATGGGTAGCGTCTGCATGGGTATTGCAGGCTCTATTGTTAATCCCGACTTCTTCCAGGAGTATCTTGGCATGCGCAACGAGAGCGTTGACCTCACCGAGATTATCCGTCGTATGGACGAGGGTATCTACGATCCAGTTGAGTTCGAGAAGGCTATGGCATGGACACGCGAGCACTGCATGGTGAACGAGGGTGAGGACATCGCCAACCGTCCCGAGAAGGCTAAGACACGCGAGCAGAAGGACAATGACTGGGAGTTCATCGTAAAGATGACGATGATTATGCGCGACCTTATGCATGGCAATCCACGCCTCAAGGAACTCGGATTCAAGGAGGAGGCTCTTGGTCACAATGCTATCGCAGGTGGTTTCCAAGGTCAGCGCCAGTGGACCGACTTCTATCCTAACGGCGACTATCCAGAGGCATTGCTCAATACTTCGTTCGACTGGAACGGACTGCGCGAGGCTATCATCCTTGCCACAGAGAATGATGCAGGCAATGGCATGGCTATGCTCTTCAACCACTTGCTCACTGGTCGTGCTCAGATATTCTCGGATGTGCGCACATACTGGAGTCCAGAGGCTGTTAAGCGCGTTACAGGTAAGGAACTCACTGGTCGTGCAGCTGGCGGTATAATCCATCTCATCAACTCTGGTGCAACAACTCTCGACGGTACTGGTGCTGCTGTCAACGCAGCTGGCGAACCGGAGATGAAGCATTTCTGGGATATGACCGAGGCCGACGTTGACGCTTGCCTCAAGGCCACAACATGGTATCCTGCCAACCGCGACTATTTCCGTGGCGGCGGCTTCTCTTCGAACTTCCTTTCTAAGGGTGGTATGCCTGTAACAATGGTTCGCCTTAACTTCGTGAAGGGTCTTGGTCCGGTGCTTCAGCTCGCTGAGGGATGGACAGTAGAGATTGACCCCGAAATCCACAATGTTCTCGACAAGCGCACCGACCCAACATGGCCTACAACATGGTTTGTGCCACGTTTGTGCGACAAGGCTCCGTTCAAGGACGTTTATTCGGTTATGAACAACTGGGGTGCCAACCACGGTGCCATCTCTTATGGTCATATCGGTGCCGACCTCATCACTATGTGCTCTATCCTCCGCATACCAGTTTGCATGCACAATGTTGAGGACGACAAGATTTTCCGTCCAGCAGCATGGAACGCATTCGGTATGGACAAGGAAGGTGCCGACTTCCGCGCTTGCAAGAACTATGGCCCGATTTATAAATAAGTAGACTAGTAGACTAGTTGACGAGTTGACAAGTTGATAGACCTCAGTTTGTCGGCTTGTAAAGGATTTTTCCTTGTCAACTCGTCGCTTGTTTCCTTGTCTACTTCTTAAACTAAATAAATGAAAAAACAATGACAAGAAGATTCATCCTTAACGAAGTATCATATTTTGGTCCTGGCGCACGCAAGGAATTGCCGGGCGAAGTTCGTCGCCTTGGTTTGCACAAGGCTTTGGTTTGTACTGACAAAGACCTCATCAAGTTTGGGGTAGCCCAGAAGGTGCTCGACGTGCTCGACGAGGCAAACATTCCTTACGAGGTGTTCAGCGAAATCAAGCAGAATCCAACAGTCAAGAACGTTAAACTCGGTCTTGAGGCATTTGCTAAGTCGGGTGCCGACTTCCTTCTTGCCATAGGTGGCGGTTCAAGCATCGACACATCAAAGGCTATCGGCATCATCACCAATAACCCAGAGTTTGCTGATGTTGTATCGCTCGAAGGTGTTGCCGACACAAAGCACAAGTCGGTGCCTATCATCGCCCTGCCAACAACAGCTGGAACAGCTGCCGAGGTGACTATCAACTATGTTATCACCGACGAGGAGAACGCCAAGAAGATGGTGTGTGTCGATCCCAACGACATTCCTGCTATTGCCATTGTCGACGCAGAGTTGATGTATTCTCTGCCGCGTTCGCTTACTGCCGCTACAGGTCTTGACGCTCTCACTCACGCTATTGAGGGTCTCATCACTAAGGGTGCGTGGGAAATGAGCGATATGTTCGAGATTAAGGCTATCGAGATGATTGCACGCCATTTGGAGACAGCTGTCAACGAGCCGTCTAACCCTGAGGCTCGCGACGGAATGGCTGTGGCTCAGTATGTTGCTGGTATGGCTTTCTCTAACGTGGGTCTTGGTGCTGTTCACGGCATGGCTCATCCACTTGGTGCCATTTTCGACATTCCTCATGGTGTGGCAAACGCTCTGCTGTTGCCTATCGTAATGGAGTTCAATGCTCCTGCTGCTCTCGACAAGTATGTCACTATTGCCAAAGCAATGAATGCCTATAAGGAGGGTATGACACGCGAGGCTGCTGCCGAGGCTGCTGTCGAGGCTGTTCGTCAGCTAAGCATCCGTGTTGGCATTCCTCAACATCTTGCCGAGCTTGGCATTAAGGAGGAAGACCTTCCGCGCTTGGCTAAGGCTGCTTTCGCTGATGTATGTACACCGGGCAACCCGCGCGACATCACAGAGCAGGATATTCTCGAGCTCTACAAGAAGGCGTTTTAAATAGTTTTATTTATTAAACTAAAACAAAGAAAACTAAAACAAGGAAAAAGAAAATGATACAGGATTATCAGATACAGGAATTTCTTCGTCAGGCTCACCGCGTAGGCGATGCAGGATTGACATTGTGCTCAAGTGGCAACATCTCATGGCGCATCGGCGATGAGGCTTTGGTTTCGGGCACAGGCTCGTGGGTGCCCACTCTCCCTAAGGAGAAGGTGTCTATATGCCGTGTTGCCGACGGTGAGGTGCTGAATGGCGTTAAGCCTTCAATGGAGAGTGGTTTCCACCTCGGTGTTCTACGCGAGCGTCCCGACTGCGACGTAGTGCTCCACTTCCAGTCTAAGTATGCTACTGTTGTTTCGTGCATGAGCGAGACTCCTAAGGACTTCAATGTCACTGCCGAGATTCCGTGCCACGTAGGCAAGGAACTTCCCGTTATTCCTTACTATCGTCCGGGTTCTCCTGAGCTTGCCGAGGCTGTCAAGGCAGCCTTGAAGGACCACAACTCTGCCCTCATGCTCAAGCATGGTCAGGTGGTTTGTGGCAAGACTTTCGACGAGGTGTTCGAGCGTGCCATGTTCTTCGAGATGGCTTGCCGCATCATTGTGCTTAGCGGTGGCAAGTACAATACTCTCACTCCTGAGGAAATCGACGACCTCGAGACTTACGTGCTTGGAAAGAAACAGAAGTAAACACTAAAAACAAGAGGGTGTGTCAAAATAGAAGTTAAAGGAAGTTTGGGCTTCGCCCGAAGTTAACGGAAGTTAGCGGACATATGTAT
>CAKPZC010000071.1 GCA_934203355.1 uncultured Prevotella sp. | reverse complement strand
CGTTGTTAATTGAATGCTATATACCCAGGGCGTTGCCCTGGGCTGTGGAGATATTGGGCTTTCAGCCCGCTTTGTATGAGTTTTGGCACACCCTTCTCCTATATATGTATAGATAAATCTGAGCTGTTACTCGTCAACTTTTACACTATCAACTCGTCAACTTGTCAACTCGTCTACTCGTCAACTTGTTTAATCATCTTAAATAACTTATCGCTCGGTCGTATTTTCCCCGGCACACGAAACGACACATGTTGTCCCTTCTGAGCCGTCTCCACGGGTTTCAGGTCATAGCGAATTTCGTCGACGTCTACATACATCACTCCCGTAGTAGGACCAGTGATGAGCAGTTTGTCGCCCACCGAGAACTCTGCTGCCTCGCATGTGAACTCCGCCACGCCGAGCTTCGAGAAGTATTTCACTCCTCTTCCCACATACACCTTCTTCTCCGTGGCGTTCGATCCGTAGTTGCTGTTCCATTCGCCCAAGGTCTGTCCCTGGTAGTAGCCGTCCCAGAATCCGCGGTTGAACACGGTGGCGAGACGCTCGTCCCATTCGTCTTTCTTCTCCTCGGTGAATGTGCCCTCAAGCACGGCGGCGATAGCCTCCTTATAGCATTTCACTACGTTGTATACATACTCAGGTCCGCGTGCACGTCCCTCAATCTTGAACACTCTCACACCGCTCTTCATCATGCGGTCGATGAATCGTATGGTCTTCAAGTCCTTGGGCGACATGATATACTTGTTGTCCACTTCGAGCTGTGTGCCAGTCTCGTTGTCGGTCACGCTATACGAGCGGCGGCATATCTGCATGCACTCGCCGCGGTTGGCAGAGCGTCCGGTGTTCATAAGGCTCATGTAGCACTTGCCGCTCACCGCCATGCACAGAGCACCGTGGCAGAACATCTCGATGCGCACCAACTCGCCCTTCGGACCGCGAATCTGCTGACTCTCTATCTGTTCGAAGATGTATGCCACCTGGTCCATGTTCAGTTCACGCGCCAGCACCACCACGTCGGCAAACTGGGCATAGAACTTCAGAGCCTCGGCGTTGCTTATGTTGAGCTGGGTTGAGAGATGAACCTCCACGCCCACCTTGCGGCAGTAGGTCATCACCGCCACGTCCGACGCTATGACGGCAGAAATCTTTGCCTCCTTGGCGGCATCGATAATCTGGTGCATCAGCGCCACGTCCTCGTCATAGATGATGGTGTTCACCGTAAGATAGCTCTTCATGCCGTGTTCGGTGCATATCGATGCTATGTCGTGCAGGTCGTCGATGGTGAAATGGTTGGCTGAGTGTGAGCGCATGTTGAGCTGCTCCACACCGAAGTAGATGCTGTCGGCACCCGCTTGTATGGCTGCCTGAAGGCTCTCGCGCGACCCCACGGGAGCCATTATCTCGTAATCTTGTATGGTTGTATTGTTCATAATGGTGCAAAATTACTTATTTTTAATTGTAAAACACCAAAAATAAATATAAAATAGCTAACTTTGCACGTATATATCAATTTTACGATAAACCACATTAACACTATTCTATTATGGAAAAGACATTAATTCTTTTGAAACCGTGCACCGTACAGCGCCGTCTCATCGGCGAAGTTATCAACCGTTTGGAGCGCAAGGGCCTGCGCATCGTAGGCTTGAAGATGATGCAGCTCGACGACGCTATCCTCAATGAGCACTATGCTCATCTCGTCGACCGCCCCTTCTTCCCCTGGCTCACAGCGTCGATGAAGTCGGCTCCGGTTATTGCTATCTGTGTCGAGGGCAACAGTGCTGTGACAGTAGTGCGCAACATCGTTGGAGCTACCAACGGACGCAAGGCGGCTCCCGGTACCATACGTGGCGACTTCTCTATGAGCGGACAAGAGAACATCATACATGCCTCCGACTCTGTCGAAACTGCCGAGGTTGAAATGAAGCGATTCTTCCGCGAGGGCGAGATCTTCGAATATCCCGATCCG
This sequence comes from uncultured Prevotella sp., assembly GCA_934203355.1. Taxonomy (GTDB): domain Bacteria; phylum Bacteroidota; class Bacteroidia; order Bacteroidales; family Bacteroidaceae; genus Prevotella. Next base: position 8,531 of record CAKPZC010000071.1, on the reverse strand, counting down.
CTCCACGACTACTTCTATGCCCCCGACGGCGACTAATCAGAATGTGAAGTTTCGCAAGCGAAAGTAGTTATAGGAAGTTATAGGAAGTCAGCGCGCCCCGAAGGGGCAACACTCTACAGCCCAGGGCATCGCCCTGGGTATAAGGCATTTACGGACAATGCGCCCTGCAAGGGCAACTCTAACGTTCCATTGTTTTTTACAGTTGCCCTTACAGGGCGCGTTGGTTGGCTTTGTATCCGTTTACCCAGGGCGATGCCCTGGGCTATGGAGATCATTGGGCTTTCAGCCCGTCAGCCCCTTCTTGTATAAGCATTGGACAGAAAGCTCATGTTTATATCACTCAAATATCGGATGAACCAAAAAAACAATAATATAATGGAAAAAGTAATCATTAACAGTTATCACGAGTTTGCCGCTCTGCTTGGCAAGAACATCGGTGTTTCCGATTATGTAGAGCTATCGCAGGAGCGCATCAACCAGTTTGCCGATGCCACACTCGACCACCAGTGGATTCACGTCAACCCCGAGCGTGCCGCCGTAGAGAGCCCATTCAAGTCGACTATTGCCCACGGCTACCTCACTCTCTCTATGTTGCCATATCTCTGGAATCAAATCATAGAGGTGAAGAACCTCAAGATGATGGTCAACTATGGCATGGACAAGATGAAGTTTGGACAGGCTGTGAAGTCGGGCGAGCACATCCGCCTTGTTGCCGACCTCTATGCCATCGAGAACCTCCGCGGCATCGCAAAGGTGCAGATTAAGTTTGCCATCGAGATTAAGGAGTCGCCTAAGAAGGCACTCACCGGCATTGCCACTTTCCTCTACTATTTCGAGTAAACGGGATAGGGCACCCAACGAGAAAGACAACACCGACGACTAAGCCAACCTCTTGATTCTTTATTCATGCCACGGTTGACCTTGTTGTCTGTGTTGTCTTTCTTTTTACATATGTCAAAATTACTAACGTCAATTAATAACGAAAGAACTAACCTGATTTATGGATCAAAATCAAAACACGCGTCTTTTTGAACTTGTAGCCACTATGACAGCACCCGTAAGTCTCACTGCTTTGCAGCTTGCCGACTCGCTCGGCACCACACGACGCAATCTTTATAACTATCTCCACTTGCTTTCCGACTGCGGCTTCCGAGTCGTCAAAGAGGGCACACGCTATCGTCTCGACACGCGCTCCTCGTTCTTCCGCAGGCTCCACGAGAACATCGCGCTCACCGATACCGAGGCTGATTATCTTTGCAAGCGACTCGCCGACTCTGCCTCCAACGACAATATGGCGTCGCTTCTGCGCCTGAAGCTTGTGCGCCAGTTCGGGTTCTCCGACATCGTGGCTACTCCGGGATTTGCGCGCCGCATCAGCGACGCCAAGGCTAAGTTGCGCAACGCCATGCGCGAGGAGCGCATAGTGAGAATCATCGACTACTCATCGCCCCATAGCCACACCGTCTCCGACCGCTATGTCGAGCCGTTCATGTTTCTCGCCGACACGGGCGACGTGCGCTGCCACGAGATTTCTACCCATCAGAACAAGACGTTCAAACTCTCAAGGATGGGTGGGGTGGAGGTGCTCGACGACAACTGGTTCAACAAAAAACTACACAAACAGGTCTACACCGACATCTTTCTCTTCTCGGGCGAGGAACAGCACACCGTGACGCTGAGTCTCGGACAACTCTCCCACAACCTGATGCTCGAGGAATATCCGCTATCCGAGGCTTATATGTCGCCTCGTGGCGAGGATGGTCGCTGGACACTCACTCTCAATGTGGTGTCTTATCTCGGTATAGGACGCTTCGTAATGGGACTCTTCGACGATATACGAATCATTGGCGACGAGGATTTCAAACAATTCATACGAGCTAAACTCGTTAATGGCTTACAAGTGTAGGCCCTCCTTTTTTGAGTATGTGTTTACTTTAAGTATGTGTTTACGGATTAGCAAGGATGTTAAACCAATAATGTTTACGCAAAGCGGGCTGAAAGCCCAATGTTTCCATAGCCCAGGGCATCGCCCTGGGTAAACGGAAACCAACAACCAACGCGCCCTGCAAGGGCAACTTTAAAAAAACATGGAATGTTAGAGCTGCCCCTACAGGGCGCATTGTTCGTAAATGCCTTATACCCAGGGCGTTGCCCTGGGCTGAGGAGAGTTGCCCCTTCGGGGCGCGATGTTAACTGATAAACGCCTATATTAATCACTCCAAATATCGGATGAGCCTATATTAATCACTCCAAATATCGGATAAAAAAATAGCCCGGGCACCGTCGTTTATGTTCACACACTAACTACGGGCACCGGGCTAAGGAATGAAAAAGTGATTTCTAAAAATCAAATAAAAAAAACTATTCTTCTGTTTCTGATTATTACATTAATTGTTTATGACATTTGTGGCATCACGCCATGAATTTATCACTTTCTTATGTTTTCTTACTCTGCTGCGGTTCCCACGCAGATTGCTACACGGTTGTCGTCGTTGGCAGCAAACGGCTGCACAACGTCGCCCTTGAAGGTGTAGCTGATGCGGTGTGCCTCGATGCCATACTCCTTGGTGAGGATGTTGAACACCGCAACGGCACGACGCTCCGAGATGCCCTTGTTGTAGGCAGGAGTACCTGTGTTCTTGTCGGCATAGCCCTCGATGGTGAGCTGCGAGTCGACGTGCTTCTTCAGGAAGTCGGCAAGCTCCTTAATCTTGTCCTTGCCCACCTGGTTCACAACGTCAGAGTCGATGGTGAAGTGGATGTCGCGGCGAATTTCTTCCTTCTCCTTCTTCACCTCAGGCTGTGGAGTTGGCTCTACATAGTTGTTCACGATTGGCTGTGGCTTGGCAGGCTCCTGATAAGGACGTGTCTTCTTGGTCTTGCCAAGAGCAATCTTCACACCAGCCAGGGCATTGAAATACCAGTCGGCGTTGCCTGCCTTCTTTGAGTTATACTTGTCGCTGAGGATGTTGGCGTTGCCCTCGATGCCGAGCGAAACAGCGTCGGAGAGGCGGAAGTCGAGTGCCAAGCCTGCCTTACCCACTGGGCGCACCTTAGTGCCGTCCCAAAGATACTGCATCTTGAAGCCGTTGGCTGCCACGTTCTGAGCCTCGTCGTTGCTGAAGCCGATGTTGGCACCGCCGCCGATGAAGGCTGTCACGTTGAACACGCGGTGGGGGTTATAGCCGCAGAATGCCTGCGAGAGATTGAACATGAAGTCAACGGTCGGGGCAACATACTTGTACTTGTAAACAACATTACCGATGCTACCGTCGCTCAGTTTGCCGTTAAAACCGCCCTTGCTCTGCCAAGCGTTTACGGCAACGCGAGCACCAAACCAAGGATTAAACTGATAGCCAAGACCGAGCTGCACGTTCGGAGAAAGGAGGTCACCAAACTTAGCCTCGCCGAGGGTATACTGTGCGCCGCCCTGGAGCTGAAGGAATGCATGCTTCTTAAACACTGTAGTGTCACCATTGGCCTCAAGATAAGTGGCCTGTGCCATAGCCGCTGTGCTCATTCCGAGCAGAGCCGCTGCCATCATAGTCTTTACTGCTTTCATAGTCTTTTATTTTTTTATATTAATGTTGTTTCTCCTCTGCTTTCTTCGCCTTCATCTCGGCGGAGTACTCCTTCTGCATGGAGTCGCGCTTCAGTGGGTCGATAACACTACGGTCGCCGTGGTCGGAGTCCATCACGCCCAGACACCACTGTCCGAGCCAGCGCATAGGCTTGAAGAACATCTTGGTTGTGATATCGGGCATGTCCTTGCCGTTGCCCTTCTTTATAATCACGTTGCACAGCACCTCGTTGGCATACGACTCGTTGAATTTGATGTATTCAATTTTATAGCTCTCCATAGGTACCGATTTGAGCATGCCCATCATTTTGGCTATCTCGTCGTTGCTGAGTGGTTCTGGCTTTTCTTTGGGGTTTTGTGGGTCGATGCGATAGAGCATCTCTGTTGCTCCTGCATAGTCCTTGTTCTTTACGAGAGTGAAGAACTGGTCTACGAGGTTACGCACGTCGATAGAGTCTTGATTGGTCATGCCCATCTCAAACTCTGTAGGCTGTGGACCTTTCTGCTCCTTCTTAGAGTTGCACGATGTTAATCCTCCCAACACCACCATCATCAAGGCAGCGAGAAGCAGGAGGCAAAGTTTACTTCTTCTCATAGTCATCAATTATTTTGAAACAAAAAAAGGAGGCAGGTAAGCTTAAAGATATTTCTTTTTCTTACCTGCCTCCCTATGATATAGTTTTGTATATAGCCTACGGCTTGTTGCTCATTGTCAACGGATAACGCAGGCTATTATACGTTGCTTTTTTGGACGTTACTTGCGACGAGCGATTGCGTTGTTTTTTGTTTTCTCAACAGTTACTACGATGTTGGTGTAGATTGTACCCCAATCGTATGTTACTACTACAGGCACCTCGAAATGGAAGGTGTGAACAGCAGCAGTAGTATGCTTCTCGTACTTGATAGTGCCGAACTTCGGAGTTGTTCCGAGAGCCTCTTCGTTAAGATTCTCTGCACCAGTGTAAGAGATTGTGAAATCGTTCGGGTTCAGATTTGCCCATGAGCCACCGAAGTCAGTTCTAACTGGACGGTTGTCATCCTTCTTGATGCTCTTCACTCCATAGAAGTGGAAGAGGTCGGTAGCCTTGTTGCTTGAATTCCATACCTCAGCGTTGGTGAAGTCACGCCAATCCTTGAAGTCGAATACAACAGGCTTCTCGTGTGTAGAAGGATTTGCGTCTATAACTGTTGCCTCAGCAGAAGCAATAGTAATAGGACGGAGGAACTTCACGTTGAACTTATTGTTTTCGACAGCAATAGCATCCTCGTTAGGCTGACAAGTCTTGATAGTAATAACAACTGGCAACTGGAATGTCTCGCCATTCTTCAGCTCATTGTGACCTGCATAGTTAAGGATGTCCTTAGCGATTTCGTTGTCTTCGTATGTGATAACACCAGTGTTCTTATTGATTGTGGCAATCTTTGCATTGTGCTTACCGTGGAAGTTTTCGCCAACTGGAGTAATAGCCCATACATTTTCTTCATTGATATCGATGCGATAAATCAAGCCCTTCTTACCTGCAGAGTGAGCTACAAGATCTTCCTTCGTAGTGTCGAATGAGTAAACGAGTCGGAAGTTGTTTGAAAGACTCTCATATCCAGCAGCCTTAATCTTCTCCTTGAACATGTCGATAGGTGTAGAGATAACCTCACCAGCAGCATTCTTAAAGGTAGAAGCACCAACACCGAATGTGTAGAAACGGTCGTTTTTACCTGCCTTAGCCTCAGTGATGTGAGCGTGGAGGTCTGCGTAGCCCTGTTCTGCGCTCTCAGACTTGAACCATGCTGATTTTGCCTTGTCATCATCGCCAATCTTAACTGTCGGGTCAACCAAACGTTTTGCAGGCTTCCATGTGAGAGTTACGTATACATTGCTGTACTTGTCGGTATTAGGAACAAAGCGTACAATAACCTTCTTCTCTACATTCTCATGGTTCTTAGCGAACTCGTAAGCCTCGTTGTTGCCGATTGTCCAAACGAGAACGTTTGTCTCATCGCTCCAAGAATCTTCAGTGGTCTTGTTTACACAACCGAAGTCTGTTTCTGCATACTCATCGGCGAACAGTGACTTGAACTGACGAGCAACAAGCTTACCGTTCTCATACTTGCGGTCGAGGTAGAATGAACGCTGGAACTCTTCGCGAGAGATGCCAATCTTGTCGTAGATAGACTCCATCTGCTTCCATGTTACCTTAACGGTAGCGAAGTCGTTGTTGTCGCAAACCAATGTGTAGTCGTTGTCGAATGTAAATGTACCACCATCGATAGCCTCAGTTGTCTGGTCGGTAATCTTGACAGCTGCATAACCAACAGAAACAATCTTGTTGTTGTGCTTTGTGTCAACAAGCTTGATACGAACAAGGGCTACACGACCGATGCTTGAACGCTTGTTTACCGGAGTCAACACACCATTCTCAAGCTTCTCTACGTGAGCGTTCTGGTTGGTGTTCTCATTACCAAGTGTGTAAGGTACCAACTCATACTCGAAGTCGAAGCCTGCTGCCTTCTGCTTGCGCCATGACATAAGCTGAAGAGGTCCACCGTTAGGAGCATAGGCTGCACGGATAGTTGTCTTGAAGTCGAACGAACCGTTGTAGTCTACTGTGAATGTCGGGGCGTTGTACTGATAAGCACGCTGAGCCTCGGCTAACGCAGTATTTGTTATATAGCCCTCGAATCTTGTGTTAGAGCGGTCGGCACCGTAAACGATGTCAAACTTGTTTGTCACAGCACGGTGGAGAGCAGCGAAGTCAGATGTGATGATTGTGTCGCCGTCGTTGTAACGGAGAGCAGCAACTGTCACTTCACGATCGTTATAAATGTCCTTGATGAGCTGGTTGTTCTCGTTTACGTTAGCGTTAACATATACAAGACCCTTTGTAGCAGCATCAGCCTCAACAGATGTAATCTCGAAGTCGCTTGCGTTGATGTAGTCGTTGGTACGAGTCTTAAGGTCGTTAATGATGAAGTTAAACTTCTTAACGTCCTTGAGATCAACGAGTGCGTTCGACGGGTTGAGGTAGTAACCAAGGCTTACATTAGGAACGTAAGAAACCTTCTGGTCTGCCAATGGATTGTCTCGGTAGTCAGCTGGATTGCCGTCTATTGAAATATAGATACCACCAGTTGATGTTACCGTCTTAGTAAGGTGGAGAGGCTTCTCGGGGTTAACCTTGTATACTTCTATTGGGTTGTACTCATAAGCGTCAACCTGGATTGCCTCGATGCCCTGATAGTACTCCTCTGGGTTGAATACCATGCTACGGAGTTCAGCACCCTTAGCCACGCGGATTGTCTGGAGCTTGCCGTCGATAACAACGTTGCCGAGAGTTACGTATGTGCCGTGGTCGATAGCAGTGATACCCATACCGAGCCATGAGATGTCGGTAGTCTTTACGAATGTACCGTCAGCCTTGTACTCGTCGAATGTGCCAGTTGTGGCATTCGGACGGTAGTAGTGACCAGCTTCACCCTGAGCGCCGGTTTCACCCTTCTCGCCCTGAGGACCCTGAGCGCCGGTATCACCCTTTTCGCCCTGAGGACCCTGAGCGCCGGTTTCACCCTTTTCGCCCTGAGGACCCTGAGCGCCGGTATCACCCTTGTCGCCCTTGTCGCCCTTTTCGCCTTGAGCACCAGTAGCACCAGTAGCGCCGGTATCACCCTTGTCGCCCTTATCGCCCTTGTCGCCCTTTTCGCCTTGAGCACCAGTAGCACCAGTAGCGCCGGTATCACCCTTGTCACCCTTATCGCCCTTGTCACCCTTAGTTCCGAGAGCATAGAATGTGGTCTTCTCACCGTTCTTGTACCAGTAGCCGTCCTCACCGATTGTCCAAACGTCAGCGTCCTTGCCATCAGCACCTGTTGCGCCAGTAGCACCGTTCTTTACGGTGTAGCTTTCGCCGTTGCTGAGAGTAAACTTAACGCCAGTGCCGTCCTGAGTGACACTTGTGATGACGCTACCACCATTGATAAGAGCCTGAATCTTCTCGAGAGCTGCCTTGTTGGCATCGATCTGATTCTGCAGATTAGTGATGTCGTCATCGTAATCCTTACATGAAACGAGCGTGCCAGTTGATGTCACTGTCAGTGCACCAAGAAGCAGCGCGCTTAAAAGTTTTTTATTCATACGACAAATGTTAAAAATTAATTATAGTAAAATATTTATCTTCTTATTAAAGAATTGATTTCTTAAAGTACTTTATTTCGGGTCTTTTTCAATCCGTTTTCCCTGGCGTTCGATGCGCAATCTCCTGCCGGGAGATTGCGCATCGAATGTAATACCATACATATCCTTCTGCCTCGTGTAGACTTCTTTTTTGTTTTTATTTTAGCAAATGTTTGATTATTTCAACGCAAATCGCTACATTTGCATACAACATTATAAAAAAACACTTATGGCACCTCGTTTCATCAACCCCTTCTCCGACTGGGGATTCAAGCACATTTTCGGTCGCGAGATATCAAAGGACCTACTTTTGAGTTTCCTCAACGACCTCTTTTCGGGAGAGTTCGTGATAAAGAGCCTCATGTTTGGCAACAATGAGCAGATTGGCTTGTCGAATGACTCTCGTGAGGTCGTGTTCGACATCTACTGCATCACCGACGAAGGCAAGGAGATTATCGTTGAGATGCAGAATCGTGGGCAGGAACACTTCATCGACCGCGCCCTCTACTACTCGTCGCGTGTTATTGTGAATCAGGGCGAAAAGGGCAAGTGGAACTACGATCTGCTCCCCGTCTACACCATCTGCTTCATGAACTTCATCGACCCTAACATGCCGGAATGCAAGTTCCGTACAGACCTTACGCTCGCCGACCGCGACACCGGTAAAGTGGTGTCCGAGAAGTTGCGTATAATCTATCTTATGCTTCCTCTCTTCGAGAAGGAGGAGGGAGATTGTGAAAATGATTTTGAACGTTGGATTTTTGTACTAAGAAACATGAACACATT
>CAKPZC010000070.1 GCA_934203355.1 uncultured Prevotella sp. | reverse complement strand
CGTAGCTCAACTGAATAGAGCATCTGACTACGGATCAGAAGGTTGCAGGTTTGAATCCTGCCGGAGTCACACAAAAAGCGGTTGTCTATTTATTTAGACAACCGCTTTTTGTTTTTATCAATTCCAAAAGCAATTATAATCGACAGATAAACAGATCAAATAATTATTGTTGTAAACAATGAAAAAATCTACAAAGAACTCATTAGCCATTATGGCAATTGCGCAATTGTGCAATTGTGCAACTGCTATGGCACAAACCAAGGAACTCATACCATTAGTCGATATTCCTGCAGGCAACTTCTACATGGGAAGCGAAGGAAAGGGCGAAGACTTCGACGAGACACCTATTCATCACGTAATAATATCTCATGCCTTCAAAATGGGACGCACAGAGGTGACAAACGCTCAGTATGAACAATTCCGACCCGAGCACCGCCTGTTACGAGGAAAAGACAACGTGTCGAAGGAAGACGACGAAGCTGTGGTGAACGTAAGCTATAAAGACGCCATTGACTTCTGCAAATGGCTGTCGAAGAAGGAAGGACGCACCTACCGACTACCAACCGAAGCTGAATGGGAATATGCTTGCCGAGCCGGAACATACACATTATATTATACAGGCGACGGACTAACACAGTCGATGCAACGCAATCAAACCATAGCACGCGACTACAAACCCGTGTCACTAAAGGTAGGAGTAACCGAACCCAACGGCTTCGGACTATACGACATGCACGGAAACGTGGAGGAATGGTGTCTCGACTGGTACGGCCCATACAAGGAAACCGAACAAACCGACCCGACAGGACCTGCCGACGGACTTTACAGGATAACACGCGGAGGTAGCCACCATACACCCACAGAATATCTGCGTAGCGCAAACCGAATGGCTATGATTCCAGAAGACCGCCACTCGCTGACAGGATTTCGAGTGGTACAGGCAGACTACGAACTGCCCAATACTGCCGTCGACATCACAAAGCCGTTCTTCATTGAGCCTATTCCATTTGTCATCCCACCCACAACACCCGACGTGCCATTCTATCGCCACAACCATCAACCTTCAATAACCTACTGCGACAATGGCGACTTGCTGGCAGCATGGTTCACAGCCAATGCCGAAAACGGACGCGGAATGACCGTACTGGCATCAAGACTACGCAAAGGCAGCGAAGAATGGACTCCAGCAACGGAATTTCTGCGCATACCCGACCGCAACCTTACTGGCACATCACTATTCAACGACAATAAAGGCACACTCTATCACTTCAACGGAGTAGAAGCGGCAGGCGACTGGCAGAACCTTATGCTCACCATGCGCACAAGCACCGACAACGGTATGTCATGGAGCCGACTAAGAATAATAGAACCCGAACACACTAAACGCCACCAAGTGGTGTCGGGCACAACCATCGACAGCAAGGGATGGATATATCAAATATGCGACGCCGGACCTGGCGGCAACGATGGCGCGTCGGTACACATCAGCAAGGACGGAGGGAAGACATGGGCTGACCCATGGGACGGCGCTCAACTGCCCGACTTCAAACAGGGCGGCAAAGGCACAACAATAGCCGGAATACACGCCGGCATGGCGGTGCTCGACAATGGCAATCTCGTTGCCTTCGGACGCGGCAACTCCATCGTAGGCAACGACGGAAAGAAACACATGCCTATGTCGGTGTCTACCGACAAGGGAAAAACATGGACATATAGCGCATCGGAACTACCACCCATCGACGGCGGACAACGTCTGGTGCTAATGAAACTGAAAGAGGGAGCTCTGCTTATTGTGTCGTTCACCGACCATCCTCAACGCACACCCGAGGCCGACCGTGGCATGATGTTCAAGAATGCCGATGGCACAATGACAAAAGGCTACGGCATGTATGCAGCCGTGTCATACGATGGTGGCAAGACATGGCCCGTCAGACGTCTGCTCACCGACGGCAAACAACGCCACCTCAATGGTGGAGCATGGACAGGATTCTTTGATATGGACAGCACTCATGCTGAGCCACGCGGCTATCTTGCCGGTACTCAGACGCCCGACGGTACTATACACATTCTGAGCAGCCGACTGCACTATCGCTTCAACCTGAAATGGGTTGAAGCTAATAGATAACAATAAAACCAAAGCGTAATGATACTACCCTTTCTTCTATCTATAGTCGTGAGCATCGCCTCGTTCGGAGCAAAACCAAACGACGAGAACGTAAACAACGCCACATCTATCAACAAAGCCATCGAGACTTGCGCCCAAAAAGGTGGCGGCGAGGTGACGGTACCCGAAGGCACCTACACTACTGGAACCATATATATGATGTCGAACGTGAGGATTCGCCTTGAAAAGGGAGCAACTCTCAAGGGGTCGACAAGACTTACCGACTACTCACCGCTAAAAACAAGTCTCAACCTCTCGAAATATGAAAGCGGACAAGGCACCGTAAACTACAACTCGGCAACCGACCCACAATGGTCTCTCGCCATGATTTTCGGTGTCAATATCAGCAATTCTGGCATCGTTGGCGAGGGAACTATCGATGGCAACAACGTGCGAAACCCTCTCGGCGAGGAGCACATGCGCGGACCACACACCATTATTCTCGCAGGATGCAAGAACATGAGGTTTGAAAACTTCAGCGTGAAAAACTCAGCCAACTACGCAATACTGGGATATAAACTCGAAAAAAGCGATTTCAACAACCTAAGAATATATGGGGGCTGGGACGGCATACACCTGCGTGGAGCCAAGAATATTGCCATAAGCAAATGTGAGCTACACACTGGCGACGATGCCATAGCTGGCGGCTATTGGGAAAAAATGAGGATACACAACTGCATTCTCAACTCATCGTGCAACGGCATTCGGATGATTATGCCGTCGGTAGACGTGGATGTGGCACATTGCCACATCTACGGTCCTGGCGAGCACGAGCATATCACGTCCCACCGCACAAACTCTGAGGCTGCCATCAACCTCGAACCCGGAGCCTGGGGCAAGGCACCTGGCAGACTCGACCGCATACATATCCACCACAACAAAATTGAACGTGTGCTTACACCATTGTCGGTGACATTAAGCGACGACAACTCAGCAGGCAAAATCACAGTCGACAATATCGTGGCACGCGGCATAACACGCATGGCAATGTCTGTTAAGAGTTGGGGCAAAGCACCCACCGATGTTGTCGTGGTGAGCGATTGCGACATGGAATTCAATGGCATCGACGACCCGTCACTACCCGCATGGTTCGACAACCGCCCCACAAGCGAGTGGCCTGTATTTCCATGCTGGGGCATGTATTTCCGCAATGTAGGCAAAGTGGAGGCTAAGCGCGTCAAACTGCGATTGGCAGGCAAAGACTACCGCAAGGCGTATATATGCGACAACGTAGGCAAGGAAAATCTCAACAAAGCCTGCATTTATACAGGCAAAAAGTAAAAAAAGCAAAAACTTTTACGTAACTTTGCACTTATCGGATGCCAACAAGACATCTTTATATATAAAAACAAGACGCATATCATATTATGACAGACAATAAGAAACCGTTACTCGGTCTATCGCTCTATGAGCTCAAGGAAGTGGCTAAGTCGCTCGGAATGCCTGCATTCACCGGCGGACAGATGGCTAAGTGGCTCTACACACAGCACGTGAAGTCGATTGACGAGATGACCAACATATCCAAAGCCAACCGCGAGAAAATTGCCGCAGAATACACCATTGGCTGCATGCCACATATCGAATGCCAAAAATCGAAGGACGGCACCATAAAGTATCTGTTCCCTACAGCATCGGGCAAGCATGTGGAGACTGTGTATATACCCGACCACGACCGCGCCACACTCTGCGTGTCGTGCGAGGTGGGTTGCAAGATGAACTGCCTGTTCTGCCAAACTGGCAAACAGGGTTTTGAGGGCTATCTCACTGTAGCCGACATTCTCAACCAAATATACTCGTTGCCCGAAAGCGACAAACTCACCAACATTGTATTCATGGGACAGGGCGAACCGATGGACAATCTCGACAACGTGCTGAAAGCCACCGAGGTGCTGACGTCCGACTATGGATACGCATGGAGTCCGAAACGTATCACCGTGAGTAGCGTTGGCGTGAAAAAGAAGCTGAAACGATTCCTCGACGAGAGCGAGTGCCATGTCGCCATTAGTATGCACTCCCCCATTCCTGAGCAACGAGCCATGCTTATGCCTGCCGAGCGCGGCATGTCTATAACAGAAATCATCGACCTTATGCGCGAGTACGACTTCACCCACCAGCGCCGCCTATCGTTCGAGTATATCATGTTCCGTGGTGTCAACGACTCCATGACTCACGCACGCGAGATTGTGAAACTCACCAAGGGACTGTTCTGCCGAATCAACCTCATACGCTTCCATAAAATTCCGAATGTCGACCTTGAGGGTTGCAGCGAGGATAAGATGGAATCGTTCCGCGACTATCTCAACAACCACGGCATCATCACTACAATACGTGCGAGCCGAGGACAGGACATATTCGCAGCCTGTGGACTACTGTCTACAGCAAAGACTATCGAGGAACAGCGAGGCGAACAGTAGTATCGGCTTGGGAGAAATGCAGCCTTTATTCATCAATAACGTAAAGATTCAGCTCTAATATGGCGAGATTCAGCTCTAATATGGCAAGATTTGGCTTTTACATACAAATTCTACTTCTATGCCTGCTTACTATCTCCTGTACCAATCGCAAGAGTATGCTGCCTGCCAGCGGCGGTAGCCCTTTTGAGGTGACAGTAGTTGGCGACGTCGACAGTATCTTGTATCATGCTCTGAGTTTCGACATTGACGGGCTGCCTCAACCGGAACTGATGTTCGACGTGCGCGAAGCTAACGTAAGACCAGCAGAGGCGCTGAATGGCGTGTTGCGCTATGCACGGTCGCTGGTCGTTGTCGACATCAATCCCAATAAATACAATAAGCTGCGCCTTGAATGCAAACACAATGCCTACGCCAAACCACAAGTAATAGTGCAAGTGTGTGCTCCGTCAATACAATGCCTGCGCGACACCACAGCCGACGGCATTGCCCTACAAGGCAACGCCATGCTATTGGCTGAGCAGCTGAAACAACACGAGATGAAAGCCTACACCGAGACATTGCAACGCAAGCACAACCACAAAATGGAGGCAGAGGTGAAGAGAATGTTCGGTTTCGACATGCTCATTCCTGCCGAAATGAAGTCGTGCAAGCACGGCAAGGATTTCCTATGGATATCCAACGACTCGCCCACGACTATGCAAAACATCTGCATCTATAAGCATCAATTCGACAAACGCGATAGTGTGATGCAAGTCAACATCAAGGGCGAGACCGACTCGATGTATATGACAACGGTGATGGATGCCTGTAGTGTGACATATAAGGACAGCAAACAAGAGGGCATTCGCACACAAGAATGGCGTGGACTATGGGAAATGAAAGGCGACGCCATGGGCGGACCGCTTGTGGCACGCACTATTTGGGGCTACCATCCCAAATCCGTAGTCACAGTAGAAGGTTTCGTTTATGCCCCTGGAAAGAAGAAACGCAACCTAATTATGCAGCTTGAAGCCATCCTGCACACTACACACAAAAAAGCAAATAAGTGACAACAGGAGACGAAACACCCACTCCACCCCGAAGACAAACATATCGACTAATATTATTTACCTACAGCATAACATAAAATGGAAGACAGAAGAATACGCGTTGCCATTACGCACGGCGATACCAACGGTATCGGATACGAACTTATTTTTAAAACCTTTGCCGAACCCGAGATGCTGGAGCTTTGCACCCCCATCATCTACGGCTCGCCCAAAATCGCAGCCTACCACCGCAAGGCTATGAACACACAGGCCAACTTCAGCATCATCAACCGTGCTGAGGATGCACAGGACGGACGTGTCAACCTGCTCGCATGTTTCGACGAGGAGGTGAAGGTGGACCTTGGAATACCTACCAAGGAGTCGGGAGAAGCAGCCCTAAAGGCTCTCGACCGCGCCATGACCGACTTCCGCAGCCAACTCTTCGACGTGCTCGTGGCTTGTCCGGTAAATCCCGAAAGCATGTCATACGAGAACTTCACCTATCGAGGCTTGAAGGAATACTCGGAGACAAGTATCGGCGATGGTGCAAAAGGCTTGAAGATTATGATCAACGAGTCGCTGCGCATCGCTCTCGCCACAAACGGACTTGCAATTAAAGACGTTGCATCCAACATAACCGAGGAGGGACTGCTCGACAAAATGCGCACATTGCACAAATGCATAAAGCGCGACTTCCGACTCTCCAACCCACGCATTGCGGTGCTCGCCCTCAACCCCAAAGCCAACGGCGACGAAGAGCTCAACATCATCGGCCCAGCAGTAAAACGCGCTGCCGAAGAGGGCATCAATGCCTATGGTCCCTACTCGGCAGAGGAATTCTTCGGCAACAACCTCTACGAGTCGTTCGACTTCACACTTGCCATGTACGACGACCAGGCTAACATTCCGTTCACCACACTTATGCAGAACGACGGAATATACTATATCGCTTCCCTACCACTCGTATGCACCGCTCCTGCTCAAACTCCCGACTTCGACGCGGCAGGACGTGGCACCAGCGACGAGAGTGCTCTGCGCCATGCCATTTTCGAGGCTATCGACATTGTGCGCAATCGCAGCGAATACGACGAACCACTCGCCAACCCTCTACAGAAACTCTATCACGAAAGACGCGACGAGAGCGAAAAGGTGAGATTCTCAATACCAAAGAAGCGCGACAACTTCCGTAATGGCGACCGTCGACAGCAACCTGTGGCTCAACAGGAAAACAAAACAGAGCAAAACACAACTGACACAACAGAGCAATAAAAAAAACAAAATAAAAGAGAACACAGGCTGCATGAGCTATAGTGAAATTTCATTATAACACATGCAGCCTGTGTTCTCTTTTTCATACCATGAAAACTACCATACACATGCTACAACTGGCGGCAAACCTTAAATTGGCTAAAAAAAAACACGAATATAGCTAAAATCTCAATAATAATGAGTAATTTTGTTTCCAAATGGACACATCTGAACTTCAAAGAATAAAACAGCGGTACAACATCGTGGGCAACTGCGATGCCTTGAACCATGCTCTCGACGTCGCTCTGCAAGTGGCGCCGACCGACCTTAGCGTGCTTATCGTTGGCGAGAGCGGCGTAGGAAAAGAAATCATACCGCGACTAATCCACGATAACTCACCACGCAAACGCGAAAAATATTTTGCCATCAACTGCGGCTCCATACCCGAAGGAACCATCGACAGCGAGCTGTTCGGACACGAGAAAGGCTCGTTCACAGGTGCTATAGGCGAAAGCGAAGGCTACTTTGGCATTGCCAACAAAGGCACCATTTTCCTTGACGAGGTGGGCGAACTGCCCATTGCCACACAAGCACGCCTGCTGAGAGTGCTCGAAACTGGAGAATACATACGCGTCGGAGGACAAAAAATAATGAAGACCGACGTGCGCATCGTAGCCGCAACAAACGTAAATATGCACAAGGCAGTAAGCGAGGGACGTTTCCGCGAAGACCTTTTCTATCGTCTCAACACTATCCCTGTGCAAATGCCACCACTGCGCGACCGTGGCGAAGACATTCTGCTACTGTTCAGACTCTTCACCATGCAAATGGCCGAGAAATACCGCATCCCACGCATAACGCTCACCGACGACGCTAAACGAATGATGCTTAAATACAAATGGCCGGGCAATGTGCGACAGCTCAAGAATATCACAGAACAGATGTCGATACTAAGCCAAAAGCGCGAAATCGACGCCGAGGCTCTGAGCAAGTTCATTCCACAAAACCAGGAGAGCACCGAGCTTGCCACTACAGCAACCACAGGAAGCCACTCCTACGAGAGCGAACGCGAAATTCTATACAAAATATTATATGAACTTCGTGGCAACGTGAGCGACCTGCGCCGTGAGGTGTCTACCCTACGCAAGCAAATCGACGACAACCGTGCTATCGACAACTTCGCCAATAGCCACCAAATGCCATCGCTGGCATCACCAAACAACAATTATCCGCAATCGGAGACAACACCGATACAGCCGTTTCACTCGGCACAACCTCAACGCTTCAGCCCCTATCAAGACGTTGAAGCCGAAGAAATCAACGACATCGACAACGCCAATCAAGGCGAAGAGGAGTCGCTCAATCTTAACGACATCGGACGACAGGTCATAGAAAAGGCACTGGAGCGCAACGGAGGAAACCGCAAAAAGGCTGCACAGGAACTTGGCATATCCGACCGAACACTCTACAGAAGAATAAAACAATACGGTTTGGACAAATAAACAAAGTGGCACATAAATCACAATATGAAGCACTCTCTTACACATTATATATATATAACACTGGCATTTGTTGCTGTCGTCGCAGCCACAGCCTGCTCAGTAAGCTATAAGTTTAATGGTGCAAGCATCGACTACACCAAAACCAAAAGCATACAGATAGCCGACTTCCCAATACGCTCAAGCTATGTGTGGGGACCAATGGGACCTATGTTCAATAATCAACTGAAGGACGAGTTTGCCAACCATACAAAACTGACACAGGTGAAACGCAACGGCGACCTGAAGATTGAGGGCGAAATAACTCAATACGCACAGCGCAACAAGTCGGTAGCAGCTGACGGACGCTCGGCACAAACAGAGCTGTCGATTACAGTCAACGTGAGGTTCACAAACAACGTAAACCACAACGAGGACTTTGAACGCCAGTTTACAGCAAACAAGTCGTACGAGACAACACAAAGTCTCGCAACCGTACAGGAGGAACTGGTGACGCAAATGGTGAAAGACCTATGCGAACAGATTTTCAACGCCACTGTAGCTAACTGGTAACATAACATTCAACAATTAACACACTTAACATTGTATCAACGTGGACTTAGTGCACCTCATTGACCACCCGGAACAGATGAACAAGGAGACTCTCTACGAGCTCCGAAGCCTTGTCGCGCTCTATCCCTACTACCAGACAGCCCGACTGCTGATGCTACAGAACATGTATCTGCTGCACGACACGGCGTTTGACGACGAGCTGCGACGAGCAGCACTCTACATTTCCGACAGACGAGTGCTGTTCAACCTTGTGGAGGGGGCACACTACAAAATAAAAACAGCTGCCGAAATAGCCGCTGAAACTGTAGCCGAGAACGAACGAAAACAAAAAGAAAAAAGCAACGAAAACCGCACTCTCTCGCTTATCGACAACTACATAGGGTCAAATCCAGAACCAGGCGACGAGGAAGCCAACAAAAGCCGCCCCACCCCAGCCGATGCTGCCATCGACTATGTAGCCTATCTGCTCAAAACCGAAAGCGAGGAAGAAAAAGAAAAGGAAGAAAACAGCCCACAACTCAAGGGACAAAGCCTCATCGACGACTTCCTGAACAAGGACGGTGGAAAAATGCAACTACAAGAAAAGCCAACATACAAACCTGAGCCCGAAGAGAACGACGAAGAGCAAAACGACGGCGACGAAGGGTATCTAACAGAGACTTTGGCAAAAATATACATAAAACAAGGCAGATATTCAAAGGCTCTTGAAATAATTCAGCGATTAAATTTGAATTATCCAAAAAAAAATGCTTACTTTGCAGACCAAATTCGTTTCCTAAAGAAACTTATTGCCAATGAAGCCGGAAAAAAGCAGTAGTCTGACTATAATTAAAGGCAAAACAGAAAGAAAAAAACAAATAATAAACAATAAATAATAAATAAAAAAAATGATTTACATCTTATTCGTAATTCTCATTGTTATAGCTTCGTTGCTTATGATTGGCATCGTGCTTATCCAAGAGTCAAAAGGTGGCGGTTTGGCTTCAAACTTCTCATCTTCAAATGCCATCATGGGTGTACGCAAGACTACCGACTTCGTAGAGAAAGCTACATGGACTCTCGCTGCCGTTATGGTGTTGCTCAGCGTAGTATGCGCCCACGTTGCCCCGGTATCTCCTACTGAGACCAGCGTTATGGAAAAGGCTGCTACCGAGACACAGACAACCAATCCTAACACCACTCCAGGCTTCGGCGCAAGCCAGCAGCAGGCAGCTCCCGCAGCAGGCGAGCAGAAGGCAGCTGCTCCGGCAGCCAACGACGCACAGAAGGCAGCCCCGGCTCAGCCAGCAAACTAAACTTTTGGTTTAGACCTACAACATCGACACGCGTGTCGAACAAACATATAGCCTTCGATTAGCATGGCATATTAATATGCATACCAATCGAAGGCTATTTTTATGTACAATAATGAAGGAAAAAACAACAAAACGAGAGAAATTGATAAAAAAAGCATCAAAATATTTGGAGATTAGAATAAAAAACAATACCTTTGCACTCGCTTAAAAGAAATCAAGTCTCTTGACAAGCAATTCTAACATGGTGGCCGTAGTTCAGTTGGTTAGAGCGTCAGATTGTGGTTCTGAATGTCGTGGGTTCGAGTCCCACCTGC
>CAKPZC010000069.1 GCA_934203355.1 uncultured Prevotella sp. | reverse complement strand
ACATATGTCCGCTAACTTCCGTTAACTTCGGGCGAAGCCCAAACTTCCTTTAACTTCTATTTTGACACACCCTCCTTTAGATTTTCTGTAACTAACTCTATGACTAACTTAACTAAAAACAACAAATCAAATTCTAACTTTTCCACGCTTGGAATACTAAATGATGAATCTATTACAAAATCTGATTATTTATTTTCTCTCATTAAATTTTCTTCCTTTTTTATGTTGCAAAGGTAGTAAATGGTAAAAACAGAGGCTTAAAAAAATCGTTCGATGAATTGTAAAAATGTTACAAGCAACAAAATTGACAAGACTTTTAGTCTTAAATGTACGTTTTTTTACAGCTTTCAATGATTGAGTATTGTTTTTTTCTGTAACTTTGTACCAAAACTTAAACCCTCTATAACTTTAAAAATACAAAATTACCAAAGTAAAATGAACCACTCACTTAGTATAATCCGTCGGCTTCTTATTTTGCTCCTCCTGCCTCTGTTCTTTTCATGCGGAAGCACCGAGAAGAAACGCTATGTCATTGGCGTGTCGCAATGTTCGGAGGACACATGGCGCGAGAAACTCAACGAGGAGTTGCGCATAGCGGCACTATATTATAATAATGTAGACCTCAGCATAAAGTCTGCCAACGACGATGTGCGCCTTCAGACCGAGCAGATAAACCGTTTTGTCGACGATGGTGTCGACCTGCTCATTGTCGCCCCAGGTCAGGTGAGCATATCGCCAGCCATCGACCGCGCCTACGAGAAGGGAATACCCGTGATAATATTCGACCGTCGCACACGCTCGAATAAGTACACTGCATACATTGGAGCCGACAACCACGAGATAGGTACGTCGATGGGCGAGTATCTTGCAGGCGCGCTTGGTGACAACGGACGCATAGTGGAGTTATGTGGACTGTCGTCGTCGTCGCCAGCGATAGAGCGTAGTCTGGGATTCGACAGTGTTGTGGCGTGTCGTCCGGGATTGAACATTGTGACAAAAGTGAGTTCCGACTGGACTGAGCAAGGAGCCTATCGCACTATGGATTCCCTGCTTTCGCACCCTCATCCCGACTTCGACTGCCTGTTCGCACACAACGACCGCATGGCAATGGGTGCTCGACGAGCTGCCGTTAAGCACGGACTCGACGTAGACCGCATACAGTTCTGTGGCATCGATGCCATGCCACAGGAGGGTGGTGGAATGCAACTCGTTGCCGACGGCACTCTCTTCGCTTCCTACACCTATCCTACACGTGGCGACGAGGTGATGCAATTGGCTATGAACATTCTCACCAAGAAGCAGTATAGCCGCGACAACCTTCTGTCGTCGGCTCTTGTTACGCGCGACAACGCGCGTGTGCTGCTCATGCAGAACGACGAGACTGTGCGACAGCAGGACCGACTGGCTACATTGCGTTCGCGTGTCGACAAGGCAGCCGACGACTTCAACACACAGCGCGAATATCTGCTTGTGTTGATAATTTTCGTTGTGTTGCTCATCGCTGCGTGTGCCTATGCCATCAGGGCTTATTTCGCTAAGGCGCGCATCAATCTTCAGTTGAACGACTCTATGCTTCAGCAGAAGGCTCTGACCGAGGAGATGGAGCGCATGACGCAGACCCAGTTGCAGTTTTTCACCAACGTGAGCCACGAGCTTCGCACACCGCTCACGCTCATAGCCGGACCTGCCGACCAACTTCTCGAAGACCCCTCTGTGCGCGGACAGCATCGCAATATGTTGCAGATGATTCAGCGCAACACACGCATACTCATACAACTCGTGGGCGAGATTCTCGATTTCCGTAAGGTGCAGAACAATAAGGCTACACTACGCCTTAACCGCTTTGAGTTCGCCAGCGAACTGAACACATGGATCGAGGACTTCAGAGCCGTGGCAACGCGGCGCAAAATCGCTATAAGTGTAGACACGACTGAGGTTGCCAACGGCACTATGGTGATAGCCGATCGCGACAAGATAGAACACGTGTTCTTCAACCTTATGTCTAATGCTATGAAGTATACTCCCGAGGGCGGACGCATCACAATCTCTTTGGTCCACCGTGAGCAACATTTCACCATCAGCGTGAGCGACACGGGCAAAGGCATCGACCCGCAAGAATTGCCCCTTCTCTTCGAGCGTTTCTACCAAGCACAGGGCTCTATTGGCGGCACTGGCATCGGATTGTCGCTCGTAAAGGCGTATGTGGATATGCATGGTGGCAACGTCCATGCCGAAAGCCAACTTGGCAAGGGCACCACATTCGTTGTAACAATACCCGAGTCGCAGCCTGGCTACGACCCTGCCAAGGACACTCCCGCATCGCCTAAGGTCGACGAACGCAATCTTGTCGACGACAACTACGTGAGCACCAATATCGATGCCGAAGCAGCTGCCGAGCGCATAACCAATGCCGAGGACTTCGACAACGACCGTCCGCTGGTGCTCATCATCGACGACAACAACGGCATGCGTGCCTATCTGCGCTCCATTCTTAAGGACAAGTATAATGTGTCGGAGGCTGCCGACGGCAAACAGGGACTGGAGAAGGCTTGCCGCGAGATACCCAAATTAGTAATCTGCGACGTGATGATGCCGGTGATGGACGGACTGGAGTTCACACGACAGTTGAAGCAGAACACAGCAACAAGCCACATACCAGTGATTCTGCTCACAGCCCGCTCGCTTGCCGACCAGCGCGAGGAGGGCTACGGCACGGGTGCCGACTCCTATCTCACAAAGCCTTTCTCGGGTTCTGTGTTGCTTGCGCGTATAGACAACCTGCTGAAGTCGCGCACGCTGCTCCGATCGCTTTTCTCGGGCGACAAGAAAGAGGAGGAGGCTGAGGAGCGTCTCGGCTCGCGCGACCAATCGTTCATAGCTCGTTTGCGCAACTCTATACGCCAGAATATGAGCGACTCGGAGTTTTCCGTGGAGCGGCTTGGCGAGGAAGTGGGACTCTCTCGCGTGCAACTCTACCGCAAGGTGAAGGCTCTGACGGGTCAGAGTCCAGTGGAACTCCTGAAGAAGGCGCGCCTTGAGAAGGCACGCACTATGGTGGAGAAGACCGACAAGTCGATAGCCGAGATTGCCTATGACATGGGTTTCACCTCGCCATCGTATTTCAATAAGTGCTTTAAGGATGAGTTTGGGGTAAGCCCGGGAGCATTGAGAACTTAAAAAGTGTTGTTTGAGGCAATTTTTAATCATTCTCATGCAATGTTTCAAAGTGTTTCACATTATATCTTTAAACAAAACGCAAAATTAAAAATAAAAGATATGAAGAAGAACAACACATTTGGCTATGCTGCCGTGATGGCTGGCATGGCTGCCATGGCACTCACGTCGTGTGCCTCGTTGAAAAGCCAGCAAGGCAAGGATAACAGCATGAACGCTACAAAAATTGAAACCGAATCGCAAATGGACGAAGAATATTTGATATTGAGCGAAGCCGAGCGCAATGCAGTGGAGCAGACTAATGTGTTTGCATTGAACCTGATGCGCACTCAGGCGGGTATGGATTCTAAGGTGATTTCGCCTATAAGTGTGGCTTATCTGATGGGTATGCTCGCCAATGGTGCCAACGGTGTTACCCAGACCGAGATACTTAAGACTCTGAATATGGACGCTACTCAGCTACAGACGCTCAATGATACTTATCGGTCGATTTTCCGCATGGCTTCTCGACTCGACAAGCAGACAAAGATAAACATTGCCAACTGCATTGCCGTGAACAAGCAGATTGAACTCAAGGGCGATTATGCCAAAGCCATGCAGCAACTCTACAGCGCCAATGTGGAGAGCATGGACTTCGGCTCACCCAAGGCTCTGAACAAGATAAACGGATGGTGTGCCAAGCAAACTGAGGGCATGATACCAAAAATCATCGAACAACTCGATGCCAATGGGCTTGCAGTGCTGATGAATGCCATCTACTTCAACGGTTCGTGGGCAGAGAAGTTTGACAAGGCTGACACCAAGACCGAGAACTTCAGAGGCTACACTCGTGACATTAAGAAGGTGCCGATGATGCACCAGAACCACGAGTTCATGTATATCGACAATAAGGACTATGCTGCCGTGAGCCTGCCCTACGGCAACGGTGCCTATGCCATGACTGTCGTTTTGCCTGCCGAAGGCAAGTCGACCGACGAGTTGATTAAGTTGCTCGACGCAAAGGCTATTGAGGATATGCGCCAGAATATGGAGGAATGTATGGTCGACCTGAAGTTGCCACGATTCACCACTTCTACCGAGACTCTGCTCAACAAGCCCATCTCCGACCTTGGTGCTCCGTCGATGTTTGTAGCCGGTGGTGCCGACTTCAGCAATATGGCAGACATGCCGATGTATGTATCCACCATGCTTCAGAAAGCCAAGATAGAGGTGAGCGAGGAGGGAACCAAGGCTGCCGCCGTCACCTCTGCTGAGATGATGCTTGCGTCGCTTAGACCCAACGAGCCGCGTAATGTGGTGTTCCACGCCAATCGCCCATTCATATACATGATAACCGAAGTGAACTCGGGTGCTATATTCTTCATGGGACAATATACTGGTCCTGAAGAATAGTGGTGCAGAAAGTTGGAAGGTAAAAATACAGTAAGTTACAAAATAAAGAGAGTGTGTAAAAATAGGAGTTAACTTCCTCTAACTCCTATTTTTACACACTCTCTTTTTTTATTCAGTCTTGTCGTTACAAAGACAGAACGCAACCAAGTTGTTTATTTCAAGCCTGCCTTTGTGAACGAATAGGGGGCATCGCTGTCAGCCGTGCCGCGCTGGTGGTTGGGCTTTGCCGACATGTTGTATACAAACTGTGCGCCGTTCATAAGGTCGGTGCGTGTGACGAAGTTCTTTGTGTAGGGAGTGCCGTTGAGCGTCAGTTGCTCCACATAGCAATTCTCATCGTCGTTGTTGTTTGCCTTTACCACCACGGTGTTGCCGTTCTCAAGATGCAGTCGTAGCTCGTCGAAATATGGAGCGCCGAGCACATACTCGCCCGAACCTGGGCAAACCGGATAGAATCCCATTGCCGAGAACACATACCATGCCGATGTCTGACCGTTGTCCTCGTCGCCGCAGTAGCCGTCGGGGTTGGCGTTATACATGTTGTTCATAGTCTGGCGAATCCAGTACTGTGTCTTCCAGGGCTCTCCCGAGTAGCCGTAGAGGTAAATCATGTGCTGTATGGGCTGGTTGCCGTGGGCATAGTTGCCCATGTTCATAATCTGCATTTCGCGAATCTCGTGGATAACGGCTCCGTAGTAGCTGTCGTCGAACAATGGTGGCACGTTGAACACAGAGTCGAGCATTTGGTTGAACACCTGCTTGCCTCCCATGAGGTCGATGAGTCCCTGCGGGTCGTGGAACACCGACCATGTGTAGTGCCATGCGTTGCCCTCGGTGAAGGCGTCGCCCCACTTGAGCGGTGAGAATGGCGACTGGAACTTGCCGTCCTTCATTCTGCCTCTCATCAGGTTGGTCTCCTTGTCGAACACGTTGCGATAGTTGAGGGCGCGCTTGCGGAAGGGTTCCAGCTCCTTCTTCGACTTGCCCAGCTGTTTGCCGAACTGATATATACACCAGTCGTCGTAGGCATATTCCAGTGTGCGTGCCACGTTCTCGTTGATTTTCACGTCGTAGGGCACATATCCCAGTTTGTTGTAATACTCATATCCGAGTCTACCCGTAGAGCTTACCGTAGGGTGTACGGCTGTAGTGCCATGCAACACGGCTTTCCACAGAGTCTCGGCGTCGTAGTTCTTGAGTCCGCACAGGTAGGCGTCGGCTACGATAGATGCAGAGTTGTTGCCCACCATACATCCGCGGTGGCCCGGCGAAGCCCATTCGGGCAGGAATCCACTCTCCTTATATGCGTTGACGAGTCCAGCCTGCATCTTCTCGTTCATCGAGGGATACATCACGTTGAGCAGCGGGAACAGGCAGCGGAAGGTGTCCCAGAAGCCGGTGTCGGTGAACATATATCCTGGCAGCACCTCGCCGTTGTAGGGGCTATAGTGCACAATCTCGCCCTGGGCGTTCTTCTCGTAGAACGAGCGTGGGAAGAGCACCGAGCGGTAGAGGCAAGAGTAGAAGGTGCGCAGGTGGTCGATGTCGTCCGACTTCACCTCGATGCGTCCCAATGTCTCGTTCCATGTCTTGCGTCCGCGTGCCTTCACCTCGTCAAACGAGTCGTTTCCCAGCTCCTTTAGGTTCTGCATGGCTTGCTCCTCGGATATGAACGACGACGCTATGCGCACGTTCACCTGTTCGCCTCGGCGTGTCTTGAATCCCACGATGGCTCCAGCGTGCTTGCAGTCGGCTGTGAGTGCGTCATTCTTGAATGTGCCGTTTGCTACAGCCGAGGTGTAGGTGAAGTCCTTGTCAAACTTCATCACAAAATAGTTCTTGAAGTTGTCGGGCACTCCGCCCGAGTTCTTCGTGGTGTAGCCCACAACCATGCGCTGCTCTGGCATGATCTTCACGTACGAGCCGTTGTCGAAAGCGTCGACAACAACATACGAGTCGTTCTCGGGGAAGGTGATGCGCATTATGGCAGCGCGCTCAGTTGGCGCAAGCTCCGTCACCACGTCGTAGTCGGCAAGATAAGCACGATAATAATAAGGTGTGGCAACTTCGGCTTTGTGCGAGAACCACGATGCTCGCTTGTCTTCGTCGAAAACGGGTTTGCCAGTCTCGGGCATTATCGAGAACTGTCCGTAGTCGTTGATCCATGGACTTGGCTGGTGGGTCTGCTTGAATCCGCGCAGCTTCTCGGCGGTATAGACATACGTCCATCCGTCGCCCATCTTTCCTGTCTGTGGTGTCCAGAAGTTCATGCCCCACGGCATGCACACGGCGGGATAGGTGTTGCCTGTAGACAGGGCGTGGGTCGACTCTGAACCTACAAGTGTGCTCACGTAGTCGACAGGCTCATAGTGTTTTGCTGTGGCGGTGATGGCAAAGATCATCGACAGCAAAGCTGTAAATAAGTGTCTCTTTTCCATGATTGAATGTTGTGAATGTTATAGTTTTTAAGTTATTTAGCTCTAATTATCCATTTGATTAGTTGCAGTTGTTTTCTCTAATCGTTTTTGATTTTGCAAAGGTACGCCTATTTTTTCGTTTTTTCAATACTTTAGTAGTTTTTTGTGCTTAGTCTTACTATATGAAACCCTCTTTTTGTATATATACAGTATATATACAGAATGAGGGTGCGGATTCTGCGTCTTTCCTCTTTGCACGAAAAACGTAGAATCCACACCCTCCTGCTTGTTAGGCTCAGAATTTAGTCAGCATCAATGCCATGGTCGCTGTTCCAGAAACTTTTTATATTTTCTTCTTCGTAATCGGCTTCTGTCGCCATATTGATACTTTCTGAGCCAGCAAGAATTGTTGAGGTCTCCATTACCATTACGTTGACCTCTGGCTTGATATATTCTTTCTTTTTCATAGTTGTTATGTCTTTATTTGATTATTACCTTTATTGTCTTGTTTCCACGCTTGATGATGTTCACACCCTTCTGTAGGTTGTTGAGTCGATGACCTTGCAGGTTGTAGTATTCTGCCTTGCCGTCGTTCATTGCTTCATTAAGTTCTTCGATGGCTGTTGCGTCGCCTCCAACTCGGATGCTGAATACTCGTGCCGGATTTGTTTCGCTACTGTTGGCCTCCATGTATACGTGGTAGGGCAATATGCCAACGGCTGTGGCTGTGGTTTTTTCCAATATCTTGGCAGGGTTCATCAGTTTGTTGCCCTTCAGTATGAAGCAGTTGGTGTCGGTGGTTGTGAATGTCTTCTTCTCTGTTGTACCCTTTAGCTGATATTGGTTGTTAGCGGTAGCCGATTCAGCCTCTACACTCGTTGTGCTATTGTCTATCGACGCAAGGTTGAGCTCGGTAGTGCCTTCGTTCATCTTGATGAATACTGGGACCCAAGCTGCGACATTACCCTCAATCTCCTTTAATTCAATGGCGTCATCGTTGACATTGAGAAGCTCGAAAGCTCGTATGTTCTTATCCTTCAGGTTTGTTTCGAAAGGCAGATAGAGGGTTCCCCATTGATTCTTGATGTCCTTGCGAATGTAATTAGATGAAGTTGCAAAGAAGCTTTCGCCAACGTTCACTTTCAAATCTTTGTCGTCGGTGAAGTTAAGGTTTTCTACTTTGAGGTTCGGTTCCGTTCCTGTAGCTCCAAGCTTCTCGTCGCCCAGTGTTCCGATATATTTCTTGAAGTAGCCGTTGTGATAGTTGGCGTATTCTTTGCCTGTATTGTTGCTGGCAGAACCAATGAGTTGTGAGCAGTTTCCGAACATGTCCTTGCCAGTTGTACTTTCATTAACCACAAAATCATTACCTACATAAATTGTTGTAAGATTATTGCAGTATTCGAACATATAGCTCATATTTGTTACAATTATTGTATTGAAGTTTCTGATATCAATGGTCTTCAATCCTGTACAATAATTGAACATGCTGCCCATATTTGTTACTTTCTGTGTGTCGAAGTTTGACAAGTCGAGCGAGGTTAGTTGATAACAGTTTTTAAATACGCCAATCATGTCCTCTACTTTCTGTGTGTTGAATTTTGACAGGTCGAGTGAGGTAAGACTTTTGCAGTCATTAAACATGTATCTCATGTTTGTCACATTCTTCGTGTCAAAGCCCGACAAGTTGAGTGATTTAATGTTAGCGCAGCCATTAAACATGGTTCTCATATTCGTCACATCCTTTGTGTTGAACTTATCTGAGAGTGTAAGGGTGTTGAGCTGTGTACAATTAGAGAACATGGATTCCATGTTCTTCACATTTTCTGTCTCGAAGTTTTTCAAGTCGAGGGATTTGAGTGTTTGGCAATTATAAAACATATTGCTCATATTTGTAACACTCTTCGTGTTGAATTTTGACAGGTCAAGATTTGCAAGGGCTTTACACTCGTAGAACATGTAACTCATGTCTGTAACTTTCTCAGTGTTCAAATACTCAATGCCTTCAATGCTTGCCAGTTGTGTACAATAATAGAACCAGCTTTTGCAAGTGGTAGGTCGAGCATCTGCAAAAGAAGGTTCAAATACAGCCTTGGTTATATTTAAACTAGTCCATTGGGCACCCTCCAACCAATATTCATTAGTCCCAAGTGTTTCTTTATCTCCATACTTGAATGTGAGCGTTTTTGTCGCATCATCAAACACCGCATATGGTTTCTTTTCTGCCAAAGCGTCACTTGTTCCTAAGCTCAGTAGGAACACCACAAGGAGCATCGACTTAATTGCAAGTCCATGCATCGCGTTCTTTAAAAAAGTAAATTTTTTCATTTTTGTTGTTTATATTTTTTGTTCGTTTTTGGCGCAAATTTAGCCTTTTTTATTGAACAAAGGTGTCCACTTCCGTCACTTTTGTGTCCACTTGCGACAAAAAAGGTGTCTACTTCGTAGGAAGTAGACACCTAAAAACAGTGTTTTTTTTAATTTTTTCTCTCTCTCCATGCAGTAGGTGAGCATCCTTCCTTCTCCTTGAAAATACGATAGAGATAGGAGCGTGAGGAGAATCCGCATTCGGCGGATATAATGTCGTTGTTAAAGTCGGGATTGTCAATCATCATTTTCTTGGCGGCTTTGAAACGAATCTCGGCGAGCCATGAGCGGAAGGTGGAGTGGAGACACAACGTGAAGTAGCGCGACAACTCGCTTTTGGTGACATTCAACGAGCTCGACAGTGTGAGCAGGTTAACGGTGGAATCTTTATTGCCTAACTCTGCGCACCATTTGTCAAGCCCCTCCCTGATGATTGTTTGCTGCTTCAGCGAGAGTGTGTTTTTATTGCTCTCCATGTCTTCTTCTTCTTTCTCCTTGTAGAGCAATTCCTCGGAAGGCACATAGTTGTTGCCAAGAGCCACAAAACTAAGAACGAAGAACAGTGTGAAGATTAGTCCCAACGGTCCTACTATATATAATAATGTGGTAGACAGGATGGCAAATGGAATGATTACGGCGGTGAGGCAAAGCAGGAATATGCTGGTATGGGCATATCTCACATAGGGCAGCATGTCGGTGGCAGCCATTGTCTCCAGGATTTTTTTGCGCTTTCTTATCTCTTTCACTATAATGTATATGTAATACGCCACATTACATATATATAGAGTCAGCATGACGTATAGCCATGCGCCTATGTGCAGGTTGCCGTTGTTGTAGTGTCCAATGCCGAAAGCTATAAGTATAGCGGCATAGATAGACCCACTTATCAAGCTCATCCGTTTATGGTTGGCGTGTTTAGCCTCTATGTTGTAGATGCCCATAGCTATGAGTGTGAAGCATGGGGTGTAGACCAGGATGTTGACCACGGCTCCAACGTCGTCGTTGGTGGCGCGAAATCCATAGTACATTTGTACGATATATTGCATTGCCAGTCCTATTAGGGCAGCAAGTATCATCCAGCGCGACTGTTTATAACGCTTGTTACCCCATTTTACGTGTATATGTGTGACACCCAAAATTATGGCGTTTATAAACATGAAGATGAGGCATGCAAACTGAAGTAGAAAAAGTAAGTCCATATATTGATGGTCGATAGTTCTTATTTGATTTTTGTTCTATATTTCATACAAAAGTACTCATTTTCTGTGGAAAGGCAAGAAAATATTTGTTAATTTTAATTCTTTCTTTGCCTATGAATTGGTGGAATGCCGAGAGTTATGAAAGTTATCAACACTGTGGATAACTCTGTAATGCGCTCAATCTTAATTATTTATGCGGGCAGAAA
The DNA here is from genome assembly GCA_934203355.1 of uncultured Prevotella sp. Taxonomy (GTDB): domain Bacteria; phylum Bacteroidota; class Bacteroidia; order Bacteroidales; family Bacteroidaceae; genus Prevotella. The sequence continues at coordinate 390 of CAKPZC010000069.1, read as the reverse complement.
GATGCGCAGAAAATAGCTGTTGATAACTGTTGACATAGTTATCAACAATAATATCCCACTTGTTTGTGGCAGTTAGCCGTTGAAACCTTTGCGTATGTCAATATTTTTTGTTAATATTGCAGATAGTTTATAAACAAACGCTACAAATTAAACTCAATAACAAATGAAAAGAATCTTTTTATTGTCAGCCGCGGCAATAGTGTCGGCGGCACTGTCGGCGCAGACAGTCAAGAGTATGAACGACTTGAAGCCAGAACAGAAGTCAATGGCTGTAAGCCTGAAACTCACAGGTGAGCTGTCGACCGAACGCAAGGGCGACTATCGTCAGATGCGCGACCTGTGTTTCCAGGTGCGCAACATCGACCTTGCCGATGCTCAGAGCACCGACGT
>CAKPZC010000068.1 GCA_934203355.1 uncultured Prevotella sp. | reverse complement strand
CCATAGCTCAGCCAGTAGAGCAAAGGACTGACATTGTCTATTAATGGCCTTGTGTCCCCGGTTCGATTCCTGGTGGTACCACACTACAAAGAGTCATTCTTAAAAGAGTGACTCTTTTTTTTGTATTTTATGCCATAGCTCAGCCAGTAGAGCAAAGGACTGACATTGTCTATTAATGGCCTTGTGTCCCCGGTTCGATTCCTGGTGGCACCACAAAAAAAGAGTCATTCTTAGGAGTGACTCTTTTTTTGTATTTTACAGCAATACATATTAAATGCCCATTTAATATGTATTAAATGGCAAAGTAATACATATTAAATGGGCAAGTAATATAATATACTTTTTTAAGGCGAATGAATGCCAGCCAAATCTGGCTCAAATCGCATAAGTCAACCCAAAACTAATGTCGAAGGTCTTAGAGAGCACATCGGAATGATACTTATAATAAGTGTCACGCCAATAGTTAGACACCTTAAGATCGAGACTAACACTATTCGACACCTTAAGACCAAAACGGGCATTGAGCACAAGAAGCGAAGCATTACCCTTGTCGCCTTGGGCGTTGAGATATATCGGGTTGGTGTTCTCCAAATCCTTTTTCTCGTAGCCTTTCCACGTGAATATGCGGTAGTAGTCGGCACCAATAGTAAAATATCCAACCCTGCCAAACTCCAACAGACTGCTTGCCTTAACACTATAGCCACTACCCATGTTGTAGTCACGGTCGATAACATTGTAGTAGTCGCTTAGGCTGCCACCCAACAAAATGCCATCGACAAACAATCGCTGTTCAAGTTTGGTCAAGTTGCCCACCTTATGGAAACGGCAAATGATGCCAGGTCCCACCGACGCCGCCTCGGAAATGCGATAAGGCACCAGACTCGTTCCGTCCTTCACAGGCTTAGAGTCGAAATAGTTGAAGTGCTGGAAGATGCCAAACTGCATGTCCATCGCTTTGTCCATCACCACCGGCGCACTCCACAAACGTCCCAAGAGATGAACCCCTGTAATGAGTGGCTGATTGCCACTCAAGCCCAACGTCACGTTGGCAGTGAAGTAGTCGTAAGGTTTATTGGTGTCGCCGTCGAACGGGTCGCCATAAGCAAGATTGAACTGCACGAAGGGATTGCCCTCGCCACGAAACAGGGCGTTGTTGTCGGCAAGATAGCGATAGCCCACGGTGGTGGCAAAACTTATTGGCAACTTATCATAGTCATGATACTTATAGTAGCTGCCGCGCACTCGCCACGCATCGCCAGTAAGAATGCGGTTAAGCCCCTTGATAGGACAGATGAGAGTGGCAAGAAATTCGCGTGCAAAACGCGGGAATCCACTCAGACGGTCGTCATATATAAGATTGCTCACACGATTAGTTACCTCGCCTATGCACACACCACCAAACGTAGTAGCCATCAAGTCGTTGATGGCAGGTGGCTCAATTTCGCAAGTAGTCTCCCACATCAAACTGCCACAGAAAGAATAGGGCACCGACTCCCAGAACGTAAGACCATTGGAACGGGCAGAATTAAAGTATAATCCGCCATGATAGGGATGGGCGAAAAGATTGGTAGAAAACTGATCGTTGTCCCATACAAAACCCGTTTTGATGTTGTTCTTAATACTACGCAATGAAATCTTGGCAAAATCCTCGTTCATCACAAACTGGTCGAAACACTGCACACCCACATTTATACCAAAAGCCTCCAAGGCAGCCTTCCAAGGATGCTTGCGCTGACGCATGGGATCGTCGAAAGCAAACGGCGAGTCGCCTTCCTGAGCAATGGGGAAGTCATGGCGCACCTTGGTCTCTACAAACGGTTGCTGACTCCTAACAAGTCGGAATGCCAGTCCTGCCTCGGCAATGGCTCGCCTGCGATAGCTCTTGCCACCATGATAATAGCGTGTGTCGCCATAGCCTATCGACGCAAACGCACTGGTATATTTGCCAAACTGCCAGTCGGCATTAAGCCTTACCTGTAATGAATACAGACGTTCGGGTTTGCTCTTCGAGTTCTGTTCGAACGACTCAATATGGAAGAATCCCAAGTCGCCGCCAAGCGAGAACTTAGGCGTAAGCTGGAAGTATTGTCCCACACGATAGAACAAGGCCCCCGAGAACCGTTCGTCAAGTCCAAAATAATGAGTGCCTACACCTATTATATTATAGGTGCTGCGATTGCGAAAACGCACTGCAAAATTAGCCTTTGTCGACGAACCGCCATACATCATATAGTCGATGCGAGTCTTGGGATTGACGTTGACAAGCCCTATCTTGTGAGCCACCGTGTCGCGACTATAGTTGATGACACCAATCTGAACACCGCGCGGATGGCTTACACACACATTGAACAAACCTATCTGCGAACCGCTGAGCGTATCGGCATAATTATATAGTCCAGCCTGAACGCCACGCATTGACGACGAGCACACATTCGACGAAGCTATCTGCAAGCCACGCTTCATGCCCATCGAAATATTGGATATGCCACTAAGCTGAATGCCACGAAACCCAGAATCGGAGACATTGTTGAACAAAGCCACCTGCAGACCATTGCCGCCACGCACCATATTCGACACACCCGCAATCTGAACGCCACGCATGTCGTCGCCAACAGCATTAAGCAATCCGGCAATACCAACACCGCGCATCTGCCTTCTGACCAACGACGTGAACACTCCCGTCTGCACGCCGCGCAACGTGTCGACAGCACCAAATAGGGCTATGTTGCCACTGCTATAGATAGAAGAGTCGGCGGCGGTGTGGCTAATACCTAAGCCTATGTTCAGGTTACGATATTTAGCCTTGCTGTTTTCAGTGACAGTGTCGGATGACCGACGGACAGACTGAGCCGACAGGGAACCAACGCCCAACAACAACATTGCCACCAAACAAACAGATTTATTTATTCCCATATCTGCAATTGTTTTAAAAATGATATACAAAGTTAACAAAAATAGGCGAACGCCACATATTTTAATATGAAATATAACATAAGAAGCAAAAAAAGAGGTCAACTTGCAAGTTGACCCCATTGAAAAAATAAGAAAAATGCGGAAAGAGGGGGATTCGAACCCCCGATACGCTTTTGACGTATACACGCTTTCCAGGCGTGCCTCTTCAACCACTCGAGCATCTTTCCTTAAAAAGTAGATACAAATATATACATTTTTCGGTGATTGACAAAAGCCGGCACCTCATTTTAAATTTCGTTAACCAATATGAAATATTCGTCTGACAGTTTCATTTGTCTGCTCGGCCACTTGCTCAGCGTCGACCCCATAGCACTCGGCAACCTTATGAAGCACATATTTCACATAGGCACTCTCGTTGCGTTTTCCACGCATTGGCACGGGAGCCATATAGGGAGAGTCGGTTTCGAGCACAATACGACTTAGTGGAACAACTGCTGGAAGCACTTCGGGCAGATGGCTTTTCTTGAATGTAAGCACTCCACCAATGCCGAGGGCAAAGCCGTTGAACTGCAAGAGTTCCTCTGCCTCACGCTCATTGCCCGTGAAACAATGAAACACACCTCCCGGCAGTTCGTCCTTGTAATGTTGCAGCATGCGCACCATCTCGTTCTGCCCTTTGCGGCAATGAATCATTAATGGCAGTCGTGTCTGAATCGACCACTCCACCTGACGCTCAAACGCCATAAGCTGTTCGCGCTCGAATTCGCGCGACCAGTAATAGTCGAGTCCCACCTCGCCAATAGCAATAAACGGATTGCCTGGTTGCAGATAATGCTCCATCTCGTCGAGCACCCGGTTCCAGTCGGCATCGACATCCTCGGGATGCAGTCCAAGCATTGGATAGGCATATCCAGGAAATTGCCTGCACGTGGCAAGCACCGTCTCCACCGACTTCAAGTTGATGGCAGGAATGAACACCTTTGCCACGCCAGCTTCGCGTGCACGCTCCATAGTGGCATCAAGGTCGTCGGCAAACTCCTCTCCGTCGAGATGCGTGTGTGTATCTATAAAAGTCATTGTTCCTTTTCTCCTTTACGATAATAATAAATCAATCCATACTTGCGACACTCGTCGTAGCGAGTCTCGGCAGGCAGTTCGGCGAAGTGCTCCTCCACCCTATTCCATATCTCCACCACTAAAGCATCGAGTTGCTTGCGCAAATCTTTCAGTTCGCCGAGAGCGCGCTCAGCCTTGTCGTTAAGAATAATCTGTTGCTCGTATATGTCGCGGAAGATGTCGAAATGAGTAGCCACCATACCAATAGTGGGATTATACACGGGACGTCCGCCAGCCGCAATACGTTTCTTTTCGCCCTCCACAATCTGTGGTGTGAGCCTGCAAATGTCATCCGAATTGTGGAGCAGACGCATAGTCTCGTCGTAGTCGTCAATGCCATAGTAGTCGTGCAAGGCAGCACGCTTAATCTCGCCTCGCTCCACCGACATGCCGAGCACCTTCATAAAATGCGCCACATACATATGTACATTCTTCTGCGGTTTGGCAATAAGCTTGTAGTTGCGCATCTGGGCTTCATAGGCAAGCATAAACTGGCTACTCAGCGTCTTCAATCTGCCACGCAGAGTCTTTGCATTTTCTATTAGCTCCATATCAATAAACCGCCGATTGGCTGCATAAACATCGTTGTTGCCAAGCAATATGTCGAGCGAATTCAGTCGGGCAGTGTCGGTCTTGGGGAATCTTCTGTAAGGCACGGTCTACTATTATCTATTATTATCATTAATAAAAATTGACTAATACTTGCGTTTCATCATACGCTGGGCATAGGCAGTAAGTTCCACCTTGCGCTCCTCGGGCAGACTAACGGCTGCAAGATACTCACGGCTTTCGTCGAAGTATTGTGCTATCTTGTCTTGTGCGAGGCGGTCGATTCCAATCTCGTTGTAGAGTCGTGTCACAGCAGCGATTTTCTCCTCGCGACAGAAGTCCTTTACTGTCACCCAACGCTCAAGTTCCTTGCGCTGGTCGGGATTGGCGCGGTTGAAAGCGTTGATGAGCATATAAGTCTTCTTGTTGGACGTGATGTCGCCACCTATAGCCTTGCCAAACACGCTGGTGTCACCATAGACATCGAGATAATCGTCCTGCAACTGAAAAGCCAAACCTATCTTTTCACCAAAGCGGTAGAGATTGTCGGCATCCTCAGCCGATGCTCCTGCCAATATGGCTCCAATCTTCAGCGCACAAGCAAGCAACACACTTGTCTTGAGGCGTATCATCTCGATATACTCCTCTTCCTTCACATCGTCGCGGTTCTCGAAGTCCATATCATACTGTTGTCCCTCGCCAATCTCAAGCGCGGTCTCGGTGAACACGCCGAGCACTTGAGACATTTTCGCGGGTTCGCACTGTGCCATGCGCTGATAGGCAAGCACCAGCATCGAGTCGCCCGAAAGTATTGCCGTGTTGGCATTCCACTTTTTGTGAACAGTCATGTGTCCACGTCGCAGGTCGGCATTGTCCATAAGGTCGTCGTGCAGGAGAGTGTAGTTATGATAAGTCTCGAGGGCACAAGCCGGCATAAGTATGGTCTCGGGGTCGTCCTTAAACATATTGTAGGCAAGAAGCATCAGCACAGGGCGTATGCGCTTGCCCCCCATCGACAACACGTAGCGTATCGGGTCGTATAACGAGGCAGGTTTACGGTCGTAGGGCATTTTGTCAAGATAATCGTTGACAAGCTTCAGTATTTCATCTGCTGTAATCATATCTAAATTGATTTTTTATATTCTGAATTCTATAGGTATTGCAAACATTGTGCGGCACGGTTTGTTGTTGGCTATACCAGGTTTCCATCTTGGCATCATACGTGCCACTCGCATGGCTTCCTTGTCGAGCAGTGGATGTGCCGACTTAGCGAGTTTCAAATCGCTCACCGAACCGTCGCGGTTTATGATGAAACTCACCACCACACGTCCCTGCAAGCTCCGGCTTTTGGCTATCGGTGGATAGCGCAAGTTATCGGTGAGCCATTTCACTAAAGCAGCCATTCCGCCCGGAAACTCGGGCAATTGCTCCACAACACGGAAGTTGAGAGGATTGTCGCCCATGTCCACAGCCACAGGCTGCAACACGTCGGCATCAGTATCCTTTGAGCCAGAGGCAAGCCCATTGCCATCGGCAGTACCCGAACCCTCGCCCACAGTACGCATCTTTGTGATGTCGTTGAGTTTCTCCATGTGCGATTTTTTGTCCACTACCTTCACCTTTTGAGCCGGAGCCTTCTTGGCTTGCAGCTGCACAGCCGCCACCATGTCGGTGCGGTCGGGAGCTGGCATAAGATCCATCTCCTGCGACATATCGTCAAACCTGTCGGCATCGCCGTTGCTTGTGCCATCAGTAGTGGTATACTCCATTGCTAATAGAAATAGCGACAGCGCCACTACGAGTCCTATCAAGAATCCCGTGAGACGCTTGTTTTCCAAATCGGCACGCTGTGTTTTCTTCTGTTCCACTTCTTTTTAGAATTTGACATTTTACATCTGCAAAGTTACAACAAAAAGTTGATATAAAAAGCCTGTTATGTGTTCAACTTGCTAAAGTTGTATAATTATAGCCCTTGATTTAGTTGAATGAGAGGAAATAAAACTTTAACTTTTATTTTGTCACCTGCTAAAAAATGCTTAATTTTGCAAAAGTTTACAGGTAACTATAGTTTTATATTCATTTTTTACATCACTAATTTATCGAGGATGAAAGCAATTGATTTCAAACCCCAACTGTTCACGACTCTAAAGTCGTATGACAAGAAGACGTTCATGAGCGACCTCATGGCGGGCATTATTGTGGGCATTGTCGCCCTGCCCCTCGCCATCGCCTTCGGTATTGCCTCGGGTGTGACTCCCGAGAAAGGTATCATCACAGCCATTGTAGCTGGATTTATAATCTCGCTGCTCGGAGGCAGCAAGGTGCAGATTGGAGGTCCCACGGGAGCTTTCATCATCATCATCTACGGCATCATACAGAAATACGGGCTTGAAGGACTAACCATAGCCACGCTAATGGCAGGAGTGTTCCTCATCATGTTTGGAGTGCTAAAACTCGGAACTATCATCAAATACATCCCCTACCCCATTGTAGTGGGATTCACAAGCGGTATTGCCGTGACCATCTTCACCACCCAAATCAAGGACCTCTTCGGACTCACCATCGAGTCGGTGCCGTCGGACTTCATTGAAAAATGGGGCTGCTACATAGCCAACTTCTCAACCGCCGACCTATGGTGCTCGCTGGTGGGCATAGTGAGCGTAGTCATCATAGCCATAACTCCCAAGTTCAGCAAGAAGATTCCTGGCTCGCTCGTTGCCATTATCGTGATGACGATAGCCGCGCTGCTACTTAAGAACTACTGCGGTGTGACCTCGATCGAGACCATTGGCGACCGCTTCAACGTGAGCAATGCCATTCCCGCCGTACAGGTTCCAGCTATGTCGTGGGAAACGATAAAGAGTCTTGTGGCTCCCGCCATGACAATAGCTGTGCTCGGAGCCATAGAGTCGCTGCTATCGGCAACCGTAGCCGACGGTGTGATAGGCGACCACCACAACTCCAACACCGAGCTGATAGCCCAAGGCGTAGCCAACCTTGCCTCACCTCTCTTCGGAGGCATCCCAGCCACAGGAGCCATAGCCCGCACAATGACCAACATCAACAACGGCGGACGCACACCAATTGCAGGCATCATCCACGCCATTGTGTTGCTACTCATATTCCTATTCTTCATGCCCCTTGCCAAATACATCCCAATGGCTTGTCTTGCAGGCGTGCTGGTGATTGTTTCGTATGGCATGTGCGGATGGCGCTCGTTTGTGGCACTGATGAAGAATCCCAAGAGCGACGTGACGGTGCTACTCATCACCTTCTTCCTGACCATCATCTTCGACCTCACCATAGCTATTGAGGTGGGACTCATCATTGCCTGCCTGCTCTTCATGAAGCGTATGGCAGAGACCACCGACGTGAAGGTGATTATGGACGAGATTAACGAGGAGTCGGACATGGTGAAGGGCAACCTTGAGCACCTCACCATCCCACAAGGCGTAGAAGTCTACGAGATTAATGGTCCCTACTTCTTCGGAGCTGGCAATAAGTTTGAGGAGATAATGGCAACCTTTGGCGACCGCCCAAAAGTGCGCATCATACGCATGCGTAAGGTGCCATTTGTCGACTCTACTGGCATACACAACCTCACCAACCTATGCCTAATGAGCAAGAACGATGGCATAGAAGTGGTGCTCTCGGGTGTGAGCGAAAAGGTGCATAGCCAATTGCAAAAGGCAAAGTTCTACGACCTGCTCGGCGAGAAGAACATCTGCAGCCACATCAACCTAGCACTGGAACGCGCCAAGGAGATAATAAAATAAAAACACCACCGCCCAACACACAAGGCGGAAGCCACTGACACAATAAATAAAGGTTCACATCGTTATTCTATTATAATAAGGATAACGATGTGAACCTTTTTTATTAACTTTGCACCATATCAACAAATGAGAATGAAAAGATACATCATATTACTGCTGCTCACCATGGCTTGGCTCGCCATCGACACAAAGGCACAGGAGAGCCAGACGGCATACAACTTCCTGCGACTTCCAGTGAGCGCACACGCTGCCGCATTGGGCGGCGACAACACCACACTCATCGAAGACGACGCCGCGCTGATGTTCAACAATCCCGCACTGCTGTCGTCGGTGAGCGACCGCACCATAGGACTGGGATTTATGAGCTACATGCAAGGAGCCACCACGGCAAGCGCGTCGTTCAACCGCAATGTGGGCGACAAGGCATCGTGGGCAGCAAGCGGACAGTTTATGAACTATGGCTCAATGCGCCAGACTGACGAGAACGGCACACAAATGGGCGACTTCTCTGTCAAGGACATTGCCGTGGCAGGATATTTCTCGTATATGCTGAGCGAACGTATAGCCGGAGGCATAAGCATGAAAATGGTGGCATCATATATCGGCGACTACAACAGTCTGGGGGTGGGCTTCGACCTCGGAATCAACTACTATGACCCCGACGCCGACCTCTCCATGTCGCTCGTGGCTAAGAACCTAGGCGGACAACTGAAGGCATACAACGACGACTACGAGCCGATGCCGCTCGACCTACAGGCGGGAGTAAGCAAACGATTTGAGCACACACCGTTCAGGGTATCGGCAACACTGGTGGACTTGAACCACTGGAACTACCGATTCGTAAACCATCTCGTGGTGGGCGTAGACCTATCGCTGGCTCAAGCCTTCTGGATAGGAGCCGGCTACAACTTCAGACGCGCCGACGAGATGGGGATTGAAAACAACGATGGCAAAAGCTCGCATGGAGCAGGCTTATCGCTCGGTGGCGGATTGAATCTCGAACGCTTCAAGGTGAACATCGCCTACGGCAAATACCATGTATCGAGCTCATCACTGATTATAAACGCAGCATTCAACATATAAAAAACGATATGAAAAAAATTGTGATAGCCATCGACGGCTACTCATCGTGCGGAAAAAGCACTATGGCAAAGGATCTTGCATGCGAAATTGGTTACATCTATGTGGACACGGGCGCTATGTATCGCGCGGTGACGCTGTTTGCTATGCGCAACAGACTGTTTGGCGACAACGGCGACATCGACACAGATCGACTGGAGCAAATGCTACCCGAAGTGAGCATTTCGTTCAAAATCGACACAGAGACCGGCAAACCCGAGACATGCCTCAACGGCGAGGTGGTTGAGAAGGAAATACGCTCGCTTGAGGTGTCGCAACACGTTAGCCCTGTGGCTGCACTGCCTTTTGTGCGCGCCAAACTCGTGGAGCAACAGCAGGCAATGGGCAAGGAGAAGGGCATCGTGATGGACGGTCGCGACATAGGCACCGTGGTGTTCCCCAACGCCGAACTGAAGATATTCGTGACCGCAACAGCCGAGATTAGAGCACAGCGACGCTTCAAGGAACTGCAAGCCAAGGGCATGCCAGCCAACTATGACGACATTCTGAAGAACGTGGAGGAACGCGACTATATCGATACCCACCGCGAGACTTCACCACTGCGCCAAGCCGACGACGCACTGGTGCTCGACAACAGCCAACTGACCATTGCCGAACAGAAGAAATGGCTCATGGACATATTCAAGGAGAGAACAAAAGAATAGAACAAAGCCAAACAAACAACTGATAAACGTCAAAAAAAACACTATGGAAAAACTGCAAAACGAACTATTGACAGTTGAAGTATCCGACCTTGGAGCCGAACTTCAGAGTATCAAGGACGACGAAGGCAAAGAATATCTATGGCAGGGCGACGACCGCTACTGGGGACGACGCTCACCGCTACTATTCCCCATCGTGTGTGGACTGTGGAAAGGCACCTATCGCACAGAAGGCGAGGTGTATCAACTGGGAAGACACGGCTTTGCTCGCGATATGAACTTCCGCATACTGAAACAATCGCCTACCAGCGTGACCTATATCCTATCGGACACGGAGCACACACTGCGACAGTATCCATATCACTTCATGCTGACCGTCACCTACAAACTCGTGAAGAACGAGATACACGTGATATGGCATGTGCATAACACCGACTCGCGCGAGATACACTTCCAGATTGGAGCTCATCCTGCATTCAACCTGCCGGGAGTGAGCGAGGGCGAACCTATCAAGGGTGTACTGCGCTTCGACAACACTGGCAACATCGACCGCATATACGGCAATCACGAGGGCTGCATCACCGACGACCGCTATCCACTGCCCACTCTCGAAGGAGGACTGATGCCCTTTACTGAAGAGACATTCAAGGACGACGCCATCGTTGTGGACCATTGCCAGATTCACTCAATAGAAATACTCGACCCCAAGGACGCGCGTCCAGTGGTAACTGTAAGCTTCAACACTCCCTGCGTGGGAATATGGACACCCTATGGCAAGAACGCACCATTCATCTGTCTTGAACCATGGTATGGAGTGCACGACCGCTATGAATATAAGGGACAATTCCGCGACAAGTATCTTATGAACCACTTGCAGCCGGGAGCTTCGTTTATGAGCGAATACATCATACGCATAGGTGAATAACCAGCTAAGGTGGTTTAAAAGAAAAACATAAAAAAAGTTTTTTTTTCGCATAAGATTTGCATATATTGTTCAAAATTCATAACTTTGTAGCATGCTTATTTGCAAGAAGCAAACAAGCATGCTATAAAATTAGATAAGATAATTATAGAATACAGTTTATAAATTTGAGTTAATTACTAGGGTGTCCAGTTCGTTGTACCAAATTTAGCTCACTTTCCTAAGCGTTTTGGTTCGTTCTGTAACCCAGTTTTTGG
>CAKPZC010000067.1 GCA_934203355.1 uncultured Prevotella sp. | reverse complement strand
GCGCCTCATTTTAATTATACCGATGTTTAGTTACCTTTTGCGGAGATATTCATTTCTGTTTTATAGAGGAAAGATACTGCTTTTTTTTTGCATTTCCTCAGTTGGCTGTATTTTGTTTCATCAGTTGGCTATTTTTTGTTTTTTAAGAAACTCATAGCGTATTTTTCATGAAATCAACAAGGGTCTATATGCCACGATGAAAAAGTGGTGTATAGACCCTTGCTCTAATTTCGTATTTTTAATCTACCTCTATGCTTTCAGCCGTAATAATGAAAAAGTTACTTCACTTCGATATTCTTCATTACTTTAGCTTTCTTCTCGGGTGTTGTCTTTGGAATCACGATGGTAAGGATGCCGTCGGCAACGCTTGCTGAAATATTGTCGCGCTCCACCTCGTCAGGAAGAGTGTAGCTCTGCTCGTAGTTGCTATAATAGAACTCATGGCGCAAGTAGCGTTCATGCCTCTCTTTGTTGCATTTGCATTCCTTGTTTTCTTCCTTGTGCTCCATCTTGTTCTCTATGGCCAGATGAAGCAAGCCCTCATTTGTGACGTTGATACGCACCCATTCCTTCTTAAGTCCAGGTACAGCCACCTCCATTATATATTCGTTACACGTCTCCTTGACGTTGATAGCAGGAGCCGTAGTGCGTGTCTGCGGAACTTCCTCAGTGTTGAAGAAACTGTTGTCAAACCAATCGTTCAACCAATTTGAATAATTATTTCTGCGAACTAATAACATAATGAAATACCTCCATTTTTATTTTTCTCGTTCTCTCTTCGCCCTGAGGTTCCGTCGAGATTTCAGTTTTGTTAATAATCTTGTTCTTGCCGCTTGCCTCTATTGGCTTCGGCTTTCATTATGTCATAACGCAACTAATGTGCCAACCGCGTCAAAGAATGCCAATTTGACGTTTTCACCTTTTTTGACAGATATATGTGTTAAATTGTCATGCTCTTTTGTACAAAAGTCAGTATTCCTAAAGGATATAGATTTATAGCCATAATATTCCCGTTTTGTTTTTTTGCAAAAATGAATAAAAAAATGTATTTTTGCAGATTATAAGTAAAGAAAAATTCAAACACCTATCTTTTTCTACCAGCAATGAAACATGTAACAATAAAAGACATAGCACGCTCGCTGTGCATATCTGTTTCCACAGTGTCGCGCGCACTTACTGACGACAAGAATATACGTCGTGAAACTCGTGAGGCTGTGCTGCGCGAGGCAGAGCGTCTTGGCTATCGCCGCAATCCTGTGGCAATGAACCTCAAGATGGGACGTACAAATACAATAGGTGTGATAGTGCCCGAGATGCATACGCCATATGCCTCGCAGGTGGTGGCAGGCATACAGAGCATACTCTACAAGAACAATCAGAAGGTGATGATAGCCGAGTCGGATGAGGATCCCAACCGTGAGCGAGAGAGCCTGCAGATGATGGAGGAGTTCATGGTCGACGGACTCATAGTGAGCATTTGCAGCTATAAGCATAATGTCGAAACCTATCGCCGTCTTGCCAAAGAGGGTGTAGCCATTGTTTTCTACGACCGTATACCTCATGGTATGGACGACATGCCGCAGGTAATGGTGGATGATAACAACGACTCTTACTTCATGGCAGAACACCTGATACGTCTTGGTCGCCGCCGTATAGCTTATCTATATGGTCCTGACGATGTGTATAACGCAGTGGAGCGTGGTCGTGGCTATCGTGAGGCTATGGAGAAATTCCATATCTACGACCCTCAGCTTGTTGTTAAGACCGGAATGACGTTTGCCGATGGTGCGGCTGCTATGGACAGTCTTGTTAGGCAAGGCATTGAGTTTGATGCTGTTTATGCCTTTACCGACACTCTTGCCATTGGAGCTATGAACCGTCTGCGCGAGCTTGGACGTCGCATACCAGAGGATGTGGCTGTGGCAGGATTCTCGGGAACAGAGCTTTCCACTATAGTTTATCCGCAACTCACTACTGTTGAGCCTCCTCTTGTGGAGATGGGAAAACGCGCTGCTGAGCTTGTGCTTGAAAAAGTGCGCAATCCCGAAGCAGAGAACCGTAAGATAGTGTTGCGCACGGAAATGAAGTGCAGGGCATCTACAGGAGAATAGATAGGAGAGTACGGCTTCGATCCGTACCTCCCATAAAATATTGCTTCCAATTTAAAACGTTTGCAGATTTTGGAAACGTTACCGCAAACGTTTCCAAAACTTGCCTCAAAAAAAATCTTTGCCATAATCTTTTTGCAGTATAACTTTGCAAGCGAAAAGAAAAAATAATAACTGAATAATTAATAACTAATAACTTAAAAAGATTATGGCAACAAGTGTAATCAACTCGTATTCTTTCGACCGTAACTCGGTTAAGGCTGGTATCCTTCATTTCGGTGTTGGCAATTTCCATCGTGCTCATCTCGAATATATGACAAGCCATCTGCTTGAAGACACCACTCAGCATGGTTGGGGCATCTGTGGAGCTATGATTTTGGATAGAGATGAACATCTGTATAAGGCTCTCAAGGCCCAGAATGGCGAATACACTCTTACTGTATGCGGACGCGACGGCAACAATGAGGTTTACCGTCTTGGGGCTCTTGTTGAATTGTATTGGGGTGTTGAGGAGAAGAACTCTATACTCAACAAGATTGCCGACCCCGACATCCGCATCATCACTCTCACCATCACCGAGGGTGGATATAACATCTCACGTCAGACGGGCGAGTTTATGCTCGACAACCCGCAGGTGGCTCACGACCTTGAATATCCTCACGACCCGCAGACTGCGTTCGGTTATGTGGCTGAGGGTCTTCGTCGCCGTGTAGCATCAGGTGCAGGTCCTATCACAATCCTCTCTTGTGACAATCTTCAGCACAATGGCAATACGGCACGCCGCGCTTTCATGTCGTTTGTTGAGGCTCAGGACAAGGAGCTTGCAGCATGGATGGAAGAGAATGTGACATTTCCCAACTCAATGGTCGACCGTATCACTCCTGCCACACGTCCTGAGGACATAAAGCGACTCAACGATGAGAACGGTACAGACGACAAGGCTCCCGTTTATTGCGAGGACTTCATACAGTGGGTTGTTGAGGATAACTTCGCTGCCGGTCGCCCGTCATGGGAGAATGTAGGCGCACAGATGACGGATGATGTGACTGCTTTTGAGAATATGAAACTCTCTCTTCTCAACGCCTCTCATACATTGCTCTCATATCCTTCGTTCCTCTATGGCTACCGCAAGGTGGACGCTGCCATGCACGACGAGCGCATTGCTAAGTTTGTGCGCCAGTTTATGGACATCGACATCACTCCGTATGTTCCGGCTCCCAAGGATACCGACCTTGAACTCTATAAGCAGACACTATGTGAGCGTTTCGGCAACCGTTCGGTAAGCGACCAAGTGGCCCGCCTTTGCTTCGACGGTGCATCTAAGTTCCCAGTGTATGTAATGCCTAATCTTGAGAAGATGATTAGTGATGACAAGGAGCTTATCCGTGTGGCTTATCTCTTCGCAGCCTATCGCCACTATCTTAAATATCATACAGACGACAATGGCGAGCAGTTTGAGGTGGCAGATCCATGGCTCACAGCCGACGACCTGAAGCTTATAGCAAGCGATGAGCCTCTTGACTTCCTTGCCCTCTCTCCGTTCCGCAGCACCGACCTTCGTGCGGCTAACAACTTCACACAGCCTTATCTGAAGATGGTGGAGAGTATTAAGACCAAGGGAGCTATGCAGACTCTTGAGGAGATATTGTAAGAGATCAGTTAGTAGGTATGAGGTAGGGCGGTCTACGCTCTACCTCATACATATAGTCTCCATTTACCACCCAAAACCCAAACCTATCATCAATATGAAATCCCTAAGTCTAAAGACCGCAGGACCATTCCTGCTGCTCACATTTATATATTTTATTGTAGGATTCCTTACCACAGTCAACGGTCAGTGTCAAGGACCGCTCAAGATAGCGTTCCTCTCCGAAGCTACAACCATGCGCAACTCATTGACCACACTCATATCCTTCGCTTTCTTCCTTGGCTATCTGCTCAACAGTTCGCGCACAGGACGAATGCTCAATCTCATTGGCTACAAGCGCACACTCATACGCTCGCTAATAGTCATGGTCGAAGGCTTGGTGTTCTACACAGCCTCTGCCTTTTGCGCAGAATATGCTGGCGATGCAGGTGTTGTTGTAAATGGCGACTTCGTGCCGTTTGGCTATTTCGTGTTTCTCATGGGTTCGTTCCTTATGGGCACTGCTGCTGCCATGCTCCAGGTGGTTATCAATCCATACATCGCAGCCTATCCGTTGCCAGGCACAAGTGCGGTGCAAAGGATGAACTTCACATGTGCCGTCAACTCGTTTGGCACAACCATAGCACCACTCTTTGTAACGGGCATCATGTTCGCAGGAGTTTCTCTCGATAGCGTCACAGCATCGCAACTCACCCTGCCCTTTATACTCATGACTCTATGTATTGTGGTCACCACATTGACCACACGCCGACTTGCCCTGCCCGACATAGAGGGCATACGCTCTTCATCGTCAGATGCAACGTCTTCTGTATCTTCTGGTGAAAATGCAAGAAGCGTATGGTCGTTTCGTAACCTAAGATATGGAGTAATAACAATATTCTTCTACGTGGGAACGGAGGTGAGCATAGGCAACAATATCAATCTGCACGCAATGGAACTCACAGCCAGTGGCATGGCTTTGTCGCCAGCCTTGCTTGCTACAATCTATTGGGGCGGTTTTCTTATCGGACGTATGGTGTCGGCTTCAATGAAAAATGTCAAGCCACGTCCAATGCTCATCACCGTCACACTCGGAGCAATAGCACTCATGACGGCTGCCATGCTCACAGAGAACCTTTGGATTTTGGCGGCTGTAGGTCTTTTCCACTCCGTTATGTGGAGTTGCGTGTTCACTCTTGCTGTTGACGGACTGGGCGAATACACATCGCGTGCCTCTGGAGTATTTATGATGGGTGTGTTTGGTGGAGCAGTCTTCCCAGTGCTTCAGGGAATGATGGCCGACTGGATAGGCTCATGGCAGTTCACATGGACAATAGCTCTTGTTTGCGAGTTCGTACTGTTGTGGTATGGACTGAGGGGATATAGAAAATAAAAAAAAGAGAGTGTGCCAAAAGTCAAATCTTTGACACACTCTCTTTATACCTTAATAAATAATACGACGTTATTTAACCTCAATATTCTTCATAACCTTTGCTTCCATTTCAGGTGTAGTCTTAGGAATTACAATCGTTAGAATTCCGTCGGCAACGCTTGCTGATATCTTGTCGCGCTCTACATCATCCGGAAGAGTATAGCTCTGCTCGTAGTTGCCATAATAGAACTCATGGCGCAAGTAGCGTTCGTGCCTCTCTTTGCTGCAACTACACTCCTTGTTTTCTTCCTTATGCTCCATCTTGTTCTCGATAGCCATGTGAAGCAAACCCTCATTGGTGACGTTGATGCGTACCCATTCCTTCTTAAGTCCCGGAACAGCAACCTCCATTATATATTCCTCACTTGTCTCTTTGACGTTGATAGCAGGAGCCGTAGTGCGTGTCTGCGGAACTTCCTCAGTGTTGAAGAAACTGTTATCAAACCAATCATTCAACCAATTTGAATAATTATTTCTGCGAACTAACAACATAATGAAATACCTCCATTTTTATTTTTTTCGTCCTCTCTTCGCCCTGAGGTTCCGTCGGGGATTTCTGTTTTGTTAATAATCTTGTTCTTGCCGCTTGCCTCTATTGGCTTCGGCTTTCATTATGTTATTATTCAACTAATGTGCCAACCGCATTTAGACAATGCCAAGTTGACATTTTAACCAAATTTGTCAGATAAGTGTGTTAAATTGTCATATTTAATGAATGTATTTATTATTTAACACGGAAAATATTGGTATTGGGAGTAAAAATAATAACTTTGCACTTGAAATGACAAACAGAAGACACGTTCGCTTTGCATGGTTGCTGATATTGGTGTACTTGCCAATGTTGGTGATGGTAAGCTTCCACCATCATAATAATAAGGTGGAGGAATATGCTGTTGTGTCTTGTTGTCAGGATTGTCTGCATCATGTGCATCACAGCGGACATATTGCCTCAAGCCAAACTCTTACGCACGATTGTGTGCTCTGTCAGTTTCAGAGCACATCATATCTTGTGCCAGTAGTGGCTATGTTGGTAACTGTCGCTGTTGTGAAGAGGCTCACAGTTCTTGTGCATTGCCCAAAGGTAAGGCTGAGGAACGTGAGCGTCAGAAGCACGAGAGCACCGCCTTATTGTTGGTAAATACATATTAAATAGTGGTTGCGACGTTATTGTTGTAACCCTTGGATTATTTTCCAAAGAAACTCCAACAATAAGAATAAAATAAATGAAGACAATATACAAATCATTGTTACTGATGGGCGTATGCTCGTCGGCAACAGTCCCCTCTATGGCTATGACAGAAGAAGCTGATTCAACACATCATCAGCCATTGACTGAAACTAATGTAAAGCTAAATGAGGTTGTGGTAACCGGACTAACAGGGCAACAAAAGCTTGTAACATCGGCTTCGCCTATAAGTGTTGTGTCGCCAAAACAACTTGAATCCCAACCTTCCACAAATATCATTGATGCCATAAGCCGTCAACCGGGAGTGTCGCAGATAGCCACTGGTAGCGGTATTTCCAAACCCGTAATACGAGGAATGGGCTATAATCGTGTGGTCGTGGTAAATGACGGAATACGCCAGGAAGGTCAGCAATGGGGCGATGAGCATGGAGTAGAGATTGATGCGGCTTCTGTTCATTCGGTAGAGATACTCAAAGGTCCTGCAAGCTTGATGTATGGTTCTGATGCTTTGGCAGGTGTTATAGTGTTCAATAGTGCGCCGGTATTGCCGATGGGCGAGATGGGGGCCAATGTAATGAGTGGTTATCAGTCGAACAACGGGCTCTTTGATTATTCGCTTAACTTTGCCGGCAATAAGCAAGGTTTTGTGTGGAATATGCGATATAGTGGCAAGATGGCTCATGCTTATAAAAACAGGTATGACGGATATGTGTATGGCTCAGCCTATCGCGAACAGTCGTTCACGCAGATGCTTGGATGGAATCATAATGGCGGGCACACTCATCTTACGCTCGATTATTATCATCTTACGCCAGGCATTGTTGAGGGCGAACGAGATGAGGAGACTGGAATTCTTGAAATGCCCGATGGTTTCAATCCAAAGAGTTACGGTCGATCTCTGCCTTTCCAGCAAATACACCACTACAAGGCAGTACTCGACAATATGTGGTATGTAGGCGAGGGCAACATAAAATTGCTTGCCGCTTATCAACAGAACCGTCGACAGGAGTTTGAGGAGTCGCGAGACGAATGTGGTCTTGACCTTATGCTCCACACTGTAAACTACGACTTGCATTACACTTCGCCAATGCTTGGAGCATGGAAGATAGCCACTGGCATAAATGGTATGTGGCAAGAATCGGTAAATAAAGGCTCCGAGTTTCTCATTCCTGATTATCGTCTGTTTGATTATGGTTTGTTTGCCACAGCTACTTGCTCTATTAATAAGATGAATTTTAGTGGTGGAGTGCGCTACGACCATCGTCATCTGCATGGCGATGGGCTTATTGAAGACAATGAGCAGGATAATGACGATAGAGTAGAACGTTTCAAAAACTTTAGCCGAGGCTTTGATGGATTCTCTGGCAGTTTGGGAGTGGCTTATGAGCTGTTGCCAAATCTTAATTTCAAGGCAAATGTGTCGTGCGGCTTCCGTGCGCCAAATATCAGTGAGTTGGCATCGAATGGTGAGCACGAGGGAACACAGCGTTATGAGATAGGCAATACAGCATTGAAGCCCGAACAGAGTTGTCAGCTTGATCTTGGACTCGACTATACTTCGCAAATTGTGTCTGCACAGCTGTCGCTATTTGCCAATCGTATCAGCAACTATATCTTCAGTACCCGACTTGTCGACAGTAATGGTAATCATGTGATAACTGATGGATCAGACACCTATCAGTTTACTTCGGGCGATGCTCGCCTTATGGGTGGCGAGGTGTATGTGGATGTTCATCCGTTAGAAAGATTGCATATAAGCAATAGCTTCTCGTATGTCAATGCCGTGCAGCTTCATCAGCCAAGTGATGCCAAGTATCTGCCTTTTACTCCAGCACCTCGATGGCTTGGCGATGTGCGTTACGAGATAATGTGCGATGGCAGGACGTTTGACCATATGTATGTTAAGTTGGCTGTAGACTGCAATCTTCGTCAGAATCACTACTATGCAGTAGGTGGAACAGAGACGTCCACACCATCGTATACATTGTTAAACCTATATGCCGGAACCGACATAAAGAGCCATGGCAGACGCATAGCCTCTGTGTATGCATCATGCGAGAATATCACTAACCGTGCTTATCAGAATCATCTGAGTAGATTGAAGTATTTTGATGTAAACAAGGCGACTGGCAGAATGGGAGTGTTTAATATGGGGCGCAACTTTACGGTTAAAGTAGTTGTGCCTATTAGCTTGTAGTATTTTGCATCATAACCTTATTAAAATCTCCGACAAACTGTATACATAGTTTGTCGGGGATTTTTTATGAGCCGATGCTCATTATCAGCAAAGGCATATAAATATGTTTATACAGATAAAAAATATGTAAGCTTTATCCCTAATTCTGTATAAATAATTTATTGAAAATCTATATCTTTGCATCGTAATAAAAACAGATAAATATATACACCGATGAAGCTATTGATAAAGAATATGGTTTGTCCACGCTGTATCTCGGCTGCCAAGGACATTCTTGTGTCCGAAGGTCTGACAGTGAAAACAATAAGTTTGGGTGAGGCAGAGATTGAAGAAGACCTTATTGACGAGCAACGTACCTCCCTTGCAGGCAAATTGCAAGGCATAGGCTTTGAGTTGCTTGACGACCCACGTTCGCTGTTGGTGGAACAGATACGCATCGCCGTGCAGCAATGGGTAAGGATGAGTGAGGAGCGTCCTAAACTGTCCGATTATCTATCGCATCATCTCAACAAGGACTATAGCACCTTAAGCAAGTTGTTCTCCGAAGTGCGAGGCATCACCATCGAGCGGTTCGCTATTCTGCATCGAATAGAATATGCCAAGGAACTTCTGTGCTACAGTCAGCTCGCCACAAGCGAGATTGCCTATAGGCTTGGCTATAGTTCGCCGGCACATTTATCCTCACAGTTCAAGCAAGTTACCGGTATGACTCCGAAGAACTTTCGCGAACTTGAAACACACAACCGAATACCCCTGGATGCATTGTAATTAAGGTTTAGAGATTGTTATAAAGGTTAAGCATATGAGAAATTTATTGATAAGTTTATTGGGATATACATTTGTGTCGCAGCAGATGGTTGCACAGACAGACAGTATAGCCAATACACACGAACTAAAGAATGTGGTTGTGAAAGCCACTAATGGCATTAAGTCGAAATACCGTGTTGACAATGCCGACATAATAGGACAAGGACAACTGATACGTGCCGCTTGCTGCAACCTTGGCGAATCGTTCACCGCCAATCCTTCTGTTGACGTAAGCTATAACGACGCTGCCACTGGAGCTAAGCAGATAAAGCTGCTCGGACTTAGTGGCACTTATGTTCAGATGCTAACAGAGAATATTCCTAATCTGCGTGGCGCTTCATTGCCATATAGCTTAGGCTATGTGCCTGGTCCTTGGATGCAGTCGATACAGGTGAGCAAGGGTGCGTCGAGTGTGAAAAACGGATATGAGAGCACTACGGGTCAGATAAACATCGAGTTTCTTAAGCCACAAGGCACAGATGGCGTGCGGGCGAATGTTTATCAGGATAGCGAACAGAAGACGGAGGTCAACCTTGATGGAAGCATACATCTCAACGACCGCCTTTCTACAGCAACTCTTCTTCATTTTGAGAACCGTCAGATGGATCATGATGGCAATGGCGACGGCTTTATGGATATGCCCAAGTTGCGACAATATAACCTAATGCACCGCTGGGCGTATGTGTCGCCACGGTGGATTAGTCAGTTGATGGTGCGTGGCTTGCACGATGAACGCGAAGGCGGACAGAGCCGTAAGCATACCAACCATGCTTCGTCGACACTCCCCTACTCCACCTCGGTAAAGACCAACCGCTATGAGGCACTGTGGAAAAACGGTTTTACGCTGAATACCGATCACAACACGTCAATAGCCTTGATGATGCATGGCTCATGGCATGATGCCGACAACATGTTCGGTATGACTCAATATGATGTCACTCAGAAGAATGGTTATGCCCAACTGATGTTTGAGACCGATATTACGGAGAATCATAACGTTAGTGTGGGTGCGTCGCTCAACCACGACTACTACACGGAACGCTTCAATCCATTGGGCGCATTGCCTAAAGCCGACAGCAAGGTGACGAAGGAAACCACTCCGGGTCTCTACGCTCAGTACACATATAAGTTGGGCGAAAGGCTTACTGTAATGCCGGGTGTGCGTTGGGATCATTCCAATATTTACGGCAGTTTCTTCACTCCACGTCTGCACATCAAGTATTCTCCATCCGATATCCTCACGCTACGCACTTCGGTGGGCAAGGGCTACCGTTCGCCTCATGCCTTGGCAGAGAACGTGTCGCTATTGGCAAGTGGCAGAGAGATAATCATCGATCCGAACCTTAAGCAGGAGGAGGCATGGAATATGGGCGCTTCTTTGGGCTTTAACATTCCTCTCTTTGGCAAGAATCTTGAGCTGAATGCGGAGTATTACTACACCGACTTCAAGCATCAGATGATAATGAACTTTGATGGAGCTAAGGGCAGTCATACTCTCTCGTTTGAGAATCTCGACGGCAAGAGCTATAGCCATACATTCCAGGTGGATGCAACATACTCATTGTTTAGTGGCATGTCTGCCACAGCAGCCTTCCGACTGAACGATGTTAAGTGTACTTATGATGGCAAGCTGCGCCAGAAGCCTCTCACATCACGCTATAAAGGCTTGCTTACTCTCTCGTATAAGACGCCACTCGAACTTTGGCAATTCGACGTAACCGGTCAGCTGAATGGTGGTGGCGAACTTTACGACCAAAGCCGCTATCCTGCCTACTTTCAGTTGCAGGCGCAAGTGACACGTGAGTTCAACAAATTCAGCCTTTACTTAGGTGGCGAGAACCTCACCAACTATAAGATAGCCAACCCTATCCTCCACTCCCACCATCCATGGAGCACGGCATTTGATGCTACTCAGGTGTGGGGACCTGTCACTGGAGCAATGGCTTATGTAGGTATTAGATTTAAATTAGAGAAGTTATAATATATACATTATTAATATAAGGATAATATGAAAAAGAATCTTTTAGTAGCATTTATGCTTGTAGTTGCTGGCAATACTTTTGCCAAGACATCAGCCGACACATTGGTAGTAACCACTCAGCCGCAGATGCACTGCCAGAACTGTGAGAAGAA
>CAKPZC010000066.1 GCA_934203355.1 uncultured Prevotella sp. | reverse complement strand
GGTGGGCGTTGACGGATTCGAACCGCCGACCCTCTGCTTGTAAGGCAGATGCTCTAAACCAGCTGAGCTAAACGCCCCTTTGCTTGTTGTGATTTATTTCTCAGAAGCGAGTGCAAAGGTAGTGCTTTTATTTTATATCTCCAAATTTTCTTGCGTTTTTTTTATGATTAACATAAAAAGTTTATGGTCTACCTGCAAAAAGGAATGTAAATTGCTACATTCCTTTTTGCAGGTGTTGGGGTAGGGGTGTGTTTCCGCAAGGTCTTCCACCAAGTGTATGGTTAAGCGTTTACACGTTTCGAGTGGGAAAAACTGTTAGTTGTCGTTTTTCACCTGCTTAGGTCCGCGCACACGTTCGTTTTTGTTGAGTCCATTCTTTATTTCGATGTGTATTCCGTCTGACAGTCCAGTCGTTACTTTGCGGCGTTCGTAGGTTTTATTTTCGCCTTCACCCTTTATTATATATACATAAGTGTTTTCGCCTTCAAACTCAATAGCACTTTCGGGCACAGCCAGAGCCTGTCTTGCCTCTGCCAACATAATCTCGGCGTTGGCACTATAGCCCGAGCGTATTTGGTGGCCGCTTGCAGGAACATTGACGGCAGCTTTGATTTCAAACTGGTTGGCACCGTTTTGGTCGGTGGCTTTAGGTGATATATATTCCAGTTTTGCGTCGAACTTTAGGTTTTGCAGTGCGCCTATGGTTATCTTCATGTTCATTCCCGTGTTGAGTCGTCCCACTTCAGTCTCGTCGATGTTGCCACGGAATATTAGGTCGTGCATGTTTGCTACGGTGGCTATGGTTGTGCCGTCGTTGAATGTATTGGCAAGTATTACTGAGTTGCCCACCTTCACTGGCACGTCGAGAATAAGTCCGGTCACTGTCGATCGTATGAGTGTCGACGAAGCCGATGCGTTCGACTTCGACACGCCGTCGCGCACCACCTCAAGATTGTCTTGTGCGGCTGCCACTTCCTCGCGTGCCTGTCGCCATGCCTGTGCTATCTTGTCGTATTCGTCGGCACTTACAAGTCCCTTGTCGAACAGTGTCTTCTCGCGTTCGTAGTCGGTGCGTGCTTGTCGCTCGTTGATGTTTGCCAAGCGCACGCGCGACTGTGCCGAGCTGAGCGACCCCATGTCGGGAATCACCTTCACCTTGGCTATCACTTCGCCTGCCTCCACAGTCTCGCCTGCCTCTTTGAGAATTTCGGTGATAATGCCCGAAATCTGCGGCTTCACATTTACCTCGTTGCGTGGTTCAATCTTGCCGGTGATGACAGTGGTCTTGCGTATGTCCATGTTCTTCGGTGTGAACTCGTCGTAGACCACTGGTTGAGGCTGCGACTTGATGTATAGGAACACGAATGTGCCTATGAAGACAATGGCTACGAGAGCCATGAGAATGAATTTGAAGTATTTTTTCATTGCTTTTTTTGATTTATCTTGATACTATTGTTTATTCGTCTCTCATTGCGTCGACTGGTTTTATGCGCATTGCTCTCATAGCCGGAGCTAGTCCTGCCAGCACGCCGAGTGCCGACAACAATACCACGGCCCCCACAGCAGTCCAGAAATTTATCTGGAAATGGGCTGAAGTAACACCATCTGTGGTGTTTGCCATTTCGAGTGCCTGTAGAATGAGCACTACAAATAGTATTCCGCTCATTCCTGCCACCGATGTGAGCAGTATGCTTTCCTGTATTATTTGTGTCAGGATATTGCGTGGTGTGGCTCCAATGGCGCGCCTTATGCCAATCTCCACAGTTCTCTCGCGCACCGTCACCATCATGATGTTCGACACGCCTATAGCTCCTGCCAGCAGCGTGCCTATGCCTACGAGCCATATAAGAATGTTGATGCCCTGGAACATATTGTCGACAATCGAGAACATCATTTCGGTGTTGAACACCATTACTCCCTTCTCGTCGTTTGGGTCAACGTCGTGTCCTTGGGCAATAACTGTGCGTATGTGGTCGGTGATGTCGCTCATCGTCACCCCTCGTTGTCCCGTGACACATATCATGTCTATACCGTTGCCGCGGTTATAGATTTGTTGCACCAGAGTCAGTGGCATGTATATTGCCTGCTGGTCGTTGCCGTTGACATTCATGTTGCCGTCGGCATAGTTGACCCCCACTACGCTGAAGTAGACCGAGTCGATGCGTATCACATCACCACATGGGTCGCCTCCTTTCGGAAACAGGTTCTTGTATATCTGTTTGCCTATGACGCACACCTTGCGTCCCTGGCTGATGTCCATCTCGTTGATGTAGCGTCCATACATCATTTTGGGTTCGCTCACGTATTGCATGTCGGGCATTATGCCCTTGATGATGCCCGACGAGGAGCGGTCGTCGTGGGTGGCGTTGGCTCCCCAGCGTGATATTGTCGGTGTGATGACGTCGAGCTCTGGCACTTGCGCCCGCAGTCGCTTCACGTCGTTGTAGTTCATCTCCCACTGCCGTCCCTTGCGGAATCCGTGGTAGGGTTTGGTGGTGGGTTGTGCCCACACCAGGGCAGAGTTGGTAGCAAATCCGGCGAGGTTGTTGTTGAGCAACTCTTTAAGTCCGTCGCCTCCTCCCACAAGTCCCACAAGCATGAACACGCCCCAGAACACGCCGAATCCAGTGAGAAAAGTGCGCGCCTTGTTGCGTGCGAGCACGTCGAGGATTTCGCGCAGACGGTCGGTATCGAATCTTATCATTATAACACTAAACTTTTTCAATTAAACATTCCTTATTCCACATTCCACACTCCACATTCTCATTCCGCCCTCAGTGCTTCGATGGGTCGTATTTTGGCTGCTTTGCGTGCGGGAATTAGTCCAGCTATTGTGCCTGCAATAATCATCAGTATAGTGGCTTGCACACATATGCCGATGCTCACAGTTGGGTTGATGAAAATGCTGGCAGAGAACAGTCCGTTATCCACCTT
Organism: uncultured Prevotella sp.; assembly: GCA_934203355.1. Taxonomy (GTDB): domain Bacteria; phylum Bacteroidota; class Bacteroidia; order Bacteroidales; family Bacteroidaceae; genus Prevotella. The sequence goes on along the minus strand of CAKPZC010000066.1, from coordinate 8,783 downwards.
GGTTTGTCCAATGGTGGCATCCATGTATTGCGTTGCGGCAATGCCGAGCACCATGCCTATATAGCCGAAGAAAGTTGTGATTGCCACACTTTCGATAATGATTAGCCTTAGTATCGACCACGGCTTGGCTCCTATAGCTTTGCGAATGCCGAACTCATGTGTTCGTTCGCGCACAGTGATGAGCATGATGTTCGACACTCCCACTATGCCCGATAGCAGAGTAAGTATTCCCACCACCCACAGTGCTGTGCTTATCATGCCCGTAGCCTTGTTCATCTGCATGTCCTGAGTGAATCGATTCCATATCCAAATGGAGTTCTCGTCGGTGGGGTCGGCTCGGTGTATCCGGTTGATTCGAGCTCGGTAGTCATTCTCGAAATGTGTGTTGTCGTCCTCGGTCTTCAGTCCGTGAAACGAGAAGACGATGTCGCCAGTCTTGTCGCCGCTATTGTATATAGTGCGGAATGTGGTGAATGGTATGAATGCGTCGTTGCTCATTCGGCTTCTGTCGCTGTCGTAGATACCCACCACGGTGAACGCGAGGTTGCCCTCCTTGATTGTTCTGCCGTTGAGATTGAGCGGAGCCTTTGGCATTAGTTCTTTGGCTATGCCCTCCGACACGACAATCGTCTTGCGCCTCTGGCTCATGTCGAGTTGGTTAAGGAAGCGTCCGCACAGCATTTCGCGCTTGTTTATCACCTCGTCGTTGGGGAACACTCCGTTCACGTTTACTCCCGTCATGTAGTTGTCGGTGTAGGCGAGTGTCTGTCCGCTCTTTTTAATTTCGGCTTCCACATCGTCGATGTTGGCGGTGAATCCTTGTTTGGTTATTTCCAGGTCTTTGTCGTTCAGCTCAATGGAGCGTCCCATGCCGAGTCCGTCGTGAGCAATGGATGTCTGTCCGCCGTATATGGTCATTGAGTTGGTGAGCACCTTCTGTCGATTGCCCATCACTCCGTTTATGAGTCCGTTGCCGGCTCCAAGTAGCACGATGAGTATGAAGATGCCCCATGCCACAGAGAATCCGGTGAGCACGGTGCGCAACCGGTTGTGGGTGATGGTGGTCCATATTTCCTTTAAAATGTCGCGCATAATCAAACACTATACGTTAAACACTAAACATTACTTCATAATTCCGCCCATTCCGAACGGGCTTGCCTTGTGGTCGAGGTTGTCCTCGATGCTTCCTATTAGTCCGTCCTTGATGTGCACAATCTTGTTGGTCTCGTTTGCCACACCGCTCTCGTGGGTCACGACAACCGTAGTGACACCTTCCTCGGCGTTGAGTCTTTTGAGCAGTTCCATCACCTCCACGCTTGTCTTCGAGTCGAGAGCTCCAGTTGGTTCGTCGGCGAGTATTATCTGCGGTTTGGTGATAAGTGCTCGTGCTATAGCCACGCGCTGTTTCTGTCCGCCCGACATCTCGTTGGGATAATGCTCTGCCCATTGCTTCAGTCCGAGTCGGTCGAGATATTCCATGGCGAGTCGGTGGCGTGTGCGGCGTGCCACTCCCTGATAGTAGAGTGGCAACTCCACGTTTTCCACGGCAGTTTTGAACCCGATGAGGTTGAACGATTGGAATATGAATCCAATCATTCTGTTGCGGTATTCGGCGGCTCGTGTCTCCGACAGGTCCTTGATAAGGTTGCCAGCGAGGCGGTATTCGCCCGAGTCGTAGTTGTCGAGAATGCCCAATATGTTGAGCAATGTCGACTTGCCTGATCCCGATGCTCCCATTATCGACACGAATTCGCCCTCGGCGATGTCGAGGTTTATGCCCTTGAGCACGTGCAGCGGCTGCGCGCCCTGGTATGTTTTGTTTATGTCTTGTAAGTGAATCATATTGTCTGTTTGACGACAGGGGATGACTAAAAGTTGCAGGCGTGGCGCTTTTTTTATTTCCAGCGCCAGGTCTTTGTGAGTTTTCTGCCCAGTTGTCCCAACATCACTGTTATCTTGTGGGGCGATAGTTCCTTGCCGCCAATGATGAGTAGCACGGCGGTGAGGATGAGCACAATGCCTATTGCGAGTCTTGGGGTGAAGCTTTCGCCGAATATCAGCACGCCGATGGCTACGGCTGTCAGCGGCTCAAGTGCTCCCATGATAGCGGTTGGGGTAGAGCCAATGTCGTGCACGGCAATCACCATGAGTACGAGCGACAGTACGGTGGGCATTACTGCGAGCTGCAGGGCGTATATCCATTGCGTGGGTGTGGTGAGCCACTGCACGCTCTCGCCCATGCCAGCTGTCAGTCCGAGAATGGCGAATCCGCCGAAGAGCAATACGTAGAACGTGAGTTTTATCGACGACAAGCGCAGTTGCGACTTGTTCACCACTACTATATATACGGCATACGTCAGCGACGATATCATGACGAGCCACACTCCCAAAGCACTCAGTGCAGCTCCGTCGCTTGTGTGGTTGAGTAGGGCGATGCCTGCGAGTGCGAGGATTATGGATACCACTGTGGCTACCGTGACTTTCTCCTTGAACAGTGTTGCCATTATTACCGCCACCATTACGGGATATATGAAGAGCAATGTTGAGGCTATGCCCACGTCCATGTGGTTGAAGCTGATGTAGAGCGATGACGACGACGAGCCCATCAGCACGCCGAGCGGAATGAGCGTCAGCAATTCGCGGCGGGTTAGGGCGAACGACTTGCGCTGTACGAGCATCATCAGTCCGAGTATAATAACAGCGAGTCCGAAACGATAGACGAGCACCGAGTTGGCTGTAAGTCCGTCTTTGTAGAGATTCATGGCGCCAAGCGGATTGGTACCGTAAAACACGGCGGCGGCAATACCGCAGATGGTGCCTCTGAGTTTTGGGTCCATAAAAGTTCCTAATTGATTAATGATGTTGATTAATTTATAACTTAATAATGATAGATATTGCAATGTTATCGCTTGAAAATATAAGTGTTAATAGCAGTTAGAGGCTACGACGAGTCCGCCATAGCCTCCTGTGTCTTGTCTTACTCTTTGAAGTTCTTCTGCCCGTCGGTTTCGCCGTGCATAGCTTCTCGGAAGTCCTCCCAATCCTGAAATCCCACAAGCAACGAGATTTTGTCGAGCGTCTCGCGGCTTGGTTTCTCCGTGCCTTTGATGTATTTTGACAACTTGTCAAGGGCAAGCATTTTCGACGGAATGCGCACAATTTTCTCCTCCGCAACGTCGAATAGTTTCTTTAATGCGTTGTTCATAGTCAATACATACTAACGTTTATGAATATTTAGTGGCAAAAGTACGGCTTTTTAACGGAAAAATATTAATTTTGCACACATATTTTTCATTCCTTTAATTTCAGTATGAAAGAATTAGCACTCAAGTACGGATGCAATCCGAACCAGAAGCCTTCCCGCATCTATATGGAGGAAGGTGAACTCCCCATCGAAGTAATCAATGGCCGTCCTGGATATATCAATTTCCTCGACGCTCTCAACTCTTGGCAGCTCGTCAAGGAACTTAAGGCTGCAACGGGTCTGCCCGCAGCCGCATCGTTCAAGCACGTGTCGCCTGCCGGAGCTGCAGTGGGTCTGCCGCTCAGCGACACACTGAAGAAGATTTACTTCGTCGACGACGTGAAGATTGAGCTGTCGCCGATTGCTTGTGCCTATGCTCGCGCACGTGGTGCCGACCGCATGAGCTCTTATGGCGACTTCGTGGCTCTGAGCGACACTTGCGACGCTGCTACCGCCACTCTTATCAAGCGCGAGGTGAGCGACGGTGTGATTGCCCCCGACTTTACTCCCGAGGCCATCGAGATTCTCAAGAACAAGCGCAAGGGCACTTATAATGTAATCAAGATTGACCCCAACTACGTGCCAGCGCCAATCGAGCGCAAGCAGGTGTTTGGTGTGACCTTCGAACAGGGACGCAACGAGGTGCGCCTCGACGACCCGAAGCTGTTCGAGAACATTCCGACAAAGTCGAAGAACTTCACTCCTGAGGCTATTCGCGACCTCATTATATCGCTCATCACGCTCAAGTACACTCAGTCGAACTCTGTGTGCTACGTGAAGGACGGACAGGCTATCGGCATCGGTGCCGGACAGCAGAGCCGCATCCACTGCACACGCCTCGCTGGCAACAAGGCCGACATTTGGTGGCTGCGTCAGCACCCGAAGGTGATGAACCTGCCGTTTGTCGATGGCATTCGCCGCGCCGACCGCGACAACACCATCGACGTTTATATATCTGAGGACCACGACGACGTGCTGCGCGACGGCACATGGCAGCAGTTCTTCAAGGAGAAGCCCGAAGTGCTCACCCTTGAGGAGAAGAAGGAGTGGATTGCCCAGAACCGCGGTGTGGCTCTCGGCTCAGACGCTTTCTTCCCGTTCGGCGACAACATTGAGCGTGCTCACAAGAGCGGTGTTGAGTACATAGCTCAGGCTGGTGGCTCGGTGCGCGACGACAATGTTATCGACACTTGCGACAAGTATGGCATCACCATGGCATTCACTGGTGTGCGTCTGTTCCATCATTAATTTTTTTTGAATTCTTAAACTATGAGCAAAGGCGACGATATTGATGCAATCATTGCCAACGGCATATCTTGGGGCCGTGGCGGCACGTCGAGCCAAAGCGGCGGCGACGGAAAGATAAAGACCAAGGCAAAGAAGAAGAAATACATCACCGGTGCCCATGGCAGCGGCTCGGCACGTCAGAAGGCGAAATACCGCGAGCAGCGTGCCAACCGGCACAAGAAGTAAACAATAAGAAAAACGACATTGGGAATGATTTTATGTCCCAATGTCGTTTTTTTTATTTGTATGCGCCAATTCTTGGATGATGTAATAAACGGAATGGCTTATTACGAAAAAAAAGTTGAAAGGCGAAAAAAGTGCCATAAGTGTCAGCCATCAAAAAAAGCCGTCCGAACCCCAAAAGGAGTGCAGACGGCCGTTTCCTATTTACATCTTAATAATCATGCCGCAATACGGCTATTAAGCTTGTTTTTCATTACTCGTTCTCCGGAGCCTTGTCGATGAGGTCCATGAACTGGTCGAGTTTCGGAGTGATGATAATCTGTGTGCGGCGGTTGCGCTGCTTGCCCACCTCGGTAGAGTTGGTAGTCACAGGGTTATACTCGCCACGTCCGCCTGCTGTCAGACGCTTCGGGTCAACACCATACTCGTTCTGCAGAGCCTGCACAACGCTTGATGCGCGCAGAGCCGAGAGGTCCCAGTTGTTGCGGATGTTCTTCATCGATGCAGCGCTTGTGTTCACAGGCACGTTGTCGGTGTTACCCTCAATGAGCACCTCATAGTCCTTGTAGTCGGTGATAATCTTGGCAATCTTGCTCAGAGTCTCGGCAGCGCGCTCGTTGATTTCATAAGAGCCGCTCTTGTAGAGCATGTTGTCGGCAAGCGAGATGTATACCACACCCTTCAACACCTGCACGTCAACCTCCTTCATCTCCTCCTTGCTCAGTGAGCGAGTCAGGTTGTTGGTGAGCACCATGTTCAGTGAGTCGCTCTTTGATTTCACCTCAACCAAGTGGCGGATGTACTGGTTCGACTCGTTGATCTGGTCTACGAGCTTCGAGATATTCACGTTGTTGGCGTTGGCATTGTTGAGGCTCTTGTCGAGTGAGCTCTGAAGCGAGTTGTAGGCGTTCTTGGCCTGGGCGAGCTGTTCTTCGAGCGAAGCCACGCGTGCCTTCGATGCGGCGAGCTGTTCCTTGGTGTCCTGATAGTTGCTTGAGAGTTCACGGTTCTCAAGGCGGCAGTTGTCAAGATCCTTCTTCATCGCGCAGCTTGAGAATGTCAGCAAGCCGGCGAACATAGCGATTGCTAAAATGTTTCCTTTTTTCATATATCTTCTATATTTTATTGTTGTTCATTCTAAACTGTCTGCAAAGTTAACATTTAAACTTTGTCTGTGCTATATATTAAACGTTAGAATAGCTAAAATGTTGAATGTCTTTAATTTATTTTAACTTGTAGGACTATAATTTGCTTGTTTCGTGGATAATTGTTATTTTTGCATTGCAAACTTAAGTTTAAACAGACAATCCCACTGACACCTATTTATATATATAAAGCATATATTCTAAAACAAACAAAATACACAAGATGAAGAATCTGAAACGTTTTGCTTTTGCAGCCATGCTGGCACTCGCAGCCGCGCAGGCACAGGCAAAGGACAACATCGACTATGTCGACCCCTTTATTGGAACAACCAACTTCAGTGTGTGCAACCCTGGCGCTGTGTGTCCTCATGGACTCATGTCGGTGGTGCCGTTCAATGTTATGGGCTCCGACCTCAACGAGCAGGACAAAGACAGCCGCTGGTGGTCGGCTCCATACGAGTATCACAACAAGTATTTCACGGGTTTTGCCCACGTCACTCTTAGCGGTGTGGGATGCCCTGAGCTCGGCACTCTGCTCACTATGCCTACCACTGGCGAGCTGAATGTCGACTACCGCTCCTATGGTTCTGAGTATAAGAACGAGGTGGCTCATCCTGGCTACTACAGCAACGAGCTTACAAAATATGGCATTAAGTGTGAGGTGACATCAACCATGCGCTCATCTATTGAGCGTTATACCTTCCCAAAGGGACAGGGCAATCTGCTCTTCAATCTTGGCAATGGTCTTACCAATGAGATTGGTGCCTCGCTCCGACGTGTCAGCGACACCGAATTCGAGGGATTCCGCTTGCTTGGCACGTTCTGCTACAATCCGCAGGCTGTCTTCCCTATGTATTTCGTGGTGCGTGTAAACAAGGCTCCGAAGAAGAGCGGCTATTGGAAAAAACAGCCCGAGATGAAGGGAGCGGCAAAGGATTGGGATGTCTACAGCGGCAAGTATAAGATTTACACCAATTATGGACGCGATATGGCTGGCAACGACATTGGATACTTCATGCAGTACGACTGTCAGGAAGGCGAGCAAATCGAGGTGCAGGTAGGAGTGTCGTTTGTCAGCATAGCCAACGCCCGCGAGAATCTCGATGCCGAGCAACGCCAGAAGTTCGACTTCGCTGCAGTGCAGAGCGAGGCACGTAAGCAGTGGAGCCGAGTGCTCGACAAGGTGACGGTAGAGGGGGGCACCGACGAACAGCGCCGCGTGTTCTACACCGCACTCTATCATACGCAGATTCATCCCAATGTCCTTCAGGATGTCAATGGCGAATATCCACGCATGGAGGGCGACGAGATATTGAAGACATCGGGCAACCGCTACACTGTATACTCATTGTGGGACACCTATCGCAATGTGTCACAGCTCGAGACGCTACTATTCCCCGACAAGCAGGAGGACATGGTGCGCTCGATGATTGATATGTATAAGGAGTGGGGATGGATGCCGAAGTGGGAACTCTACGGACGCGAGACATGGACTATGGAGGGCGACCCGTCAATACCCGTCATCACCGACACTTATCTCAAGGGACTGCGCAACTTCGACATCGACACTGCCTATAAGGCATTCCGCGCTTCTGCCACAATGCCAGGCAAGGAGAACAAGATGCGCCCCGACATCGACCCTTATTATGCCAAGGGCTACATACCAATGGGGGAGTATGCTGCCGATTTGTCGGGCGACAACTCTGTGTCGCACGCGCTCGAATATTACGTGGCAGACAATGCGCTCTCGCTACTCGCCAAGGCTTTGGGCAAGACTGCCGATGCCAAGCTCTTCCGCGACCGTTCGCTTGGTTATAAGCACTACTACAGCAAGGAGTCGGGCACTTTCCGACCGATTCTTGCCGACGGCAAGTTCCTATCGCCGTTCAACCCCGAGGATGGAGCCAACTTCTCCAATGCGCCCGGATTCCATGAGGGCTCGGCATGGAACTATACTTTCTATGTGCCGCATGACGTGGAGGGACTCGTTAAACTCATGGGCGGACAGAAGAAGTTTGTCAACAAGTTGCAGATGGTGTTCGACAAGAAACTCTACGATCCAGCCAATGAGCCCGACATCGCCTATCCGTTCCTCTTCTCTTATCTCAAGGGCGACGAGTGGCGTACGCAGAAGGCTGTCAACGACCTGCTAAACGAGTACTATTCGGCTCGTCCTGATGGCATCCCTGGCAACGACGACTGCGGAACTATGTCTACATGGGCTATTTTCTGCATGATGGGATTCTATCCCGACTGCCCAGGCTCGCCTTACTACACCATCACCACTCCTGTATTTGATAAGGTGACGCTGCATCTCGACCCTAACTACTATCCCCAGGGCGACATCACCATAACCACCGACCGCACATCGCCATCACAGATCTACATTAATAATATGACTCTTGGTGGCAAGCGTCTCAACAGCTATCGCATCTCTCACAAACAGCTGGTCGAGGGCAAGACACTTAATGTCACGCTCAAGAAGTAATCGCTTGTTTAAACGACTGCATGTTCTTGATACATGCCGAACTTAAATAGAATACAAAACTTGAATAGAATATAAAACTCGTTGTATTGTGCCTTATTGGTGACTACAACGAGTTTTTTTTTGTACCAATACGTGGTATTATAGTTTTTTGATTCTGGTACATTGACTTTCTGGTTCTGGTACTGTGGCTTCCAGGTTCTGGTACAGGGACTTTCTGGTTCTGGTACAGGGATTTTCCGGTTTTGGTACTTGTAATTTCTGATTTTGGTGCTGTAACTTTGAAAATATGCTTCTGTTGTTTTGAATTTTAACAACCAATTCAAAGTTAAATAATTTAAATTATTCATCAAGTTCTTTGTCCATTCCGTTGAAAATTATATCTTTGCATCGAATATTTTGACATATATCAATACGGCTAACTGGCGGGTTCATTCCA
>CAKPZC010000065.1 GCA_934203355.1 uncultured Prevotella sp. | reverse complement strand
GAGGCAAACAATGTCATGCGAATTGCGGACCACAAAATAGCCAACGAAATGATAGAAATACTATACTCGGACTCAGGAAATGATGCAAATGGAGGTTAAATACGTTAAATTTCATCCTTTTAGTATCTAAACAGAATCCACATTGTCACTTTTCTACCGTTTAGAGCGTATAACATTGATAATCAACTAATAATAGATACACTTTCTATATCTACGACTTCAGCAAAACTATCTACACAACCTGCTGTTACTGGTAGGAACATCGAACCGTTTTTAAATTCTCGTTGAGTCGTACAAGGTATCCTTAGGCTGGCACCTAGGTCGAATTTTTCTTGAATGTGACATATATCTGCCAGTTGTTAATCTGTTGAATGCCAGGCGTTTGTGCGGTTTATGTCACTTATGTCACATTTTTTCATGAAAACCTTTTTTTGTGCAATACTTGCAATTAAGTTGGAGGGTATGGTATGATAACGTTCCAAGTAATATTACTTTAAGCGTTTGATATAATATATGTTTCCGATTTCTGCCTAGGGTCAAAAAGGAGATTGACTACATATTTGGAGACAAGACTATGACAAAGACTGGTAAGATTACCACTTTTTGATAGTGGAGATTATGTTTGTTCATTATTGCAGCCCTGTTCATTCTCATTGAACAAGACTAATACATTGAACTGTCTTTTACGACGGCGAATGACGTGTTCCCATAGCTGTTGAATATAAGTTTGTGCAATGGGGATAATTGTGTTTTTTGGTGATAGATGTCTCCGTAAAGATAATCCTCAAAAGAATGCTCTTTCTTGTCGTAGTCCATTATTATGGACTCAATGTTGAGCTTGTCAAGAGTAATCTCTTTGTAACAAGTGTAAACGAACTCTTTTGCCAAATCTTCTATATCACTTATTTTGCAGTTTCCTGTAAGAATGATTCTCTCTATGTCAGAGTTGCTTTTTCTCCAACTTAGAAAAGGTATAGTTCCGATTATGTATGTCGCTTCTTTCATGTGCTTCTATTGTGTTATGCTGTTTTGGCGTTATGTTTCTTGAGGTGTAGGCTCGCTAATTGAAGTCGTTCCTATAGAACTCTAATGAGATAAGAAAATTTTTATGATATTGTGAACAATAAATGCAATTGTTAAGATAAGCACTCCCATCAAGATGCAACCTTTTTTCTCATTATCCAGAGATGGGCTTTCTTGCTTTTGTGCATGGAGAGAACTGTCATCATAAAAGATTCTGAACTTTGGATTGTTTGTCTTTTCTTCCTCAGGTATTCCAGCTAAGATTTCATCTAAGCATTGCTGATACTTCTTCAAAGTAGCATATCCTATGACATCTCCATATTTATTTGCATTATACTCATAATCGCCCCAAGCCTCAGCTAAATCCAATGTATATTTGGTTAGCTTAGCATCTTTGGTGATTTGGTCTGTAGGAACAGCACGATGGAGAGACATTACTTGTGGCTCTAAGACTTCAAAATCCTCTATGTAAAGAGATGTGTTGGGCATTTCTGCTGTTCTTGCATCAAGAAAGTTCTTAGCTATTGTTAGCCAGATACAATATACATTATGGGCTAACAATGAATCTAATTCTATCACCTTATTTCCACATGCGATTGCTTCTTGTGCTCTCTTTGCGAAATGAAGGCGGGTTTCAGTTTCTATTACTTTCAGTCTAAGAAGCCAAGCTTGTACATTCTTTGAATCTAATTCCAGCACTTTGTTGGCATACTCGTATGCTTCCTCAGTTACCTCGCCTTTATATGCGACTTCGGCTAATGCCAGATAATTTCCGACATCACCAGTCTTGTCTATTTTGACACGTTGGATAACTTCTTGTATTTTAAGCTTTGAACCACAATAAGAGCAAAATCCCTCCTGACTTCCAGCATCAAGCATGATGGAAGCACCGCAATTAGGACATTTGGTTGCTACTAAACTCATATATTGATTAATGATTAAATATTCGGAATCGGAGGAGGGCAATTGTCATTCGCAAATTCAGAGAAATCTTTGACAGCTTGCCATTGCCTCATACCTTTTTTCCAACAGAGTGTTTCTGAGGTTATTTGTGCCTGGTTTAAAAGGCTTTGAACTTCCTCCAATGTATATGGTCCTTTCTGTTGCCCCCAATTGCTAGATAATAAATCTGTTGATGGATAGCCGGAGGTACTTCGTCTAACGCAGTACTGGCATTTGTAAGAAGTTGTTGCCCTACGGTTACACCTGCTCCCAAGCCGATGCCAGCGTTTAATAAATTTCCTCCATTTGACTCGTTGGCGGCAGCTGTTTCCAATACATCAAAAGTACGTGTCATACGATAGGTGTCTTTGCCTGTAATGTTTAGGCGTGCCATGATGCTCTTGGCTTTCTTCAACTCTTGTATGCTTTCATCATCCTCAGGGACATTAATGGAGATAATATTGAAATTTAGAAGCTCTACTCCATATTCCGCAAAAGAATCTGTTAAGTATTTATGGCAGTGCTCTGATATTTCTAACAAATGGCTATTGATTTCTAAGAAGGAGACTCTGTCTGATAAAATCTTATTGGATAATACTTCAGTCAGATATGAAAGCAATATGCCCCTAAAGTAAGATTGTAAAACGTGACCATCGAAACTTTCTTTGTTGCCAGAAAGATTCTGAATGAACTTGCGTGGATCTGTGATTCTAAATCCATATTGTCCATAGGCTCTTACTGGAACAATGATGTCAAACTTCGGGTCCTCTATAAGAATGGGTGTTTCCGTGCCCCATTTATAATCCAACTTGGACAATAAGTTGACAAACCATACATCAGCTTGAAATGGGGAGTCACCACCATATGGGATGTTTACCAAATGGTTGAGTATAGGGATATTGTTAGTGTCAAGAGTGTAGGTGCCTTCTGAAAATTCATCACATATTTGTCCATCCTTGGCAAAATATGCTAATTGCCCAGGATAAACTACGACTCTCGTTCCCCATCTCAAACCTTCAGATAAGAAACGATGTACTACTTCCCCTTCTTGAAATTGGTATTTTACGACATCAATTATAGCCATAGCCTTCTTGTATTTAGTTGAATAAAAAGTCTGAGTGCATTTGGGGTTATAACCTTTATGGCATTCATACGCTGCGAAAATACAAATAATATTTGATAATAACAATAATAATGCTTCCTTTATTAAGCAAAACAATAGTGGACGGTATATTTTAGGCACTATTAAATATCTTTTAACAGCTACCTCAGCCCATTATAATAAAAAAGGTATTATCTTTGTAAAAATATTGTTCCAACATATAAAACTTAATAAATATGAGTGTAAGCGTAACTATTAAGACACAGAATATCCCTGAGCCAAGAATTATTCTGAATAGATTGCTTGATGAAGGAGAAGACATTGTTGTCACATCAGATAGCTATCCTTCTGTTCATCTTGGAAATTATGATGGTGCAATACGTGGTATAGAAATCAACAAAGAAGAGGAAGGAGTGGAAGTAAGAATCTGCAGTCTGGCTTCTCTTGATGACTATTACCTTTACCGAAAGACCATACTGGTAATCTCGCAGTTGACACAGGGAACCATTGTTGATGAGGAAGACAATGTAATAACCGATGTGAAAGAATATGTAGATGAGGACTGGATTAGCCTTCAACGATTGTCGGGGTTGCGAATAGTCAAGACCCTTGTGCGTAATACTGGCACCATCATCACCATATTTGGATTATTTACTCCAATGTGTATAGGACCAAAGTTGCTGAAAGGCTTGGAAATACCTTTGACTGGTGACTGTGAACTGGGTGATGTTATGGCTTTGGAAGATTATCTTTGCAATACGCAATGGCATTTGGCTGATCTTGTACCTGCTAATACTGTTGATTTCCCGAATCAAAAAGATCCATCGGCTAAGCCTTTAGTGATGGCGTCAATTGCAATAAAAGAAGGTAGAGTTTGTGATTTTGACTATTTGCCAGAAGCAGATTTGTTGTCTATTATCGATTTGGATGGTAGTTGTAACACTGGTGGTTGCCCTTCTCTTATTCCTATGAGGGAAGCTTGGAAAATCCTACCGGCAGACATATTTCGTCCAATAGATGATGAACAGTATGAAAAGATTGGTGAGTTGACTTTAGATACAGTGCTAAAAATGAAGAAGGCGGCTAGAAGATACCAACCACAAAGATTCCATTGGAAACCACCTTTTCCCGGTCATGGACTTGACGAAGGTCAGGATACCTATATATTAATGTGGAATCCTGATATATCGAGTGTTTCACTTGAAGACCATAATGCAACGATTCCTGTTATGCTAACAGAATATTTCAACTGGAGTGTATGGGAGCATGAAAGAGCAGGTATTGGCGACCATTTCTTCTTGGTTCGTTGTGGTGAGGGTAACACAGGTGTTGTGATGAGCGGAGTGTTCGATTCCATTCCATTTCAAGATGAAGATTGGAGTGGGCATGGAAGGGATACCTATTATATGGATATGATTCCCAATCTTATATTGAACCCAGATACAGTATCGATGATTACAACAGAACAGTTACAAAAGGCGATACCTTCTTTTGATTGGACTGGAGGTCATTCGGGAAGATTGCTTTCTCTTGATGAGGCAAAGACCTTAGAATCTCTTTGGGCAAACTACATCGGCAAAAATACCAATCAGGTAGATGGAATCAATATGAACTATATTGATAGAGACAAACTTTAGTAGGTAAGAAAATATAAGCGAGGGGTAACTTAATTGCAAGCTACGCCTCGCTTTATTTATTGCTGTTTATGGGATAAAGCATCCTTCTTTTACATGGCTTCTACTTTACCATTTCCGCATACTTCTTAAACATTTCCGCCACTCCGATAGGTTTTCCCATATTTTCAAGTGCGAGTTCCACCTCTATCCCTTACTCAACAACAGCAGATTGTGCGACCACGGCAAATAACCATTGATATGTCGGGCTATTTCTGGTCGTGTATGCTCAATTACTTCGACACGCTGTCGCAGTATCTCTGCATGAAAGGCCTGTGCTTTTCTATGAGCGACTATCGGGAACAGGACGACATTACGAATGTGCCATTATATGGGGCAAGAGGATATTTAACGAACGTGACAAGAGATTGATGAATAAAGCTTCTATGGATTTAGACTAACCAATTCTTTCGGCATGAGCGTAGGTCAAGGGATGGAAAACTATTTCTGCTTAGAGTCAAAGTAAAGTTGAAAGTAGTGGATTACTGTTTAGAGTTCGAGAATGGGGACGTAATCGGAGACTGTTTTGGATAAGACGTAATCGGAGACTGTTTTGGATAAAATGTACAAGAAAGGGGATTTGTTGACAATCAGCGATTTACGTCAACTAATCCCCTAACTTATTGAGTTTAAATTAATTCATCTTTATTTGAGTGGCTGTTTATCGGCATTCCGATTATTCCCACTCAATTGTTGATGGTGGCTTTGAAGAGATGTCATAGCATACGCGGTTGACACCCTTCACCTTGTTTATAATCTCGTTGCTCACCTTTGCCATGAAGTCGTAAGGCAGATGTGCCCAGTCGGCTGTCATTGCGTCGGTAGATGTAACGGCACGAAGAGCAACTGGATGCTCGTAGGTGCGCTCGTCGCCCATAACGCCTACAGAGCGTACGGTAGAGAGCAATACTGTGCCAGCCTGCCAAATCTGATCGTAGAGCGAAACCTCAATCTCGCCATCGTGCATGTCGGCAGGAACGCCAGCAGCAAGTACACGGCGTGCGTCCTCACCGCTCAGCTTCACCTTATACTCGCGCAGTCCGCGGATATAGATGTCGTCGGCATCCTGAAGGATGCGCACCTTCTCGGGAGTGATGTCGCCAAGAATACGCACAGCCAAGCCCGGTCCTGGGAAAGGATGGCGTGTGATCAAGTGCTCGGGCATTCCCATAGAGCGACCTACACGGCGCACCTCGTCCTTAAACAGCCATTTCAACGGCTCACACAACTGGAGGTTCATCTCCTTAGGCAGACCGCCCACGTTGTGATGGCTCTTGATTACCTTGCCTGTGATGTTGAGCGACTCGATGCGGTCGGGATAGATAGTGCCCTGAGCAAGCCACTTGGCACCAGTCTGCTTCTTTGCCTCGGCGTTGAACACCTCTACGAAGTCGCGACCAATAATCTTGCGCTTCTTCTCAGGGTCGCTCACGCCAGCCAAGTCAGCGAAGAACTTCTCTGAAGCGTCAACGCCAATAACGTTAAGTCCAAGACACTTGTAGTCCTCCATAACGTCGTGGAACTCGTTCTTGCGAAGCATACCGTGGTCTACGAAGATACATGTGAGGTTGCTGCCAATAGCCTTGTTGAGCAATACGGCTGCAACGCTTGAGTCTACACCACCTGAAAGACCAAGGATCACCTTGTCGTCGCCCAACTGAGCCTTCAGTTCGGCAACGGTAGTCTCTACAAACGAGTCGGCACTCCAGTCCTGACGGCTTCCGCAGATGTCTACCACGAAGTTCTTCAGGAGCTGTGTGCCCTGCAATGAGTGGAACACCTCGGGATGGAACTGCACAGCCCATACCGGCTGCTTAGTAGATGCATAAGCTGCAAACTTAACGTTGGCAGTAGAGGCTATGCACTTATAGTCCTCGGGAATGGCTGTGATGGTGTCGCCATGGCTCATCCACACTTGCGAGTTCTCTACAAATCCCTTGAAAAGAGGGTTCTCTGCGTCGAAATGCTCAAGGTTGGCACGTCCATACTCACGAGTATTGGCTGCCTCAACCTTTCCGCCATTGGCGTAAGAGATGAACTGTGCGCCGTAGCAGATGCCAAGCACCGGGATGCGTCCCACAAACTGGCTAAGGTCGACCTTGAAGGCCTCCTTGTCATGCACCGAGTAGGGGCTTCCGCTGAGGATGACACCTATCACGCTTGGGTCGTCCTTAGGGAACTTGTTGTAGGGCATAATCTCGCAGAAGGTGTCGAGTTCGCGAACGCGGCGGCCTATAAGCTGGGTAGTCTGCGAACCGAAATCAAGAATTATAATCTTCTGTTGCATTTTTTTTGTTTGTTAATTATTAGTTGTTAATTATTTTTCCATTGTTGCTAAAAACTCCTCTGCCTGGGCAAGTGTGTCGAGCTTGCCGATGTCCATCAACTTCAAGTCGTCTTTGGCATAGCCTATGATATTGTGTGTGGCACATGCGTTAAGATAGAAGTCGATTATCCCGAAGCGGTCGGGTAGGGAGTCCATCGTCTTGATTAAGCGTGGCGAGATGGCGTGTATTCCTGCAAAAGCATACATGCGGCACTTCTTGGGGTCGATGTCGGGATAAGGACTTTTCACCTCGCCCGTCTCTATGTTTGTCCATCCAACAAGCCTCATGTTGTCGTCGAAGAGCAGATACCTCTTGGTCTTGCGCCAGCTCACGAGCAACACCGCATCCACAGTATTGTCGGACAGGTGATCTCCAGTTTCGCCTTTACTCTTTTCCCTTATTGTTGCCATTTGGTAGAACTTGCTAAGGTCTACATTGCTTAGAATGTCCACATTGTGTATGAGTATAGGAGCTTCGGGGGCAAATAGTGGTGCAGCCTTCTTTATGCCGCCTCCCGTCTCGAGCAGTCCGTCGGTCTCGTCGGAGATGCGGATGTCGATGCCGAAGTTGTTGTTGGCGTTAAGATAATCGATGATTTGCTGTGCGAAATGGTGTACGTTGACAACAATACGGTCAACTCCAGCGTTGATGAGATTTTCGATTACGCGCTTGATTAACGGCTCACCCCCGACCCTCACCAACGCCTTTGGCATAGTGTCGGTGAGCGGTTTAAGGCGTGTGCCCAATCCTGCCGCGAAAATCATTGCTTGCATCATAAGTTGTTTGTATAAATATAATGTATATGCAAAGTTACATAAATTCCCGGAAAAACACAAGATTGCATAGTTTTTTTAACGGCTTTCCACACAATTTGCCTAACTCCCATATATTTTGTGGCTTAAAAATATGTTTGCTTTTATTTGGTGGCATTAATAATTATCAATAACTTTACACACTCTAACCATTATAGCATGATAATTTATTAACCCATCAATAAAATTCAATTATTAACTTAGCAAGAATAATATGAGGAATATTTACGCTTTAGTTGTTTGCGGTTTGCTCAACTTTGGTATTGCCAATGCGCAAAAAGCCGACAACCATAGAGTGTGGTCGGACACTCCTGCTTATACCGTATTGTTTGAAAACCAGCAAGATGGCTTTGGTTTGTCGAAGCCAGCAAAGACATGGTATGAAGGTGAGGGCATGAACTACCTGCTCGAAAGCTGCGACAGTATCACACATGGGAAATATCCCAATCCCGTAAGGTTGTGGGAGGCAGAGCCTTATCCTATAGGCAATGGCAGATTGGCTGCTTCGGTTTTTCATGGCAGTATGAGAGACCGTTACTCGTTGAACGAGGTGTCGTTTTGGTCGGGAGGAAGAAATGCGGGAACTATCAACAACAAGGGTGACAAGGGATTTGACGTAAGTGGACCCGAGGTGAAGGATGATGGTTTTGGTTCATATCAACCAGTTGGCGACTTGATTGTCGACTTCAATGCTCCCGTGCAATCAGGCTTTGTCCAACACATAAGTTTGGATAAAGGTCTTGTGGAGTCGTCGTCAAGCAGAAACGACAACTCTATCCGAAGTTCGGCATTCTGTAGCTATCCCGACCAAGTAATGGTGATACGCTATGAGTCGCAAAAGCGCAAGAAACTCGACTTGCGATTCTCCTTTGCCACTCAAAGAAAGCAGGACATTGTTGAACTCAACAACCAGGAACTCTCGCTATATAGCCGCTTGCAAAACGGCATGGAGTGTCGGGCGCTTGTCAAGGTGGCGCATGAAGGAGGACAATTGACTGCCGACAAAAAGGGATTGCACCTGAAGGATGCCGACAATTGCACCTTATTAATATATATGGCAACCAACTATGAGATGAATGCCGCAAAGGGATTTAGAGGCATTTCGGCGAAAGAGCGACTGAAACAGCAGTTGACAAAAACTACCACTTGTTCATACGAGAAACTGTTGAAAAACCATCTGGCTGACTATCAGCGTCTTTACCAGCGTCAAGAATTGAATATAGCCAATCCTGCAGACCACAACGGTTTGCTGCCCACGCCTAAACGCTTGGCTGCCTATCGTGAGTCGCACTCTGATAATGGACTTGAGGAGTTGGTTTTCAGATTCGGACGCTATCTGATGATTCAGACTTCGCGTCCGGGTAGTCTGCCTGCAGGACTACAAGGTATATGGAACGGAATGATTGCCGCTCCTTGGGGCAACGACTATCATAGCAACATCAATTTCCAAATGGTCTATTGGTTGCCCGAGGTAGGCAATCTCTCGGAATGCCACATGCCTATGCTCGACTATCTCAATGCTATGCGCGAGCCTTTCAAAGAGAATACTCGCGAGTATTTGAAGGCTATAGGAGAACCTGCAGGGACCGCACAGGATGACGACGGATGGATTGTCTATACTTCACACAATCCTTTCGGGGCTGGAGGATGGCAAGTCAATCTGCCTGGAGCTGCATGGTATGGACTTCATCTATGGGAGCACTTCGCCTTCACCAACGACACGACATACCTGCGGCAGTATGCCTATCC
Organism: uncultured Prevotella sp.; assembly: GCA_934203355.1. Classification (GTDB taxonomy): domain Bacteria; phylum Bacteroidota; class Bacteroidia; order Bacteroidales; family Bacteroidaceae; genus Prevotella. The sequence continues at coordinate 2,492 of CAKPZC010000065.1, read as the reverse complement.
CATGATGAAAGAACTATGTCATTATTGGCAACGACATCTGAAGACTCTGGGCGAGGGCGGCAAAGGCTTTTGTTCTAATTATCAGCCAGTTGATATTAGTAAATATCCAGAACTGAAGAGCGTGAAAGAAGGCACATTGGTAGTGCCATCAGGATGGTCGCCCGAACATGGCCCAAGAGGAGAAGACGGTGTGGCTCACGACCAGGAAATAGTGGCAGAACTCTTCCAGAATACCATCAAGGCAGGGCGCATTCTCGGTGTTGACAGTTTATGGACAGAGCAATTGCAAGACATGGCTGCCCGCCTCTATACTCCACAAATAGGAAAGAGGGGCAACCTAATGGAATGGATGATCGACCGCGACCCCGAGACCGACCATCGTCACACGTCACACTTGTTTGCCGTTTTCCCTGGAAGCACCATAAGCATCGACAAAACACCTGCATTGGCTGAGGCGGCGCGCAAATCCCTTATGTTCAGAAAGACTACTGGCGACAGCCGACGTTCATGGGCATGGACATGGCGCAGCCTGCTATGGTCGCGTCTACACGACGGAGAACAGGCACACAACATGATAGAAGGACTTATTTCATACAACATGTTGGACAATCTGTTTACAAGCCACAAGGTGCCTCTGCAAATTGATGGCAATTATGGCATTGCCGCGGCTATGATCGAGATGCTGATACAGTCGCACAGCGACATCATTGAGCTTATGCCTGCTTCATGCCCGCAATGGCGCGAGGGAAGCGTGCGCGGACTAAAGGCAAGGGGTAATATCGAGGTGGACTTCAGTTGGAAGGACGGAAAGGTCACTTCTTGGAAACTCTACTCTCAGCACCCACGCAAGGTGAAGGTTAGAGTGAATGGAGTGGAACAAACAGCCACGACATACCGCAGAAAATAGAAACAAAAAAAACGACGGTTTGCAAATGCTTTAGAGCACTTACAAACCGTCGTTGTTTATTTTATTACTTTTGTCTTGATGGGCATTACATCATGCCGCCCATACCGCCCTGTCCCATAGGCATAGCCGGAGCCTTCTCCTCTGGCTTGTCGCAGATGAGGCACTCTGTTGTGAGGAACATGCCTGCGATAGAGGCTGCGTTCTCAAGAGCAACACGCTCTACCTTGGCTGGGTCGATGACACCAGCAACGCGCAAATCCTCATAAACGTCCTTGCGAGCGTTGTAGCCGAAGTCACCTTCGCCCTCGCGAACCTTCTGTACTACTACGGCACCCTCGCCACCAGCGTTCTTAACAATCTGGCGAAGCGGCTCCTCGATAGCACGGCGAACGATGTTGATACCAGTCTGCTCGTCGGCATTGTCGCCCTTGAGGTTCTCAAGAGTCTTCTGGGCACGGATGTAAGTAGTACCGCCACCTACAACAACACCTTCCTCCATAGCTGCACGTGTAGCGCAGAGAGCGTCGTCGACACGGTCCTTCTTCTCCTTCATCTCAACCTCGCTGTTGGCACCTACATAGAGTACGGCTACGCCACCTGCGAGCTTTGCAAGACGCTCCTGAAGCTTCTCCTTGTCGTAAGAGCTCTTGGTATTGGCAATCTCGTTCTTGATCTGAGCAACACGGTCGGCAATGAGCTCCTTCTGACCAGCACCACCAACGATGGTTGTGTTGTCCTTAGAAACAGTAGCCTTCTCGCAAGTACCGCAGAGGTCGAGAGTAGCCTTGTCAAGAGAAAGACCCTTCTCCTCGCTGATAACAACGCCACCAGTCAATGTAGCGATGTCCTCAAGCATAGCCTTGCGACGGTCGCCGAAGCCCGGAGCCTTGACAGCACAAATCTTCAATCCACCACGCAGACGGTTGACAACCAATGTGGTGAGAGCCTCTGAGTCTACATCCTCAGCGATGATGAGCATTGGGCGTCCGCTCTCTGCTGCCGGCTGAAGGATAGGAAGGAGGTCCTTGAGGTTGCTTATCTTCTTGTCGTAGATAAGGATGTATGGGTTGTCCATTACACACTCCATCTTGTCGGCATCAGTAACGAAGTAGCCACTCAAGTAGCCACGGTCGAACTGCATACCCTCTGTAACGCCGATGCTTGTGTCACGGCTCTTGCTCTCCTCGATGGTGATAACGCCATCCTTAGACACCTTGCGCATAGCGTCTGCCAAGAGCTTACCAATCTCAGGATCGTTGTTGGCAGAAACTGTAGCCACCTGCTCAATCTTGTCGTAGTTGTCACCTACAACCTCAGCAGTCTCCTTGATGTGGTCGACAACAGCAGCAACTGCCTTGTCGATACCGCGCTTGAGGTCCATAGGATTGGCACCTGCTGTAACGTTCTTCAAGCCTTCAGTAACGATAGCCTGGGTAAGGATGGTAGCGGTAGTTGTACCGTCGCCTGCGTCGTCGCCAGTCTTGCTTGCTACGCTCTTAACGAGCTGAGCACCTGTGTTCTCGAACTTGTCCTCGAGCTCCACTTCCTTAGCAACGGTCACACCGTCCTTAGTAATCTGAGGAGC
>CAKPZC010000064.1 GCA_934203355.1 uncultured Prevotella sp. | reverse complement strand
TGGCCTTGGCATCTGTGGGTACGAACTTATTCGTGAATTATTCATATTTATAAAATTAATTTTGAACAGTTACTTAAGGCTGAACGTTGTATTGATAACTGAGACCGCTTTTTAGAAAAAAAAAAGGTAACAATCAATAAAACAAAAAAAGTAATGTGGCTATTAGCATTTTTGTAGCCACATTACTAAACATTAGGTATTTATGTTTCAGAATTTGTTAGTTTACTTATTTCACATTACCTTTGCATCTTATATTGTATATAAGATGGAAAAGATAAATGAAGAAAACGTTTAACACATATTCCCTTACAGCATTCAGTCTTTGCAAGCGTATTGGCATATATCTCGTTATGTTGTCGTGCTTTTTGCTGTGGACTATGGCAGCTTATGCACATGCTGTGCCGACTGAGAAGGTGCTTGAGTCGCTTCTTGATCAAGGCGAGGAGGCTTTTGCCAAGAACAAGCATCTTGAGGCATTGAAGTTTTTCATTAAGGCTAAGCAGATAGCCGACGACAAAAGTAAGCCGAGTTATCAATGTCTTGCGCGTTACGATATAGGCGTGTGCTATTTTCTTATGTCCGAGCATGGCGAGGCTTTGCACAATTATTATGAGGCATATAAGATTTGCCAGGAAAACGATTTGGGGAGGAATCGCAAGGCTAAGATAATAAATGGCATTGCTGGTGTATACTTCGAGCAAGAGGACTACAAACGTGCTTATGACTTTGTATTGCCCTGCTATAGAGATTCTAAGAATATGAACGACACCCTTTCGCAACAGATATTTGCAACCGACCTCTCACTAATATGCAACAAACTCGGCAAATATTCAAATGCTCTTCAGTATATCGAAATATCAAAGCGTCTTATTCCACCCGGCACAGCCGAGTATGCTCACAGTCTAACTATTGAGGCAGAGACTATGTTTCTTCAGAATCTATATGCTAAAGCCGAAGCCTTATGCCTGCGCACACTGTCGATAAAGGATATTTGGGAGTCCGACCGTGGCATATTGCTTATTTATTTGATGAATATTTATGGCAATCGACGTGATTTCGTACGAGCGCTATCGTATGTTGACGAGGCAAGACAAGCGTCCGCATTGCGCAATTTGCCTTATTTCTACAGTACATTATCAGATGTTTACCGCAATGCTGGTAATCTTGACAAGGCTCTTGCCTGCAAGGATTCTGTAATTATTTTCAACGATTCCATAAAGAATGTTGCCAACAAACAGTTGCTCGACAATGCTCATACCAAGCTTGAGGTGTTGCGTTTCACAAGCGATATGGAGCAACAGATGGACAAGATACGCCAGCGTCATTATATTCTTATTATTCTCTTGTGCTTGTGTGTAGTCCTCGTAGTGATAGCATTCACAGCCGTGCGCAACCAGAAAGCCAAGACACGCCATCAAAGCCAGATACTTGTCCTTGAGAAGGAAAAACGCCAGCGTGAGAAGCAGATGGCAGAGGAACGTATGAAGTCGGTGGAGATGGAGGCGCGCTACAGACAGGAGATGATGAACCAGTCGCTTGAGCAAAAGCAGCGCGAACTGTCTGCCACAACGATGTTTGTGAGTTCGCGCAATGAACTTATCGAAGATTTGCTCAACTATCTCAATAACGAGACCGACATTAAGTCGGTGCCTGCGGTGAAGACGCTCACCCTGCACCTGCGCCATTTGCTTAAGGAGAACAATGAGAAGGAGAATTTTCTTGTCAACTTCGAGGCTGCCAATCCTGGTTTCATGCAGCACCTACAGTCGTTGCATCCCGACCTCCTGCCTTCCGAACTCAGGTTCCTGGCTTATGTACGCATGAACTTGCAGACAAAAGAGATTGCCTCGCTGCTCAATATCAACCCTGAGTCGTGTCGCCGACGCAAAATACGACTGAGCAAGAAACTTAATCTCGACAGTTCGTCGGAACTTTATAATTATATAATAGGTATGTGATTTTTTTATATATAGCAATGTTATACCTATAAATTGGTAGTAAAAGGTATATAAAAATGTGATTTGTTTATAAAAACACGCTATTTAACACTTGTGTCACTGTTTTGTCACCCCCATATTTCTTGTTGCAATCTACTTATTTAATAATTTTGCAGCGTTGCAATTGATTAATTAACCCAAAAAGCACAAGGCACTATGGATAAAAAATTACCCTCATTGGTATTGCTTTCCATGTTGACTGTCAACGCTGGTATAGCCCAGTCGCTCAATGCTCAACTGCCAATACCAAACAAAGTATTGTCTACTTTAACTAAGGCTGAACCACGTGACACGAATATTCACGGCATAAAGCTCAACCCGTCAAACAAGTTCAATACTGCTCCTAAGGACATCGCCGCACAATTGCTGGCAGGTCGGTCGTTTACGGCTAAGTCTTCCTATGTCAAGTCACCACGCAAGGTGCAGGGTACTACAAATATAAAGGCAGCCGACAACTATGCCGACAGTCTGCTTGTGTATGGCATATTCAAACAGCAACCTGGCGAGTCGCTGTCTACTGCCGACCATGAAATCTATTCTTTCCATTCCGCACCTACAGCCGATTTTAAAGCCGAAGCAGCTGGCAAGGCTCTACCCGCCGGCACTGTATATGTGCGCGTCAAGGACGAATATTATATCTTTGATGAAGGCAAGGTGACTATAGTCAATGCAAAGACTGGCGAGGTAGAGAAGGATGACATAGCCTTCAAACTCAACGATGCTGATGTGACACCGCTTCAAGCTGCCACCTACGACCCCGCAACGGGCAAGATATATGTAGTTTATTGGGGTGAGAATTGGGGTAAGTCAATACTTACTTTCGACCCTTCTACATATGAGACTGCATATGTGGCAGATATGCCTGGATATCCGTTGTCGATAACGGCAGCACCAGATGGTAAACTCTACTTCATCAACTATCCTGCCACACTCTATGCTTTCGATACAGCAACAAAGGAGAGTACTCAGTTGTTTGAGAAAGTAAAGAGTGGCAAGGATTACCAGAATGGAACTGCCAGCCAGTCGGGCGCGTTCGACTGGGCGACGGGCGACCTTTATCTTGCTAATCTCACTGAGGACTGGAATACACATCTCACCAAGATTAATGTAAAGACAGGCAAGGCTGTTGATATTGCTACGTTCCCAGAGTCGCAGCGTTTTGTGGGTCTTTACATTCCGAGTGCAGAAGCCGATGCTCCAGCAGCTGCTTCAAAGATTAGCTTTGCCGACGGCAAGTTGCTCTTTACTGCTCCGTCGAAGACCTACAGTTCTGATAAGGAACTATCTGGCGAATTGACAGCATACATTACTGCTGATGGCGGTGATACAGTGGAAAAATCAGTGAAGCCAGGCGAGTCTGTCGAGGTAGCCCTTGATCTTGTTGATGGTGCACACTCAATAATGATAGAGATTGGCAATAACGCAGGACGCTCTACCGCACGACGCCTTGATACTTATGTTGGCACTGATGTGCCGATGGCAGTAGGCGACCTTCTGTTCTCAGCTGAAGACGGCAAGAACGCCACTGTTTCATGGACAGCACCAGCAAAGTCGGTTCATGGTGGTCCGGTCGACGATTCTACCATAAACTATCGCGTGGTGCGCTATCCCGACGAGGTGGTTATTGCAGAGAACTTGAAGGCTACAACTCTAAATGACGTGCTGCCCGATACCCATGCACGCTACTATTATGAGGTGACTGCCTTTGCTGGTAATCGTGCTGGACAGACAGCCACAACAAACGTTATTCCTGCTGGTGATACTTGGGTACCGCCATATACTGAGACATTCGATACTCAGGACGACTTCGATTTCTTTAAAGTTATCGATGCCAACAATGATAGCAACACTTGGGATTTCTTGCTTCCACAAGTAGAAAATGCCAATGGCTATGCTTTGCTTTATGGCAATGGTATTGCTGATGTGGATACGGGTGTATATGAGGGCAATGGAAACGATGACTACCTTGTGTCGCCCAAGATACAGCTTAAGGCAGGCAGTGACTATCGTTTGCAATTCGAGACTTATGATAACTGGTTCACTAATGAATACATGACTGTGCTCATTGGTAAGAAGAATCAAATTACAGGAGATGAAATTGTAGTTAAGAAGTTTACTGATATACATCCTTATTCACAGTATTCATTGCTCTTCAATGTGCCAGCCGATGGCGACTACTATCTCTTCCTACATGCCGACAATCCAGGACAGAGTGTCAATATAGCTCTTGACAACCTCGGCATTGATGAATACGCATCATACAATGGCCCTGCAAGTGCCACTAACGTAGAGGCTAAGGCAGGCGAAAAGGGTGCTCTCAACAATACCCTCTCGTTCACAGCTCCAGATAAGACTTATAAGGATGCTGCGCTCAGCGACATCTCCTATATCAATGTCTACCGCAATGGTAGCAAGAAGCCAGTTCACGTATTTGAGGCTCCTAAGCCAGGCGAGCGTCTCACATGGACCGACAACAATGTAGAACAGGGCTCTGTCACCTATCGTATTGTGGCTTTCAGTGAGGCAGGACAAGGTTGTGAGGCTCTTGTCACCAACTGGGTTGGACTCGACATGCCAGCGAAGGTTGGTAACTTGAAGTTGCGTATGGACGAGAACAACCATGCGGTTGCTACTTGGGAGAAAGTTGGAGACAAGGGTATGCATGGTGGATATGTAAATCCTGATGATGTGACCTATAAACTTTGCCGATATAATGAGTATAATTTTGAGAACCATTGGGAACCAGTAGGCGATAATACATCAGAGCTTACACAGACAGACGAAGGCTATGCACCGTGGGAAGGCAGTCAGGCTTATGTCGACTATATGGTGTTTGCCGACAACGCAGCCGGCACATCCGAGGGCGAAGGCTTGGGCATTGTGCTCGGCACTCCTTATGAGCGTCCTTATAATGAGTCGTTTGCAGGTGGCTTTGCAGGCAAAGATCCGTGGACACTCGCTGCCAACAGCTACAACTATGCTTGGCAGATGACCACAGGTTCGGGACTTGCTGTCAAACCATACGATGGTGATGAGGGTATGCTTCAGTTCGCACTCAAGGATAGCGATTCTAACAACCAGGTGCTCATGGGTCCGCGTATCTCGCTTGTCGATTCGGAGAATCCAGAACTCTCGTTCTTCATGTATCATGGCTTTGAGGCAGAGGAAGGCGACTTGCAGCTCGATGTATGGACCAATTACGACGACGAGGGATGGAAGAAGACCACCACTGTAGAATACAATAACGGACAGGATGGATGGGCACGCTTCTCACTGCCTCTGCGCAAGGATGCCAACAACGTGCAAGTGGCTTTCGGAGGATATGCCGCTGATGCAAGTGCCGCCATATACGTCGATCGTCTGAAGATTGACGAGGCTGTGGCCAATGATATGGCTGTAGAGTCAATTTCCATTGCAAAGAAGCGTGTGGAGGCTGGCGAAAGCACCACTATAAAGGTGGGCGTTTCCAATTATGGCTTGCAGAAGGCATCAGCCTACAAGGTGGTGCTCACACGCGATGGTGAACCTTATGCCGAGAAGAGTGGCGACGCTATTGAACAGAATCATGCGGGCAGCGTGGTGTTCGATATTCCTACCACTAAGGCAGAAGCCACAAAGAGCTATACCTATCGCGCAGCTGTTGTTAACGATGGCGATACCAACATTGCCAACGACTCAAGTGCTGTCGTGAAACTCTATGTCCACGGTTCTGTCCTTCCAGTTGTGGAGAATCTCCAAGGCGAGACTACCAATGGCAGTAGTGTAGCCCTGACATGGCAGAAACCATCGAAGAGCGAGATTGCCGATGCTGTGACCGATGGATTCGACGACTATGAGTCGTTCATCATTGATGGCATAGGCGACTGGACTACATACGATGGTGATGGCACCCCGACCGTGTACTTCGGAGGTCCGCAGATTGCTCACGCCTTTGAAGCAAAAGCATGGCAGGTATGGGCTCCCGAGGAGGCTGGATTTAGCATTGAGAAGTTCGACATGCTTACTCCTCATTCTGGCAACAAGTATCTGGCTTGTTGGGCTGCATCTGATGGAGCTACAGCAACAGTGCCTAACGACGACTGGCTCATTTCCTCTGAGGTGACAGGCGGCACCGATGTGTCGTTCTACTACCGCAAGCCTAACGACGGCAATGACCCGCAGATATTCGAGATGCTATACTCAAAAACTACAAACGACCCAGAAAGCTTTATAGCATTCGATCGTGACTCAATACCTACGTCGACTGATTGGCAGCACTTTGACTATACACTGCCTAAGGACGCCAAGTATTTCGCTCTGCGCAGCTGCTCGAAGGGGGCATACACTGTTGCCTTCCTCGACGACATTACTTATACTCCGCTCTATGGCACCACATCTCCAGTGACGCTGCTCGGATATAATGTGTATCGCGATGATAAGCTTATCGCCGAGAAGGTGACTACGACAAGCTTCACCGACAACGAAGCTTCTATAGGTAGCCACACCTATTATGTGACTGCTGTTTGGAAGGAGGGCGAGTCTAATTGTTCTGGCTTATACCAGGCTGACATAACAACTGGCATATCTACAGCCAGCTCAACAGTCGGCATTTCGGTAGCTACGAGCAAGAATCTCATCACAGTCAGCGGAGCTGATGGCAAGAACATAGAGGTTGTGAACCTTGCCGGACAGACTATGTTCCGTGGCGTTGCCGCGGGAACCACTTCTGTAAGCGTTGCCACAGGAGTCTATCTTGTAAAGGTAGCCAACAAGGCAGTCAAGGTTATCGTAAAATAATCTGTGCATAAATCAAGAGCAAGGACATCTCCTTATAATATATGAATTTGGGGATGGGCCTTGCTTTTTGCTTTATGCAGAGAACAGTAGTTTTATTCAAGCATTTTTCGACGACAATCAATACAAGAGTATGAACAGAATTATCACAACGTTGTTGTTGCTTGCGCTGCTCTTTGCAGGGCGTGCCGAGGGACAGGTGGTTTTGCGCTATGGCGATGCCATCGACGGAGGTTGGGGCGACGCATCAACAGTGGCAACCCCCTATGTGAAGTTTCCCAAAACGTTTGTTGCGCCCTACGCCTCAAACCGCATAACAAAAGTAAGCATTGGCTTGTGCAAACCAGCCACTAACGTGTATCTATACGTTAAGAACTCGCCAGAAGACTCACAGCCTATATACCGCCAGAAGTTAGGCAGTCTTGAAGCTGGATGGAATGACGTAACGCTCGACACTCCTTTTGATGTAAGTGGCAACGACGATATTGCCATTGGTTATAAGGCGTCGTTTGCCGAGGCAGGAGGCGTGGGCTATAGCAAGGAGATATATAGCGACGGCGACTACATTTATTATAACAGTAAGAATAAGTGGACATCCACGGGCCATTCCGTGTGCATCAAAGCCCTTGTCGAGGGCGACAACCTACCAGAGAACGAACTGCTCATGTCGAGAGTGGCAAACCTTCAAGCTCCTTACGATGCTACAGAAATGTCTTTCACGGGATGGGTGCGCAATGTGGGAGCCAACCCAGTAGGCGGCTACTCGCTACGCTATAGTTTCGATGGCGAGGAAAAAGTGGTTGACTTCCCTCGCACCATCGACATCAACGCCACAGATAGTTTCAGCATCACAGTGCCATCCACTGCGAAGGGCATTCATCAATTCTGGGTGGCAGTCAACTCCGTAGACGGCAAACCCGACGCTTATCTGCCCAACGACACGGCACGTGCCACGCTCACTGTGCGCGACCCTGCATTTCGTCGTGCTGTTGTGTGCGAGGAGTACACCGGACTGTGGTGTGGATGGTGTCCGCGTGGACTCGTAGGACTTGAATTGATGAAGGAGTCGCATCCCGGCATGTTCATCCCCGTGAGCGTGCATGGAGGCGATGCACTTGAAATAGCCGACACCATTCCCAATTACGAAGCGTTCGCGTCTTCGTGTTCAGGAGCTCCTATGTGTAATGTCGACCGCAGAATGACTGGCGATCCATTCAACGACATCAAGAACCTCTTCGCCATGGAGCAAGCCACAACCAACCACATCGCTTATCGCATTGCGGCAAAGTGGAATGCCGACAGCACAGCCGTTGAGCTGACGTCGGAGTTCTACAGCGACATCGACATTGCCAACCCCAACTACCACATAGCCTACACCGTCACCGAAGACTCCATAAGGGGCTATACCCAGACCAACTACTATGCTGGTGGGAGTGAATTCTATGGATGGGAGAAGAAGTCGGGACACACCGACGATGTGGTGTTCAACGACGTGGCACGTGCCATATATCCAAGCTATGAAGGCGATGTGTGTCGCACCGAACCAATGAACGCAGACGAGCACTACGTCCATTCGCTCATAATCCCAGTGCCAGCCAATGTTGTCAACCGTCAGAATATAAATATTGTAGGGCAAATAATCGACCATTCTTCAGGCTACATCGCTAATGCCATGAGTTGCAAACCCGAAGGCAATTCGTCCACAGAGATTGTCTCGATAGGCGACAATAGCGATGTCGGCGTTAGTCGTCAAGGGAAAACAATACTTGTGAATGCCAACGACAATGTTAGAGCCGACGTCTACAGTGTCGACGGTAGACTCATTGATAGCAAAAAGATATGTGGCTTTGCCGAATTGCAACTACCCGATTGTGGCATAGCGATAGTGCGAGTTGTGAAGAATGGTAGCTGTATCAAGACATTCAAAATGAAATAAAAAGACATTATAAATATGATGAATATCCGAAGAATTATATTATCAGCTTTTCTTACCCTTGCCACCATTACTGGCGCATGGGCAGTGAAGGCTTGGCCTGGAATCCATACACAACAACAGTCCGATGGCTCCCTTCTTAACTATCGTGTGCTGGGCGATGAGCATTGTCATGCCTTTGCTACCATCGACGGGTATCTGCTTGTGCCTAATGATAAAGGCTATATGTGTTATGCACGCCCGACTGGTAGGGGAGGGCTCATGCCGTCAAACTTGATGGCTCACGACCTGAAACTGCGATCCGACAATGAGCGCAAGGAACTCGAATCATGGGGCGTGAACAACTTCGGGCGAATATACAGCGAGCAGACATCCAAGGGCATGAGGAATATAAAACGTCTGCCAGGCGAGGCGTTTCCCACACAGGGCAATCTCAAGGGCATAATACTGCTTGTGGAGTTTGCCGACAATAGTATGCAGGAAGGACACGACAGCGAGCTATTTCATAACCTCATGAACGAACCCGACTGCACACGCGAGAACGCCACTGGTAGCGCCCGCGACTACTTCATCGACCAGTCGAGTGGACTCTTCACTCCTGAATTTGATGTCGTGGGACCTATAAAGCTCTCACACCGCATGTCGTATTATGGTGCAAACAATAGCCAAGGTAAAGACTCTAAGCCAGGACTTATGGTGAAGGAGGCGTGTGAGTATGCTGCCGACAGCTTGGGTGTGGACTTCTCCAACTACGACTTCGACAACGACGGCACAGTCGACTTTGTATACGTCATATATGCTGGCTATGCCGAAAGCTACGGAGCTTCATCCAACACAATTTGGCCACATGCTTCGCAATTGTCGCTTCTTGGCATAGGATGCTCGGTCAGCGGCAAGACAGTCAATCGCTATGCCTGTTCAAGTGAACTGAAGTATGCCACAGGAACACGCATGGAAGGTATTGGCACATTCTGCCATGAGTTTAGTCATGTGCTTGGATTGCCCGATATGTACAACACCAGTACGACCAGTGTTGACGAGGTGGGAACATGGGATGTGATGGATCAAGGCAACTATAATAACGAGTCGCATACACCGCCCTCGATGTCGGCTTTTGAACGCATGTCGCTCGGATGGCTCGAACTAACAGAAATCGACACACCAGCCGACTCTATCAGCCTTGACGAGATGACACAGAATAATGTGGCCTACCGTATCAGTACTGCCGATGCCAACGAGTATTTCACTCTTGAAAACCGCCAACAGGTGAAGTGGGATGCCTATCACCCTGGACGTGGCCTTATGATTATGCACATCACATACGACGAGTCGGCTTGGAACAATAATTATGTCAACGCCGGAACTTATCCACGCTACGACCTTGTTGAGGCCGACGGCACTCAGGGCAATGGCGAGGCTACCGACCTCTTTCCCACGGCAACCAATAATATGTTCACCGACTATTCGTCGCCAAATTCTCTATCGCGCAGTGGGGTGCCCACAGAGAAGGGGCTTACCAACATACGCGACAACGACGGAGTTATATCGTTCTCGTTTATGAAGGATCGCCTACGTCGCCCCGTGCTTGAGGAGGCAAGCGACATCACCGACCATTCGTTTACTGTGAATTGGAATGAGGTGGAAGGGGCTATAGGTTATTCGTTGCATATCGACGAGCAATTGCCCGACTCGCTCAATCCATTATTGCTCGATGAGGATTTCGACGCTCTTACGGATGGAAGCTATCCTAAGTCAGGCACAGACGATATAAGCGAGACGATAGAGAACTTCCTAAGCGGCTCGCCATGGTATGGGTCTCAGTTATATTCTTGTGGTGGCTATCTGCGCATTGGCGGCTACGGACAGAGTGGCAAACTCTATACTCCGATATTTAATGCAGAATCGTCGGATGGAGTGCTCACTCTTTCGTTCGATGCTCGTTCGTATCCTGCAAAGAATGTGGCGTTTAAGGTCGATATGGTCGATACTACCACTGGAGATGTTGTCTCAAGCCAGTCGTTCAAAGCCAACAAAACAGAGGAAAACTATCATATCGTATTCCAGGGCTCGGCTTCCAACTGTCGTTTCATCATCACAACCCAAAATGAGCGTTTGTTTATCAATCGTATGCGTGTGCTAAAAGGTGATGTTGATTCTCTGTGTGTATGGACGGTGGGACCGAAAAGCTGGGATGTCGACAGTATTATCGCTACGAGCTACACTGTAGAAGGACTCTCCGCACAACGCACATATAATTATAATGTGACGGCAATCGCTGCTGAGGCTATGCAGAGTTCCATGCCGTCGGCTACTTGCAGTGTTGAGACAATGGCTACATCAACAGGTATTGTTGGTGTCGATAATGTCGATCTTGTGCCGAAACGTGTGGAATATTATGATATTGAAGGTCGCAGAATTGAGTCTAAGCCATCGGGATTTGTAATATGGCGCAAGGTGTTCAGCGATGGAACTGTCCAGACAGGCAAAGAATGGAGATAAAGACAACTGTTTGGATTGCCTTGTTGCGACCAATAGGCTTGTAATATAAAAAGAGGGTGTGTCAAAAAAGGGTGAGGCGTAACTCACTTCTTTTTGACACACCCTCTTGGCGTTAATTCAGTATGTGGTTATTTCTCCAGTTCATAGAACTTCACCCAGTCAACTTCCATCTCTACGGGCAGTTGCTTCGGGTCGGCTTTGCCCACCCATGAACCCTGTATCTGCATGTCTACGAGCAGGTAGTAGGGTGTGCCGAATGGATATTGACCCTTGTCGGTGGTCTCAATTCTTGGATATGAGAACGATGTCTTGCCGTTGATTGAGAACACGAGCGAGTCGGGCAGAATCTCCACTGTGTATGTGTTGAATCCGTCGCGGTCGATGGGCAGTGTAGAGCCGTGAGGCGGGTTCTGGTCTTTCTTTAGCACGTATGTGTAGTATGTGTGCACGGTCTGATAGGCGATGTTGTCGTGGTTGAGATGCTCCATGATGTCGATTTCTCCGCCTTCTGGCCATTGTATATCTGCGTCGGGCAGCATCCATATTGCGGGCCATGCTCCCTGTGCACTGCCAAACTTGGCGCGCACTTCCACTTTGCCGTGCTTGATTGTGCGCTTGTGCTTGGTGTAGAGTCCACCAGTGACAAAGCGGGCGGTGTCGGCTTCAAGGTTGGTGTTCACTGCACCACGCAGTATCAGTTTGCCGTCGCGTACGGCGTAGAGTGAGTCGGTGTCCGCCATGTGGCGATTCCAGTCGGCTCCACCACGTGGAATCTTCGTCCATGATTTACTGTCGTAAGTCTTGCCGTTGAAGTTGTCTTGCCATACGAGGCGATACTTGTGAGGGGTAGACGCAAGAGCGGCTACACTAAAGAGTAATGTAGCGATTGTTGTAGAAAATTTCATAAGTAGATGATGTTTATTCGTTTTGTTGTTGCAAA
>CAKPZC010000063.1 GCA_934203355.1 uncultured Prevotella sp. | reverse complement strand
TGGATGTTGTATGGAGCGAATCAGATGTTTGACTTTATGAAGAGTAAGCAGTCTGCAATAACTTATTTGATGCATCCAGCAACAGTAGCAGAGAAATATGTAGCCCGTTTGGTATATGTCTCACTTTTGTGGGCGACGATAGGTGGAGTAGGATTGCTTGTAGGTGATTTTCTGCGTTGGATTATTAATGTTTTGACATTAGGTAGTCATACACAGATGGCTATAGTGTATTTCTGGGAACAAATACTAAAACCACTTGCTTTGGAATTATGTGGTGATAGCAGTGTGCGGGTAGGAATTTCTTTGGTGAATGTCATTTGTATATGGATTTATACATTCTATATTCTTGGCAGTGCAGTGTTTAGACGCTATCGTTTGTTGTTGACAACAGCAACTCTCGTGTTTGTAATGGTTTGCCTTGTAAATAGTGATATTATTAGTGGAGGAAGGGTTGCATTAACTTATGTCATATTTATTGTACTGTCGATTGCCAATATCGTAGGCTCTTATATGCTTTTCAAGCGGATGCAGGTTATCAACAACAAGTGGTTAAATATATAAAGTGTATCATTATGCAGTTCAACAACGACAAACCAATATACCTCCAACTTGCCGACCGTCTTTCCGATGACATTGTTGACGGAAAATACAATGACGACGACCGTGTGCCGAGTGTGCGCGAGTTTGGCATGTGTTTTGAAGTGAATACTAATACAGCAATGAAGGCATACGATATGCTTTCGCGCGACAATGTTATATATAACCGTCGCGGTCTTGGCTATTTTGTCACTCCTGGCGCACGCGAGAAGATAATGGAGTCGCGTCGCAATGAGTTTGTGACCTCTGTATTGCCTGATGTTTTTCGCCAGATGCGTATGCTCGGCATTGGCATTGAAGAATTTACAAAGAAATGGAGTGAAAGTAGTAAGTAATGAATAAGGTTTATAAATAGACTAAATAAGTTGAATATGGAAATAGAGAATCAGTATGTAAAGCAATATCCCGACCTCATGTCGGGCAAGAAGATAATGTATGTACACGGTTTTGGTTCGTCGGCACAGTCGGGGACAGTGGCAATGTTGCGCACTTTGCTGCCCAACGCAACCGTTGTGGCTCGTGATATCCCGCTTCATCCACAGGATGGAATTGAGATGTTGCGTCAGATGTGCGAGGAGGAAAAGCCCGACTTGATAATAGGCACATCGATGGGCGGAATGTATACCGAGATGCTATATGGCTACGATCGCATTGTGGTGAATCCTGCGTTTGAGATGGGCGACACAATGTCGAAGTTCACCGGCAAGCAGGTGTTTCAAAATCCGCGCCAGGATGGAGTGCAGGATTTTATGGTGACCAAGGGACTAATAAAGGAGTATCAGGAGATGACAACGCATAATTTCGCTTCGGTCACTGATGAAGAACGAGGTCGTGTAGTTGGATTGTTTGGTGATGCAGATCCCATTGTTAATACATTTGGTTTATTCTTGGAGCATTATCCCACAGCGATACGTTTTCATGGCGAGCATCGTTTGACAGACAAGATAGCCATGCACTATCTTGTGCCTATAATACGCTATATAGACGATCGTCAGAGTGGAAAAGAACGCCCTGTGGTATACATAGACATAAAGACTCTGCGCGACGGTTATGGCAAGGCAACGGCATCTATGCACAAAGCGTATGAAAAACTTATAGAGAATTATAATGTGTATGTGCTTGCTCCTCAGTCGACAAACAATCCTCAAGCTATGGTCGACGATGTGAGTTGGGTGGAGGAATATCTCAGTGCTCCGGCTTGGGGACGTGTGATATTCTCGAATGAGCGTCAGTTGCAGTATGGCGATTATCTCATTGCTCCAGAGGCTCAACCCGACTTCATGGGTGCCACAATAGAGTGGGGTAGCGACGAATTCAAGACATGGGAGGAAATAATAACGTTCTTTGAGCGGCTTGGAGGGCAGTAGGTGATAGAATGTAGAAGTGAGTGAAAAAATAAACGCCAGAGAGGAATTTTATATATCTCTCTGGCGTTCGTGTTCTAATATAATAAAGATTTTCTTTTTCAGTGTGTGTCGTATGTATATGGGGCAAATTCACTTGTTGCTTATGAATAGCGCAGGATTTGACCTGGACGCAAGCGCATTTTCTTTGAAATGTGGTTGAGCTTGCAAATCTTGTCGATAGTCACACCACGTTTCTTGGCGATAGCGTCAAGAGTTTCGCCTTTGGCAACCTTGTGGTATTGCACCTGGTCTTCAAGACCTGATGTAGAGCGCTTGTTGGTTGCATAGTCGTTATCTCTGTCGCTGTTCTTGGCAATAGACGAATTATCCTGCTTGCCGCGTAGTTTTGTTGCTGTTGCCGACTCGCTGTCGTAAGATGAACGGTTAAAGGCGTAAAAGTCGCCAGTAACGTCTTGCTCGCGGAAGTCAAACATAAGTGCTGGGTTGAGTGCCACACCGCAGAGGCGTGTCTCGAAGTGTAGATGCGAACCAGTGCTTCGTCCGGTGTTACCGCCAAGACCGATAACGTCTCCTGCTCTAACCTCTTGGTTCTCGCTAACGAGTTGTGACGAGAGGTGACCATAGATGGTTTCCAGTCCGTTATTGTGGCGTATGACGATGTATTTGCCGTAGCCGCGTGCCTCATATCTCACGATTCGCACTTTGCCGCTGAATGCCGCACGAATAGTGTCGCCTATGTAGACTTTAATGTCGATACCTTTGTGCTGACGTCCCCATCGCGAGCCAAAATTGCTTGTTATTACGCGGCTTGTGGTGGGCATGCAGAAGTGGCGTAGGTCGATGCGGTAGTTTTCTGGCAGCTCTGTTGCACGGTGGGCATATTTATTGTCCCAGTTGGCGTAGAGTTCTGATGCCGGTGATTCAGATTCTTCTTTAAATGAGATGTTCTTTAGCATTATTGTGTCCACAGCTGCCATTTTACGGTCAACTGGTGCCTGTCGTGCGAGTAAATCCTGCGCATGTGATGGCGTTGCCGCTAATGCAAGCATGATGGAAATTGCAAATGTTCTAATTGTTTTCTTCAAATTCATTTTTTAGGACTCGTTTTTAGATTGGAATGAGTCTATCATTCCTTCAAAAGGTGATCGTTGAACAAAAATGATGTTCAACCACATTTTGCTATGCTTATATAGCATTTCGTAATTGCAATGCAAAGTTACTAAAAATATTGTATATTATTACAATCTAATTACGCTGTTAACAGTTTTTGTAACAGATTTAACAATTGAAGGTGTTCATTCATAATAGATTAGGAGACTTTTAAAGTTTGTGGCGGCGATAATTATGATATCGCCGCCCAGTTGATGTTGGTGTTGCGTAGTTCTCGCAATCGTCTCCATAGTAATGCGTATTCTGTAGAAGAACAGGTTGGGTCTGTCTCTATAATCTTTTGTGCTTCGGCTCGTGCGAGTGCCACGAATTGTCCGTCGCGTGCAATGTCGGCAATTTTTAGGTCGAAAGCAATGCCGCTTTGTTGCGTGCCTTCGAGGTCGCCAGGTCCGCGTAGTTTCAGGTCGGCTTCAGCTATGCGGAATCCGTCGTTGGTATCGCACATTATGTCGATGCGTTTGCGAGTCACATCCGACAGTTTATAGGTAGTGACGAGTATGCAGTAGCTTTGGTCGGCTCCTCGTCCCACACGTCCTCTCAATTGGTGTAGCTGTGACAGTCCGAAGCGTTGTGCGTCGAGAATGATCATCACCGAAGCGTTGGGCACGTTCACTCCCACCTCGATTACTGTGGTGGCAACAAGAATCTGCGTTTCGCCACTAACGAATTTTTGCATCTCTGCATCTTTTTCGGCGGGTTTCATTTTGCCGTGTACTCGGCTTATGTGGAACTCTGGGAAAATGTCGCACAGAGCTGCGAATCCGTCCTCCAGATTCTTTAGGTCGCTTTTCTCGCTTTCTGTGATGAGCGGAAAAACCACATATACTTGTCGTCCGAGTCGTATTTGTTGTCTTATACCGTTGTAGAGCGATGTCATCTGGTTGTCGTATCGGTGGATAGTTTGCACAGGTTTGCGTCCGGGTGGCAGTTCGTCGATGACGCTCACGTCGAGGTCGCCATAAATAGTCATGGCAAGTGTTCGTGGGATAGGGGTGGCTGTCATTACAAGTATGTGAGGTGGGTTCTCGCTTTTAGCCCACAGTCGTGCTCGTTGCGCCACGCCGAAACGGTGTTGTTCGTCGATTACGGCAATGCCGAGTCGTTGGAATCTCACGGGGTCTTCGAGTATGGCGTGAGTGCCTACCAGAATCTTTACTTCGCCCGACAGCAGGTCGTCGAGCACCTTCTTGCGCCGTTTGCCCTTCACCATTCCCGTGAGCAGTTCCACTCGTATGTCCATGCCATGCAGAAATTCTTTGATAGTAGTAAGGTGTTGTTCGGCAAGAATCTCGGTTGGAGCCATGATGCAAGCCTGGAATCCGTTACCCAGTGCAATGAGCATTGTCATCAGTGCCACGAGTGTCTTTCCGCTTCCCACGTCGCCCTGCAATAGGCGGTTCATTTGTCTGCCTGTGCACATGTCGTTGCGTATCTCGTGCATAACGCGCTTCTGTGCACCTGTCAGTTCAAACTTCAGGTTTTGTTTGTAGAAGGTATTGAAGTCGGAGCCTACACGGTTGAAAATATATCCGCGATATTTGCGTCGGTGGTCGCTGGCATAGCGCAGTATGTTTAGTTGTACATAGAACAGTTCCTCGAACTTCAGTCGTTCGCGTGCCTTCTGCATCTCGATGGCGTTCTTGGGATAGTGTATGTTGCGCATCGCTGTGTCGCGTGAGACGAGATGTAGGCGTCGCACGATGAAGTCGGGCAGGGTCTCAGGCATTTGTACGTTGATTTTTTGGAGCATCACCTTCACTATTTTCTCCACCGAGCGTGATGTCATGCCTCGTTTCTTCATCAGTTCCGTTGTGGTATAGTAGGGCTGCATTCCCATCTCGGACAATTGCAAGTCCTGTGCGCGATCGATTTCGGGATGCGAGAATTGGAAACGTCCGTTGTACACGGTGGGGCGTCCGAAGACGATGTAGTCCTCGCCCACCTTGTAATTCTTGTAGACATACTGTGCGCCCGAGAACCACACGAGGTCGACCACTCCCCTGCCGTCGGAGAAGTGTGCCACCACTCTCTTCTTGCGTGCCGACATCTCAAACTCCTCGTAAGACAGGATTTTGCCACGTATCTGCACGAATGGCATGTCGCCTGTGAGTTCGTGAATGGCATATATGCGGCTTCTATCCACATATTTATATGGATAGTATTCCAGCAGGTCGCCCCATGTGTAGATGTTGAGTTCCTTGTTGAGAATATCCTTTCGGCTAGGTCCGACACCGGGCAAAAACATTATGTCTTGCGATAGTATGTCCATTAAGTAAATTAATTATTTTAAGATTGCTTCAGCCACGATCAGATCGAAGGGAGTGGTGAGCTTTATGTTCTCGCGGTTGCCGTCCACCATCGTCACCTTGCTGCCCATAGCCTCCACTACCGATGCGTCGTCGGTGAAGGCGTCGCTATATGGTTGTTGGAAGGCTTTCTTCAGGAGTTGCGCGTCGAATGTCTGTGGAGTTTGCACGGTGCGGTAGTCGTTGCGTTGCACATTATATCCGCCATCGTCGGTGACGCGTCGCAGAGTGTCGGTGACAGGCAATACGGGTAGAGCAGCTCCATACAAGCGTGCTGCTTCGAAGCAACGTACTATTGTCTCTGTCGACACAAAAGGACGCACTCCGTCGTGTATGCCGATAACTCCAGTGGCATTGTCGGGCACAGCCTCAATGCCGTTCTTTGATGAGTGGAAACGTGTTTCGCCTCCGTCTACGACAGTGTGCTTTATGTCGAAGTGGTGCTTTTCGCACAGTTGTCGCCAATATTCCTGCTGCGAGTGTGGCAGCACGAGTATTATGCCAATTTCTGGATTGTAGTTGTTGAAACGTTCAATGGTGTGCATAAGCACGGGTCTGCCGTTTAGCGGCATGAACTGTTTGGGCAGGTCGCCACCCATGCGCAGACCCTTGCCGCCTGCCACAATTATAATGTAGTCCATATTTTTACGGTTAACAGTACATCATGCCTTTCTTCAGAGCTTCCACCACGCGTTCTCCCTTCATGAGAGTAAGCAGAGCGTAGGCATATTCGAATGATGCGCCAGGTCCTTTGCCTGTGATTATGTTGCCGTCGACGGTGTATGGCTCAGATGTGTAAATTGCCCCATCGAGTTCGGTCTCGAATCCTGGATAGCAAGTGGCTTTGCGTCCTCGTAGCAGTCCGAGATGTCCGAGCACCATAGGTGCGGCACAAATGGCACCTATAAGTTTGTTTTGCTCAGCCTGCTTTGCCAATGCGCAGCGCACGCCCTCATGCTCATCAAGGTTCTTAGCACCCGGCATGCCGCCTGGTATAAGTAGCAAGTCGGCATCCTTAAGGTCAGCTTCGCCGAACATCATGTCGGCCTTCACCTGCACTCCGTGGGCCGACTCCACCATGATTGAGTCGCCAATGCTTACAGTCTTAATCTCAATACCACCTCGACGTAGAATGTCGACAGGAGCCAATGCCTCGATGTCCTCGAATCCATTAGCAAGAAATTCGTATGCTTTTGCCATATTGTGAATGTTTATGGTTTGTTTTTCCTTTTCGTTTACTTTTTGCCGTATCTCTCTGATTACACCAAATGGGTCGGCAATCTTATTATCGTCTTGGTTGCGCTTCTTGAGCGAATAAAATCTTGCCATATAAATTAGTCGTTTTATTAATCGGTATTGCAAACTTACGCATTTTTTTTGAAATATCATTATGTTTGTGCTGTATAATTACGTCTTGCCCTATTTGATGTATGCAATAATTTCTGTAATTTTGTAGACAATAATTTATTTGGATAATAATAAAGTAAATGTAAACGATATTCTAAAGTGATGACAAACAAGCATCTTACATTCGCCGTATTCGGCAATACATTCCAGCCCCGCAAGTCAGTATCGCTAATGAGAACGCTCGACTTCTTGCGTGGGCGAGGGGCGTGCGTGATTGTCGACCGCCCCTTCTACGACTTTCTTACCGATAGCCAGGGGATAGACCTTGGCGATGTCGGTGTGTTCGACGGTGACGATTTTGATGCCGATTTTGTGATATCTATGGGTGGCGACGGCACTTTCCTGAAGTCGGCTGTGCGAGTTGGCACAAAAGAGATTCCGCTTGTTGGCATTAATATGGGTAGATTGGGGTTCCTTGCCGACGTACTTCCGGCTGAGGTCGAGGAAGCCCTAACGGCAATAATCGAGGGTAACTTCACGATAGAGACCCACACTGCCATACAGGCTGAAACAAGTGGTGGCGATTTCGATGGCTGTCATTATGCCCTGAACGATATAGCAGTGTTGAAACGCGACGTGGCGTCGATGATAGGCATACGCACAAGTATCGACGGTAGCTATCTTGTTACTTATCAAGCTGATGGGCTTATTGTCACTACTCCGACAGGTTCCACGGCCTATTCTTTGTCGAACGGTGGTCCGATAATTGTTCCACAAACCAAGACCCTGTGTCTGACACCTGTTGCGCCACACAGTCTGAACATACGTCCGGTGGTGATAAGCGACTCCAATAGGGTGAGACTTGAGGTGGAATCGCGCTCCCACAACTATCTTGTGGCTGTCGACGGACGAAGCTACACAATGCACGAAGGTTCGACGGTGACGATAAGCAAAGCTCCGTTTGTGACTCGCATTGCGAAACCCAATGGTCGCCGCTATTTCTCGTCGTTGCGCGACAAAATGATGTGGGGAGCCGACAAACGATGAGATGCCTATAAACGGTGAAATGTCGATAATTGCTGATAATGATAAAACCCGATAATATGAAACTTAAAACCCTGCTAAATATCCCTTCCACCAAGTATCCTGCCGGCGCAATACTGCGTTGGCTTTGGGGCGCATGGCGTGGCAACCGCTTGCAGGCTGTGCTCAACGCTTTGATTGGCATTGTCGAAGTGGTGCTGAGTCTGGCTCAGGTGTGGGCTGTGAAGCGTGCCATCGACATATCGTCGGGAGCGACAGAAGGTTCTATCTACTGGGCGGTAGCTTTGATGGCAGCACTCATATTGAGTGGTTTTGCGTGTAATATAAGTGGGGTGTGGGTGCGCAATATTCTTGGTATACGAGCCCAGAATCTTATGCAGCAGCAGATGCTCGACCGCTTGCTCATGTCGCGGTGGCACAGTAGGTCGCGCCATCATTCTGGCGACATACTCAACAGGCTTGAGCTTGATGTGGCTACGGTAGTTACGTTTCTCACCGAGACCTTGCCCAACACGCTCTCGGTGTTGATGATGTTCTTGGGTGCATTTCTCTGTCTGTTCTCTATGGATCGTATGCTTGCCATTATATTGGTGGCCATCATTCCGCTTTTTCTTGCTGTCAGCAAGATCTACATGGGTCAGATGCGCCGCCTAACTCGCCAAGTGCGCGATTCTGACAGTCGTGTGCAGTCGGTGATGCAGGAAACCATACAGCACCGTATGGTCATCAAGACGCTTGAGGCATGTGGCGACATGGTGGCGCGTCTGGAGAGCACACAGGCTCAGCTGCGTCGCAATGTGATGCGTCGCACGTCGTTCTCGGTGTTCTCCAACTTCATACTTAATTTTGGCTTTGCCCTTGGCTATCTCATCGCCTTTCTTTGGGCTGCGGTGCGCATGTCGGGTGGCACCCTCACGTTTGGTGGTATGACGGCATTTCTGCAGCTTGTCAACAAGATACAGAATCCGGCGCGCAACCTTACAAAACTTGCTCCTGCTTTTGTGGCAGTCTTCACTGCTGCCGAGCGTCTAATGGAACTTGAGGAGGAACCGTTGGAGGAGCAGGGAGAGCCGATAAAAGTGGCAGGCCCGTGCGGACTGCGTCTTGAGAACGTTAGTTTCCGATATGAGGATGGCACACGCGACATCATTAGCAATCTCTCGTTCGATTTTCGTCCTGGCTCGTGCACAGCTATTCTCGGTGAGACTGGAGCAGGAAAGACCACTCTTGTGCGTATGCTTCTGTCGCTGATGCTGCCGCAGAGTGGCAGCATATATATATATAATGATAAAGAGCAGCATGTTTTGTCGCCGCGTATGCGATGTAATTTCGTGTATGTGCCGCAGGGAAACACGCTGATGAGCGGCACCATACGCGACAATCTGCTGCTTGGCAGGTCATCGGCCACGGATGCCGAGATGTGCGAGGCATTGCGTCAGAGTTGTGCCGACTTCGTTTTTGCTTTGCCTAAAGGTCTTGACTCTATGTGTGGTGAGCGTGGCGGCGGACTTTCCGAAGGACAGGCTCAGCGCATAGCTATAGCCCGTGCCTTGTTGCGCAACCGCCATATAATGGTGTTTGATGAGGCTACGTCGGCACTTGATAGCGACACTGAGTGTCGCTTGTTGGGCAACTTGCTTGCCGACAACACGCGCACGGTGATATTTATTACTCATCGTCCGGCTGTGCTGGAATATTGCACCGAGCGGTTGACTATCTGAAAATCGTTGTTGATGGTTTCGGAAATGCATATGCTCGTAGTATGGCGAGACTATTGGTATGAAATAAAAAAATAACGGCACAACTCTCAGCGAGCTGTGCCGTTATTTTATGTTTAACTAAAAATCCTTTTCGTAAATAATGAAGATTCTCACGAGTCCTCATAGTTACCTGTTAAACAATCGTTCAATTTACCTTAAACCTAATAACTAAAAACCTAAATCTATTACTACTAACCTAAACAATCTATTAACCTTTTGACGATGCAAAGGTACGCAGGATTTTCTGTTTGCGCAAACAATCCTTGGTCTTTCTTCGATTTTTAGTCGATTAATTGATATAGAACAAGAGTTTTGTGCGCGAACACACAAAACTCTTGCCTTTAATGGTGAAAACCATGTGATTGTTTTATTTCTTCAGTATGGCCCTGATAACGAACCAAGTGTGCATTCCGATGGTTGTGAGTAGTCCGTAGTGGTGGCGCATCACGTTGAAACGTTCCAGTAGCGATGCCCGGTGGTTCTTGTTTGTCATGCCACCGTCGAGGTAGTTGACCACCACATCTTGTAGTCTTAATAGTGGCAATCCTTCTTTTTCTGCCCGTTTCATAACCCTAATACACCAGTCTACGTCGGCAGAGAAGCGGTAGCGCAGGTTGTAGGGTTCGGCTTGTGCTATGTCTGTGCGTGCGTAGAAAGCCTGATGGCACACGAGCATGCCGTGGCGGAATGAACGCCAATTAAGGTTGTCGGGTGGGGCGAGGCGTCGTGGTCGCAGCAGTGTTCCGTTGTCGTCAACAACATTTGTGTCGCCGTAGAGCACGGCTGGCAGTTTGCCGTCGGAGCGTTCGTTGACATCATTTGATATGTTTTCGAGAGTCTTGTCGTCAGGAAACACGTCGCCAGCGTTAAGGAAGAGCACATAATCGCCAGTGGCCTTGGCAAGCCCTTTGTTCATGGCGTCGTAGAGTCCTCTGTCGGGTTCCGACTGTATTATGATGTCGTGGTCGGTCTCCTCTTCCTTGCTTTTCTGTCGATAGGCCTCTGCCATTTTCAGGGTGTAGTCTTTCGAGGCTCCGTCGATAATGATATGTTCTATTAGCGCCCACGACTGCGATAGCACACTGTCGAGAGTGCGTTGTAGCACTGGTGCTGCATTGTATGTGCAGGTGATGATAGAGAATTTTACCATATATATTATATAATGTATCTTTTAAGGGCTATTAGTTCGTTGTATACTTCGATATATTGCATCGACACGCTCTGGCTGGAGTAATTGTGTGTGACCTTGTGCAGGCAGTTTTGCTTCAGTTCGTCGTGGTTAGCGTCGTTGAGTATCCATCTGATACCTTCAGCTAGGTCGTCGGTGTCCTTGAAGTTGGCTACATAACCATTGCGTCGGTGGTCGATCATTTCGGGTATTCCACCTACGCGGAATCCTACGCTCGGCACTCCGCACGCCATAGCTTCCATGATTGTGTTTGGCAGGTTGTCCTCAAGCGACGGCAACACGTAGACATCGGCAGAGTTATAGATGTTGACAATTTGCCTGTCGTCGCTTACATATCCCAGTGGGAACGACGGCAAGGTGAGCTGTTCTGCTACAGCTTCTGAGTTTGAACCGAGAATTGCCACTGCCGTGTTGTTCTTCATTTCGGGGTGTTTGTCTACGAGCGAGTTGATGGCTTTGATGAAATAGCTCATTCCCTTGCGCTCGTCGGTCACTTTCTGCGATACGAAGAGTATGATGCGTCGGTCGGCGGGGAGTCCGCATCCGAGCCGTGCCTCTTTGCGGTCGGTGGGTCGGAACACACGAGTGTCGATGGTGTTGGGTATTGCCGACACGCGTTGTCCGGTGAGCAGTGCGCTCTGCTTGGCTTGTCCCTCAAGCCATCGGCTACACGTCACGAAGTGGATATTTGAGCCGTGGTATAGCTTTTTCTTCTGTTCCCATATCTTGTGCGAGAGGTCGTGTGTCGAACCGTGAAGAGGCAATAGCTGGCAGTTGTGGCACGCTGTGCGGAATGTGGGACACGTGCGGGCATAGTGGCATATGCCTGTGGCTGGCCATAGGTCGTGCATGGTCCACACCACTGGTTTGCCGCTTTTCAGAATTTTGCGTATTGACTTTAGCGACAGCATTCCCTGATTTATCCAGTTTAGGTGTATCACGTCGGCTTCCTTAAACTCTGGCAGTCTTGTGATGTCGCTTCCCGCGTTGGCTATGTCTATCTCGAAGAGATGTTTTTTCTGGAAGTGCAGGCGGAAGAACACAGTCCATCTTTCCCAAAGGAAGTGCCATCGTGTGAGCCATGGTCTTGGCAGTGGCACTACGGTTATATGGTCGGTCTGCTTGTTGGCTACAAGCATCTTCGTCTTAACCCCGTTGTTGTTCAGGGCTTCCATCAGTCGGTTGGCTGCAACTGCGGCTCCACCGGTCTTTTCGCTTGTGTTTACGATGAGTACTCTCATAGTGTTTTGTTATATAAGTGCAAACTTACTCATTTTTTTTCGACTATTATGCTTGACAGCTTATAAATTTATAGGCTATAATAGTGACAACAAAGTTACACTTTAAAAGTAAAAACGACGAATAAATACGAGATTGTTGCTTGTGTTCGGGCACGTCTATTGATATATATCAATAAATATATCTGTTTCCTATAATTTGTTATTTAAAGTTTGCTATGTTCATATAAAGTTGCTACCTTTGCATTGTCAAAAGGTTAATAGATTGTTTAGGTTAGTAGTAATAGATTTAGGTTTTTAGTTATTAGGTTTAAGGTAAATTGA